>NZ_JARFVE010000011.1:0-245965 GCF_029194105.1 Rhizobium mulingense | reverse complement strand
GTGCCGGTAGAAAAGGCGCTGGAGCCGATCGTCGAACGCGGCCCGAGACTGCACCAGGCCGGCGAAGCCGGTTACCGATAACAGATGAGATGCCGTGGGCAGGGGCCGTTTGGCCCCGCAAGACGCCGTGATGATCGCGCGGCCGCTCACGCTTTGATGGATAACGATGAGGACAAAAGAATGCGCTTGATCATTCTCGGTACCGGAGGATGGGCAAATACCCATGCCATGCATTTTTCGGAAATCGCCGGCGTCAAAATTGTTGCCGCTGTCGATACGGATGAGGTTCGGCTGCGGGCCTTCGCGCTCAGGCATACTATCCCGCTGACGTTCACGTCGCTCGATGACGCCCTTGCCTGGGGAGAATTTGACGCCGTCACCAATGTCACGCCGGATCGCGCGCACTATTCCACGACGATGAAGTTACTCGCCGCGGGCAAGCATGTCCTCTGCGAGAAGCCGCTGGCGGTCAACTACCGCGAAGCCAAGGAAATGGCCGATGCCGCCGCGGCATCCGGCAAGGTCACGATGGTCAACCTTACCTATCGGAACGTGGCGCCGTTGCAGGCAGCGCGCAAGATGGTGCTGGACGGCCGCCTCGGCGCCATCCGTCACTTCGAAGCGTCCTATCTGCAGAGCTGGCTGGTCTCGAAGGCCTGGGGCGACTGGACCAAGGAATCGCAATGGCTTTGGCGGCTGTCGACGAAGCACGGCTCCAATGGCGTGCTGGGCGACGTCGGTATCCACATTCTCGACTTCGCGGTCTTTGCCGCCGGAAGCGACGTCAAGGCGGCGGCATCGCATCTCAAGGTGTTCGACAAGAGTCCCGGGAACCGGATCGGCGAGTATGAGCTCGATGCCAATGACAGTTTTCTGATGATGGCAGAGCTCGAAAACGGTGCGGCCGGCGTCATTCATGCGACGCGCTGGGCAACCGGCCATCTGAACGAATTGCGCCTGCGCCTGCATGGAGACAAGGGCGCGCTGGAGGTGGTGCATACGCCTGAAGGTTCGACCCTCAGGGTCTGCGAAGGCGCCGATGCCGACAAGGCAATCTGGCGCAAGATCGAGGTCGAACCGGTTATCACCAATTTCCAGCGATTTGCAAAAGCGGTGCAAAAAGGGCAGCCGGATGAGCCGGGTTTTGCCCACGCGGCCAAGCTGCAATTCGTACTCGATCACGCCGTGAAGACGGCGGGCGCCCTGACCGAAGTTTCGGCGTGAGGCGCCGGCTGCATGTTCTCATCCGAGCTGCCGGCGAAGACGAGGGTTCTCAGATTCTCCGGTTCAGCTCGTCTTCGCTGATGCCGAAGTGTTCGAGGATGATACCGACGTTGCGGCGATGCGATTTGAAATAGACGTCGAAGAGATCACCGACCAGCGGAACCGTCCCGCCGGCCGCATCGATGCCGAGATTGACGGCCATGCGTGCGAGCTTGTGGTTGGGAACGCCGAGACGCCGGGCCTCATTGAGGATGTAAAGGCCGATGAGCGACGTGGCAACGTCGCCGATGCCGGGGAGGAGGCCGAGCACCGAATCGGCGCCGATCCGTACGCCGATGAAAGGCAGTCGGACTGCGGTGTCCATCAGCCGTGCAATGCCCACAGCACGACGAATCTTTTCGAGTTCGACAGGGGTCAGGTATGTCGTCTTGGCAGCCGGCATCAGAGACCTTCTGGCGTGACCGGCGGTTTCGCTTCCTTCAAGGCCGCGGAGACGCCCCAGATTGCCTGGTTCAACGAATGGCCGATGTGATCGCGACGATTGTTCATGGCCGTGAAACGCCGATACGCCGATAAGGTTCGCCAGCGGCGCGATCGGAATCTCGCCTTATCCTCGGTCGGGCACCACGACCAATTTGCCGACGAAATTCTTCGCCATGAACTCGGTCTGGGCGCGATGGAATTCAGACAGCGGATAAACACCGCCGACGAGAGGCCGGATCTTCCGGCTTTCGATATAGCCGACCAGCCGGCGGAAGTCGGCGCGGCTTCCCTGGCTCGATCCATGCAGTTCCAGCTGCTTCAGATACATGGTCCTCAGGTCGAGCTGGACGACGGGCCCGGCGATTGCGCCGGCCGTCGTGTAACGGCCCTCTGGGCGCAGGATCTTCAGGAGATCGTTGAACAGCGGCCCGCCGACGAGGTCGGCGACGACATCGATCGGTTGTCCGCAGCTTGCGGAATGGACGGCTTCGACCAGATCGCCCTTGCCGCGGGTCACGACCGCTTCGGCGCCGATATCGAGCATTGCCGCCTCCTTGCCCGGTCCGGCGACGGCGATCGGGATGGCGCCGCGGGCGCGCGCGAGCTGGATGATCGCCGAGCCGACGCCGCCCGAGGCGCCGGTGACGAGGACGCGTTCGCCTGCGGCAAGCCGCGCCCGTTCCAGCATGCGCTCGCCGGTCAGATAGGCGCAGCAGAAAGTGGCGAGCTCGATATCGGTCAGATCGGTTGCGACGACATGGGCGTTTTCGGCCGGCAGCGCCATATATTCGGCGTAGCCGCCGTTGCGGCCATGACCCATGTAGTCGATGTCGGCGAGACTGTCGTCGTCGCGATTATAGATCGAGAAGTCGACCATGACGCGTTCGCCGATGCGCGCGGGGTCGATACCGCGGCCAACGCCGACAATGTGGCCAACCGTATCGGTGCCCTGAATGCGTGGAAATGTCAGCGTATTGCCCTGCCTGCGCCAGGTCGAGATTGCGGAGGGGTCGTCCTCGGTGCCATAGGCGCCCTCACGGACCCAAACGTCGGTATTGTTCATGCCGCAGGCGGTGACGCGGATCAGCACCTCGCCCTCCGCCGGCGCCGGCACGGGCACGTTTCGGTCGTAGACGAGCTTCTCCAATCCGCCGTGGCCGGTGAGCAAAACGGCTGCCATCTTTTCCGGGATCGTCATGCGGCTTCTCCTCAGATGTTCTTGAAGGCGCTTTCGATCGCGTCCGCTGTCGCCATGACGACAATGTCCGCCTCCTGACGCGTTAGGCAGAGCGGCGGCGCAAAGCCGAGGATGTCGCCCTGTGGCATGGCGCGGCCGATGACGCCGCGTTCGAGAAGGGCCGAGGCGACCTGCGGGCCGATTTTGCGGCCGGGATCGAAAAATATCCGATCATCCCTGTCCTCGACGAACTCGACCGCAGCCATCAGGCCGTCGCCCCGGACGTCGCCAACGTTGCGATGGCCGCCCACCGCCTTCTCCAGTTCCGAGCGGAAATAGGCGCCGGTCGTGCCGGCATTTTCGACGATGTCCATTTCGTCGATCAGTTCGAGGTTGGCGATGCCGGCGGCGGCGCAGATCGGATGGGCGGAATAGGTCCAGCCGTGGCCGATCGCTCCCAATTCATCGGAACCCTGCACCAGCACCTGCCACATCTTGCTCGAAACGATGCTGCCGGAAAGCGGGGCATAGGCGGAGGTCAGGCCCTTGGCGATGGTGATCAGATCCGGCTTCATGCCGTAGTGATCCGAACCGAACATCGTGCCGAGACGACCGAAGCCCGTGACGACCTCGTCGGCGACGAGCAGGATGTCGTATTTGTCGAGCACGGCCTGGATCTTCTGCCAATAACCTTGCGGCGGCGGTACGATGCCGCCGGTGCCGAGGATCGGTTCGCCGATGAAGGCGGCGATGGTATCGGGGCCTTCGGCGAGGATCATCTCCTCCAGTCTGTCGGCGCAATATTGCGAGAACTGCTCCTCATCCATCGACCGGTCGGCGCGGCGGAAATAATAGGGTGCTTCGGTATGAAGGATCGGCGCGCGCGGCAGGTCGAAGGCATTGTGGAAGAGCGCCAGGCCGGTGAGACTGCCGGTCATGACGCCGGAGCCGTGATAACCACGCCAGCGCGAGATGATCTTCTTCTTGTCGGGGCGGCCGAGGATGTTGTTATAGTACCAGATGAGCTTGATGTTGGTCTCGTTGGCGTCCGAGCCCGAGAGGCCGAAATAGACACGGCTCATGCCGGCGGGCGCGCGGTCGATGATCATCTTCGACAGCGTAATCGACGCTTCTGTACCGTGGCCGACATAGGCGTGATAATAGGCGAGGTTTTTCGCCTGTTCGGCGATCGCGTCAGTGATCTTCTGGCGGCCGTAGCCGACATTGACGCAATAGAGCCCGGCAAAGGCATCGAGGCTTTTGCGGCCGCTCGTGTCGGTGATGTAGACGCCTTCCCCTTCGGCGACGACACGCGTCGGCGTCTCGCCGCGCGCGTGCATGCCCATATGGGTGGAGGGGTGAAAGAAGTGATCGCGGTCCCAGGCGGTGAGTTCGTTGCTTTTGTCGAGCATGTCCTGTCCTCTTCTTGAAATTGGGTGCTCAGGCGGCGGTGTCGATGCAGAGGTATTTGAGCTCGGTGAAGGCCTCGAGCCCGTGGCGTGAGCCCTCGCGGCCCAGGCCGGATTGCTTCCAGCCGCCGAAGGGGATGGGACCGCCGGTGATCTTCACGCGATTGATCGCCACCATGCCGTATTCCAACGTGCGGCCGAGGCGCATCTGGCGGGCGCCATTCTCGGTGACGACATAGGCAACCAGGCCATATTCGGTATCGTTGGCACGGGCGACGACCTCTTCCTCCGTATCGAAAGTGGCAAGTGCGGCCACAGGCCCGAAAGTCTCCTCCCGCATGATCAGCGCATCCGCGGGAACATCCGTCAAAAGCGTCGGCTGATAGAAGAGCGGGCCGGCCCTATGGCGGCTGCCGCCGGCAACGAGCCGGGCGCCACGCGCCAACGCGTCAGCGACCTGGTCCTCGATCTTGACGACGGCGCGTTCATGCATCAGTGGCCCGATTTTGCTGTCAGCCTCGATGCCTGCGCCGACCTTCAGCGCGCCGATGCGCGCGGCAAAAGCCTTGGTGAAGGCATCGGCAATGCGCCGCTGGACGAAAATGCGGTTGGCGGCAAGGCAATCCTGGCCCGATGTCGCAAACTTGGCGCCGACGGCGATCTCGACGGCTTTCGCGACATCGGCATCGTCGAAGACAATCAGCGGCGCGTGCCCGCCGAGTTCCATTACCAGCCGCTTCATGGTCGGCGCGCACTGGGCGGCGATCAGGCGGCCAACCTCGGTCGAACCGGTGAAGCTCATGGCGCGCAGGCGGCTATCGCTGCACATCCGTCCGACGATCGTTGCGGCATGGCCGGTGACCACGTTGAAGACGCCAGCGGGAATGCCGGCCCGTTCGCCGAGTTCGGCAAGCGCGAGGGCCGAAAGTGGCGTCTCCGAAGAAGGGTGGGCAACGACCGTGCAGCCTGCGGCAAGTGCTGCGCCCGCCTTGCGGGTGAGCATGGCGGAAGGGAAATTCCAGGGTGTGACGACGCCGACGACCCCAAGCGCCTCGCGCCGCACGATCATTTCCGCTCCGGCCAGATGGCTGGTGACGCTTTCGGCGTTCAGCCGCTTGCCTTCTTCGGCATACCACTCGATGAAGGAGGCGGCGTAGTCGATCTCACCACGCGCTTCTGCAAGCGGCTTGCCCTGTTCGAGCGTCATGATCAGCGCCAGATCTTCCCTGGCGGCGAGCATCAACGCGTGCCATTCCCGCAGGATCGCCGCGCGGTGCTGCGGCAGCATCGCGCGCCAAGCGGCAAAGGCCAGCGACGCCCCATCGATCGCCATTGCTGTCTCCTCCGCATCGAGGCTCGCAACCCAGGCCAGCGTTGCCGACGAGGCCGGATCGGCAACAGCGAAGCTTTTGCCTGTCGCCCCCGCCATCCACCGGCCGCCGACATAAGCGAGATCGCGTAGGAGATGACGGTCGGCAAGCCGTGACAGCGCATCATGATAGTCGGGGCGGGCAAAAACGGCGGTCATGTCCAATCTCCTCGTTGCGGTTGACGCAAGTCTTCCACAAGAGCCGACGAGAGATTGTCCTTTACCGAAGGCGGAAAGAGACAGACGGTCTAAAGGACGGCCGTCTGCTAGACAGATTGTCTACGAGACATTCTGTTCTTCCCCAGAGGCGGAGAAGGAAGAGACCGGAAGGACTGTGTCCTCCTTCACCGTTTTGGTGACGATGTAGGTGAAGTAGCGGTCGATGCCGAGTTCGCGGTCGAGAAGACCATCGACCAGCCGCTGATAGGCGTCGATATCGGCCGCCATGATTTTCAGGATATAGTCGACGCCGCCGCCGACCGACCAGCAGGCGACGATCTCGGGGGTTGCGGCAACGGCGCGCTCGAAGCGCTCGAAATCGGCCTGGCGATGATTGGCGAGCGTTACTTCCATCATCACGCTGGCCACCGGCGCAATGCGCCGCGGGGCGATTCGGGCGTGGTAGCCGGTAATGATCCCTGCCTTTTCGAGCTTGCGCAGCCGCATCCAGCACGGCGTCGGCGACAGCCCGGCCTTTTCGGCCAGCGCCAGCTTAGTGATGCGGCCGTCGTGCTGGACGGCGTCGAGGATGCGCAAGTCGATGGCGTCGAGCTTCATGGCGCTTTCTTCAGAAAGAAATCATTTCAAACGCGGCGAAAAGACAATGGAAGCGGATTTTGGCATTGTCAATTGAACTGATTTTCAGCAGTGTTGAAATCATGACAAATTGGCGCCCTGATCCCTCGCAACTCCGTCGGCCTGCCTATCTCTCGCTCGCCGAGCAGATCGCCAATGCGATCACCGACGGCAAGCTCTCTGACGGCACGCAATTGCCGCCGCATCGCAAGCTGGCGGATGATTTGCATCTTTCCGTGCAGACGGTGAGCCGTGCCTATGACGAGCTGAGCCGCCGGGGGCTGATATCGGGTGAGATCGGACGCGGCAGCTTCGTGCAGACGCGGCCGCGCGAGCCGGAGCCGCCTTATCTGCCGGAACGACTGGGGGAGGTAATCGATCTTTCGATCCTGAAACCGGTGTGCGAGCAGATCCATCTGGAAAGACTGCGCCAAGCCTTTGGCTGGCTCTCCGAGAATCTGCCGTCCAGCTCGGCCCTGTCGTTCCGGCCGAATATGGTTTTTCCCCGCCATCGCGTCGTTGCCACGGAATGGCTGGCGCGCTGCGGGCTCGACGTATCGCCGCTGAACGTCAGCCTGACGAATGGTGCGACCTCGGGCATGACGGTAGCGCTGATGAGTGTCGCCCCGCCCGGTTCGACCATTGCCACCGAGGCGATCAGCCATCATACGCTGGTGCCGCTCTGCGGCTATCTCGGCCTGCACCTCGAAGGGTTGGCAATCGACGAGGAGGGGATGATTCCCGAAGCGCTGGACGAGGCCTGTCGAACGGGGCCGATCCGGGCGATTTTCCTGCAGCCGTCGGTGATCAATCCGATGGCGGCGCTGATGAGCGCGGAGCGCCGGCGGGCGCTAGCCGCCGTCGCCGCCAAGCATGACATAGCGATCATCGAAAACGATATTCTCGGGCCGATGATCGAGGACCGGGCGCCGCCGATGGCGGCCGTTGCGCCGGAGCGCACGCTTTACGTCACGAGCTTTACGAAGATTACCGTTCCCGGCCTCAGGATCGGCTACCTTGTCGCGCCCGACCGCTATGTTGCCGCCGTCGCCAACCGGCATCTCGTCTCCAGCTGGATGGCGACGCCTGCCATGGCCGAGATCGCTAGTCGCTGGGTCAGCGATGGCACGGCGATGGAACTCGTCAACTGGCAGCGCCGCGCCCTTGTCGGACGCCATGCGATCGCGGCGGAGATGCTGGCCGGCCTGTCCTATCGAACGCACCCGCAAAGCCTGCATGTATGGCTGCCGCTGTCCGGCAGCCATACGGAGGATGGTTTCGTGTCGCAGGCAAGGCTGCGCGGCGTGGCGATTGCGCCGGGCAAATCCTTCCACACCACCGATCATGGCTGGACGCCAGCGGTGCGCATATCGCTCGGCTCGACGACGGAAGGCGAACTGCGAACCGGACTTGGGATTGTCGCCTCGCTGGCGCAGGGAAATCCGGAAGAGCTGCTGCTCGCGATTTGACGCCAGCGCTGCATTTGTCGGCAGGCGCAGAATAATTGTCATGATATTATTTTACGAATTGACATGATTTTCGTGGGCCGTCATCGTTAGGTTATTGCTTGTCTCAACAAGGAGAGACATGAATGCCTGCGCCCATCATCCGCATCGACAACATCGTTAAGAGATACGGTCCGCTGACAGTGCTCGACGGTCTGTCGATGAATGTTATGCCGGGCGAGAAGCTGGCGCTGATCGGGCCTTCAGGCTCCGGCAAGACGACGATCCTGCGCATCCTGATGACGCTGGAGACGATCAGCGGCGGCCATATCGAGGTCGACGGCGAGCAGCTCTACCACATGCCTGGTGGCAGCGGGCTGGTGGCGGCCGATGAGCGGCACCTGCATCGCATGCGGGAAAAGATCGGCATGGTCTTCCAGCACTTCAACCTGTTCCCGCATAAATGCGTCCTCGATAACGTGACGCTGGCGCCGATGCTGACCAAGGGAATCAAGCGGCCGCAAGCCGAGAAGCGGGCGATGGAGCTTCTCGATATGGTCGGCCTAGCCGACAAGGCGAAAAGTGTGCCGGCGCAGCTTTCCGGCGGGCAGAAGCAGCGCGTCGCCATTGCCAGGGCGCTGGCGCTGTCGCCGAAGATCATGCTGTTCGACGAGGTGACCTCGGCACTCGACCCGGAGCTGGTCGAGGAGGTGCTGAACGTCATGCGGAAGCTCGCTTCCGAGACCGATATGACGATGCTTCTCGTCACCCACGAAATGGGCTTTGCCCACGACTTTGCCGACCGCGTGCTGTTCTTCGATCGCGGCAGGATCGTCGAGGAAGGCAGGCCCGGCGACATCTTCCGCAATCCGACGCAGGAAAGGACGCAGACCTTCCTGCGCAAGATCATCGCGGCTGGGCACCGCGTCTGACCTCAGACATTGCCCGCAAAGAACAAAACGCAAAGAGAAAAGCCAGAGGAGTTGGGAACGATGAAAGCAGGATATGTTTTGAGCGCCGTCAGCCTGTCGGTGCTTCTGGTTACGGCGGCCGCTTCGGTATCCGCCGCCGATGACAAGCTCGAACAGCTGAAGGAACAGGGTTTTGCCCGCATCGCCATCGCCAACGAGCCGCCATTCACCGCCGTCGGCGCCGATGGCAAGGTTTCGGGCGCCGCCCCCGATGTGGCGCGCGTGATCTTCGAAAAGCTCGGCGTCAAGGAAGTGGTCGCCTCGATCTCGGAATACGGCGCGATGATCCCCGGCCTGCAGGCCGGCCGCCATGACGCGATTACGGCGGGCCTCTTCATGAAACCCGAACGCTGCAATGCCGTCGCCTATTCCGAACCGATCCTGTGCGACGCTGAAGCCTTTGCCCTCAAGAAGGGCAACCCGCTGAAGCTGAACAGCTACAAGGATATCGCCGACAACCCGAACGCCAAGATCGGCGCGCCGGGCGGCGGCACGGAAGAGAAGCTGGCGCTGGAAGCCGGCGTGCCGCGTGACCGCGTTATCGTGGTTCCGGACGGGCAGAGCGGCATCAAGATGCTGCAGGACGGCCGCATCGACGTCTATTCGCTGCCGGTCCTGTCGATCCACGACCTGTTGACCAAGGCGAACGATCCAAACCTCGAAACCGTCGCGCCCGTCGTCAATGCGCCGGTCTATTGCGACGGCGCCGCCTTCCGCAAGCAGGACGTTGCGCTTCGCGATGCCTTCGACGTCGAGCTGAAGAAGCTGAAGGAATCGGGCGAATTCGCCAAGATAATCGAACCTTACGGCTTCTCGGCCAAGGCGGCGATGTCGACGAGCCGCGAAAAGCTCTGCGCCGCAGCCAAGTGACCTGATGTAAGCAGCCGGCCATGCTCCCGCCATGGCCGGTTGCCCTTCGCACCATCTCCAGAGAAGTGAGCTACCGATGTCGGTGTGGTCCGGCTATCTGACACTGATCCTTCAAGGCGCCTTGGTGACGCTCGAACTGACGATCATGGGCTCGGCGCTGGCGCTCGTCATGGCTTTCCTGGCCGGCCTCGGCCGCCTGTCGCGTTTTTTTGCCGTCCGGGCTCTGGCGACCGCCTATATCGAATTCTTTCGCGGCACCTCAATCTTCGTCCAGCTCTTCTGGGTCTATTTCGTCCTGCCCTTCGCGGGATTGACCTTGACGCCGCTGCAGGCGGGCGTGCTGGCGCTCGGCCTGAATGTCGGCGCCTATGGCGCGGAGGTGGTGCGTGGCGCCGTCAAGGCGGTCGGGCGCGAACAGTCGGAAGCCTGCATCGCGCTCAACCTCTCGCGATACCAGCGCATGCGCCATGTCATCTTGCCGCAGGCGTTGCCGCTGATGCTGCCGACCTTCTGCAACAATGCGATCGAGCTTTTGAAGGGTACGGCCGTGGTGTCGCTGATCTCGCTGACGGACATGACGTTTCAGGCGCAGGTGGTGCGGGCGCAGACCGGCAATACGCTGGTGCCCTTCGCGACGATCCTCATTCTATATTTTTTCATGGCCCTCGCGATTTCGACGGCAATGCGCTGGCTCGAGCGGCGGATGGCGCGTGGCGTCGACGGCATAAGGGCCTGACCGGATGGAATGGGATTGGGACTTCGTCTGGCAGATCATGCCGACCCTTCTCGAGGGGTTCAAGATCACTATTCTAGCCACCATCCTCGGCGCCGCGGTCGCGATGGTGGTCGGGCTGGCGCTTGCCATTGCGCGGCGATCCCCGGTCGCCGCCGTCTCACGCACGGTCGGTTTCGTCCCCGAATTCATTCGCGGTACGCCGCTGCTGGTGCAGCTCTATTTCATCTTCTATGTGCTGCCGGATATCGGCATTCGGCTGTCGCCGCTAACCGCCGGCGTCATCGGCATGGGGATTCACTACGCGACCTATACCGCCGAGGTCTATCGCGCCGGCATCGAGAACGTCTCGCGCGGACAATGGGAGGCGGCCAGGGCTACCAATCTGACGACGCGCCAGACCTGGATTCACGTGGTCCTGCCGCAAGCCATTCCGCCGATGATCCCGGCGCTCGCCAATTATTTCATTGCTATGTTCAAGGAAACGCCGCTGCTTTCGGCGATCACTGTGCTCGAGCTGATGAACCAGGCCAAGAGCATCGCCAACAGCAACTATCGCTACATCGAACCGATGACGCTCGTTGGCGCCTTCTTCCTCGTCATCAGCCTGATCTCGGTCGTAGGCTTGCGCTGGCTTGAGGAGCGTTACGCCAGGATGGATGACTGACATGACCTCTGGAATCGAAATCATCCCCGCCGGCCGGCGGCCACGGCTGGATGACCGGCCGCTCGAAAAGCGCATCGGCCTCGTCATTCTGGCGACTGATCACACGAGCGAAGTCGACTTCCGGCGCATGGTCGCCAGCGACCGCATCGGCGTCTATGTCAGCCGCATCCATTATGCCAATCCGGTCACGCCGGAAAACCTTCTGAAAATGCAGCCGTCTTTGACGGAAGGCGCCGGGCTGATCCTGCCGGATGAGGCGCTGGATGCGATCATGTATTCCTGCACCTCCGCCTCGGTCGTCATTGGCGACCGCAATATCGAAGCGGCGATCCACGCTGCTAAGCCGGGCGCTTCAGTGGTGACGCCGACGGCGGCGGCGATGAAGGGCCTGAAGGCGCTCGGCGCCCGCCGGATTTCGGTGCTGACGCCTTATACGATCGAGACCAGTCGGCCGATGGCGGATTATTTCGCAGCTCTCGGCTTTGCGATCGACCGCTTCACCTGCCTCGGCCTGAGCGACGATCGCGAGATGGCTCGGATTGCGCCGGATGAGATCGCCGTCTTCGCGCGTGAGGCGCTGGCGCCGCGGTCCGACGCGCTATTCATCTCCTGCACGGCTCTGCGCGCCGCACAGGTCGCCGCCCGCATCGAAGGCGAGACCGGCAAGCCGGTGGTGACCAGCAATCTCGCAACCGCCTGGGCCTGCCTGAGGCTTTGCGGCGAAGATCGGGTGCGGCCCGAGTTCGGCCGGCTGATGACCATGCCCTATGGGGAAGGCTGAGATCATGGTGAGCACCTTGCCGGTTTCGCTGGAGGATATTCGCGCAGCGGCGCGGCGGATCGCCGGCCGGGTCGTCGAAACACCGATGGTGCTGTCGGCATCGCTTGCCGAGATTGCCGGCGTTCCGGTCTGGCTGAAGCTCGAACATCATCAGACGACGGGCAGCTTCAAGCTACGCGGGGCGACCAATGCGGTGTTGTCATTGTCACCGGCAGAACGCGCACGCGGCGTCGTCGCCGCCTCGACCGGAAATCACGGCCGGGCGCTTGCCCACGCCGCGAAGGCGCAAGGCGCAGTCGCGACGATCTGCATGTCGCGGCTGGTGCCGGAGAACAAGGTTGCGGAAATCCGCCGTCTCGGCGCCGATGTGCGCATCGTCGGCCGATCGCAGGACGAGGCGCAGCAGGAAGTCGACCGGCTGGTGCGGGAGGAGGGGCTGATGATGATCCCGCCTTTCGACCATCCTGACGTCGTCGCCGGGCAGGGAACGCTCGGGCTCGAAATCGCCGACGCCTTGCCTGAGCTGACAACGGTGCTGGTGCCGCTTTCGGGCGGCGGCCTTGCGGCGGGCGTCGCCGCCGCGGTCAAGGGCGTCAATCCCAAAACGAAGGTGATCGGCCTGTCGATGGAACGGGGCGCGGCGATGAAGGCGAGCCTCGATGCCGGAGGGCCGGTGCAGGTCGAGGAGATGAGGAGCCTCGCCGACTCGCTCGGCGGCGGCATCGGCCTCGACAATCGCGTGACCTTCGCCATGTGCCGCGAACTTCTCGACGGCGTCGTCCTGCTGACAGAGACGGAGATCGCCGCCGGCATGCGCCATGCCTATGCCTGCGAGGGCGAGGTCGTCGAGGGGGCGGGCGCAGTCGGCATCGCAGCGCTGCTGGCCGGAAAGATCCGCACCGGCGGCCCGGTCGTTGCGATCCTTTCGGGTCGGAATGTCGACATGGAACAGCACCGCCGCGTGATCAATGGCGAGGATGTGGCGTTCGCGGAGGATACTGCATGATTATTCTGACGGAAGCGGAATTGCGAGAGATCGTCGGGCTCGATCCAGACGCGGTCGCTTGCGTCGAGCAGGCCTTCGCCGCGCTTGCGACGAAGGCGGTCGCCATGCCGCCGATCCTGCGACTCGACATTCCGGAGTATCGGGGCGAGGTCGATGTGAAGACCGCCTACATTCCCGGCATCGAGGGTTTCGCGATCAAGATCAGCCCCGGCTTCTTCGACAATCCAAAAATCGGTCTGCCGAGCACCAACGGCATGATGGTGCTGCTGTCGAGCCGGACCGGCCTGGTGCAGGCGCTGCTTCTCGACAACGGCTATCTCACCGACGTGCGCACCGCCGCGGCCGGCGCCGTCGCGGCAAAACATCTGTCGCGGCAATATTCCAGCGTGGCGGCAATCTTCGGCGCCGGCATGCAGGCGCGGCTGCAGCTGGAAGCGCTGACGCTAGTGCGGCCGATCCGTGACGCCAGGATATGGGCGCGGGATGCGACCAAGGCTAAGGGCGTGGCTGCGGAACTGGCGGCAAGGCTCGGCTTTCCCGTCAACGCGATATCCGACCCGCGGGAAGCAATGTCCGGCGCCGATATCGTGGTGACCACCACGCCCGCGGAAAAACCGATTATTGGAGCCGGCTGGCTCGGACCCGGGCAGCATCTGACGGCCATGGGATCGGATGCCGAGCACAAGAACGAGATCGATCCCGCGGCCATCGCCGGCGCCGGCCTCTATGTCGCCGACAGCCTGAAGCAGACGCGCCGGCTGGGTGAGCTTCACCATGCGATCGAAGCGGGCCTCGTCGAAAGGGATGCCGATTTCGCCGAACTCGGCCGGATCGTCGCCGGGCGAATGCCGGGCAGGACGGGCGACGAGCAGATCACCATCGCCGACCTCACGGGAACCGGCATTCAGGACACCGCCATCGCCACGCTCGCTTTTGCCCGAGCCGGCGCGGCGAATGCCGGCACCACATTCGAAAGCTGACCGGCGCGGCGCCGGACAAGAAGGGAAGAGATATGACCCAGCCCCATCTGAAGTTCTCGCTCGGCGAATATGCCGAGCGCCTGGAAAAGACACGGCGTGCCATGGAGGCGAAGGGCGTCGATCTGCTTATTGTCAGCGATCCCTCGAATATGGCCTGGCTGACCGGCTATGACGGCTGGTCCTTCTACGTGCATCAGGCGGTGATCGTGCCGCCGCAGGGCGAGCCGATCTGGTTCGGCCGCGGCCAGGACGCCAACGGCGCCAAGCTCACCGCCTATCTCAGCCACGACAACATCGTCGGCTATCCCGATCACTACGTGCAGTCGACTGAGCGCCACCCGATGGATTACCTCTCCGGCATCCTGACGGAACGCGGCTTCGGCAAGCTGACGATCGGCGTCGAAATGGACAATTACTGGTTCTCCGCCGCAGCCTTCGCCGCGCTGCAGAAGCATCTGCCGAATGCGCGTTTCACCGATGCGACCGCGCTGGTCAACTGGCAGCGCGCGGTCAAGAGCGAGACCGAGATCAAGTACATGCGCAATGCCGCCCGCATCGTCGAAGCCATGCATGCCCGCATCTTCGACAAGATCGAAGTCGGCATGCGCAAGTGCGATCTGGTGGCGGAAATCTATGACGCCGGCACGCGCGGCGTCGACGGCATCGGCGGCGACTATCCGGCCATCGTGCCGCTGCTGCCGTCCGGCGTCGAAGCATCCGCTCCGCATCTGACCTGGGATGATCGGCCGCTGAAGAAGGGGGAGGGCACCTTCTTCGAGATTGCCGGCTGCTACAACCGCTATCATCTGCCGCTGTCGCGCACCGTCTTCCTCGGCAAGCCGACGCAGGCCTTTCTCGACGCCGAAAAAGCGACGTTGGAAGGTATGGAAGCCGGTCTTGCGGTCGCCAGACCCGGCAATAGCTGCGAGGATATCGCCAATGCCTTCTTCGCGGTGCTGAAGAAATACGGGATCGTCAAGGATAACCGTACGGGTTACCCGATCGGGCTTTCCTATCCGCCGGACTGGGGCGAGCGCACCATGAGCCTGCGGCCGGGCGATCGGACGGAGTTGAAGCCCGGCATGACCTTCCATTTCATGACCGGCCTCTGGCTCGAGGACATGGGGTTCGAAACGACGGAGAGCATCCTCATCACCGAGAGCGGTGTCGAGTGCCTCGCCAACGTGCCGCGCAAACTGATGGTGAAGGATTGAGGCTGTCATGACAGAGACCCGTTTGCGGCCGTCGCCGATCAGCGCGACGGTGGATTTCGCCGCCGAGGGCGTCCAGCACGGTTTTCTCAGGCTGCCCTACAGCCGCGACGATTCCGCCTGGGGATCGGTGATGATCCCGATAACGGTCGTCAGGAACGGCAAGGGGCCGACGGCGCTTCTGACCGGCGGCAATCACGGCGACGAGTATGAGGGACCGATCGCGCTCTTCGATCTCGCCCGCTCGCTGAAGCCTGAGGAGGTGAGCGGCGCCGTCATCATCGTGCCGGCAATGAATTATCCGGCATTCCTGGCGGGCACCAGGACGTCGCCGATCGACAAGGGCAACATGAACCGCAGTTTCCCCGGCCGGCCGGACGGCGCGGTGACCGAGAAGATCGCCGACTATTTCAGCCGTGTGCTTCTGCCGATGGCGGATATCGTCCTCGACTTCCACTCCGGCGGCAAGACGCTCGATTTTCTCCCGTTCTGCGCAGCGCACATCCTGCCGAACAAACAACAGGAGGCGCAGGCTTTCGATTTCGTGACAGCCTTTGCCGCACCCTATTCGATGAAGATGCTGGAGATCGATGCGGTCGGCATGTATGACACGGCGGCTGAAGAAATGGGCAAGATCTTCATCACGACCGAGCTCGGCGGTGGAGGTACCGCCACGGCCAGAAGTGCGGCGATCGCCAAACGTGGCACCATGAACGTGCTGCGACATGCCGGTATCGTCGCCGGCGCCGTCGATACCGAGCCAACGACCTGGCTGGATATGCCGGATGGCCGCTGTTTCTCTTTCGCTGAACAGGGCGGTTTGATCGAGCCCGCCATCGATCTCGGTGAAGCGGTCGCCAAGGACGCCGTCATCGCTCGCATCTATCCGACGGGCAGGACGGGTGAGGCGCCGCGCGAGATCCGTGCCGCCATGGACGGTATTCTCTGTGCGCGGCATTTCCCGGGGCTGGTCAAATCAGGCGATTGCGTTGGGGTCGTGGCGATTGTGACGAACTGAACGGCGACTGGCGTGTGGTGAACGTCACCTTCCGATCAACATCAAGCTGCCTTCCGCGCTCTTGACCCAGCAGTTGCCGCATCGGTCTGGAAACGACCGACAATCCCTTCCAGCGTCTGCGTCTGGCCGCCGAGCGCACGGCAGGCTGAGACCGTTTCCGCGGCCATGGCGGCGTTGCGCTGCGTGACCTCATCGAGCGCATTGACGGAAGCATTGATTTCCCCGATCGCCACCGTCTGCTCGGAGGAAACCG
Organism: Rhizobium mulingense; assembly: GCF_029194105.1. Classification (NCBI taxonomy): domain Bacteria; kingdom Pseudomonadati; phylum Pseudomonadota; class Alphaproteobacteria; order Hyphomicrobiales; family Rhizobiaceae; genus Rhizobium; species Rhizobium mulingense. The sequence continues at coordinate 229,573 of NZ_JARFVE010000011.1, read as the reverse complement.
AAACGATGCGGGCGATCAGGTCGGCGACCTGCTCGACCTGGCCTTCGATTTCCATAAGCGCCTTGCCAGTGCGGTTGACGAGCTCCACGCCGGTGGAAACCTGAGACGATGACGTGGAAATCAGAGATCTGATCTCCTTGGCGGCATTGGCCGAACGGAGGGCGAGCTCACGTACTTCCTGCGCTACAACGGCGAAGCCTTTGCCCGCTTCGCCTGCGCGGGCGGCTTCCACACCGGCGTTGAGCGCCAGAAGGTTGGTCTGGAAGGCTATCTCGTCGATGACGTTGACGATCTCACCGATCTGGGCGGACGAAGCTTCGATCTTCTGCATGGCAGCGATCGCATCGCGAACGATGGCAGCCGAATGTTCGGCGCTGCTGCGCGTCTCGGCCATCATGCCGGTCGCCTTGCCGGCATGGTTCGAAGCATCCTTGGCCTTGGCGTTCATTTCGCCGAGCGCGCTCGTAGCCTCTTCAAGCATCGCTGCCTGCTGTTCGGTACGCAATGCAAGGCTGTCGGCGGCATTCGTGATGCCGGCGGAGGAGCTGCCGACCTGCCTGGAGGTCTGGGCGACCTCGGCCATTGAGGCCGAAAGCGCGTTCATGCTGTCGTTGAACTTGGCGCGCAAGCTCTCGTAGGTGGCGGCAAAGGGTGTCGTGAGGCGGCAATCGAGATTGCCGTGCGACAGCTGATCTAGGCCGTATGTCAACTCGTCAATAACCGTTTCGCGTGTCCGCTCCTCGGCCGCCTTCTCGGCCATCTGGCTGCGCTCGCGCTCGAATTCGGCATCGCGAAGGACCGCTTCGCGCTTCTGCGCGTCTTGACGTTCCAAGGCGTTGCGGCGGAAGACCGCGACGGCCTTGGACATGGCGCCGATCTCGTCGGAACGGTTCGCATAGGGAACTTCGGTCGAAAAATCGCCCTCGGCCAGATTGCCCATATAGGCCTTCATGCCGTCGAGCGGCACGATTGCCCGGCGGCGCAGGAGATAGAGCCCGACCAGCAGCAGAGCGAAGGAGCCGAAGCCGGCAGCTCCCGCATAGATCGTCCAGGTCACGATTTCAGAAGCTGCGTTCTTTTCCTCGCCCTTCAGGAAAGCGTCGGAATTCGCGACGAGCTTCTCCACAGCATCCTGGTGCGTATGGAAGGCGACGCGCAATTGCTCGATCGCGCCGTGCGCCTTATCTTCGTCCTTTGCTTTCAGCGCCGGGATGATCTCGCGGTTCATCACCTCCCAGAATGCATCGCCCTTGGTCAGCACATCGCTTTCAAGCTCATCCTTCAAAGCCTGCGGCAGCCTGGTGGTTTTCCAATAGGCGCGACGGTCGTCGTAAGCGGCTTTCAGATTGGCGATCTTCGCCAGATTGGTTTCGGTGAGCTCGGGGAATTTGCTCGCCTCGAAGGAGAGCATGTAGGATTCGACCACGAAGAGCGGAGGCGGCAATATATCGGCGATGAGATCCTTGCCGTAGACCACCTGCTCGTAAACCGGGCCGTTGACCTTCAGCCTTTCAAGCGCCGATTGCTGCAATCCAATCGACATGAAAAGGCCGGCTGAAACGGCGATGCCAAAGGCCACCAGACTGCGCGCAATGGTAAATGCCAAGACTGTCTCCAAATAACTTTTGACTTCTCTTCTTCGAGATGCCTGATCTACGTATGCCATTATTTCGCGAGAACACTGAAATATGGTTAAAACTCTTGTCGAATTGTTCACGATTGGAACGAATGCCGCTGTGGCGCCGCCCTAGTGGCTTTTACGCAACAATACGTTGAATTTTGCGCCTGGTAATCGCCTAGTCTGGTGCCGGCGGCAGAGTTGTGATTTACACTTATGCTGTTATTTCTCTCCCGTGAATGATCAGAAAAGTCTTTTTTATCAAATGCTTAAATATGAGCCGGCTTGCGATGCACTCGAACTGTGATGTGCCTGGCAACTGCAAGCAAGATCGCGTGAAACGGGAGCCTGTGCCGACGCGACGGCATTGTTCACCGGTGATGGACGAGGCGCCGCTTCGGAAGACGATCGCCGCCGCAGATGCGAATACTCCCGTCTCAGCGCCCACGCATCCATGAGCACCCCCAGAAGACCTCGATACGGATGACCGGCCGCAGTCTTGTCGCGCCCGTCTTGCCGTCGGGCATTGGTGCCGAATGCAATTGAACATAAGGATCGAGGGAATATCATGTTGCCGATGAGCGCCGCCGTCCGCCGGAAAAGGGCCGAGAGCTGGAACGCAATTTCTCGTGCCGCGCTTTCTTCCACATCGTTGGTCGCCCTGGCGGCAATGCTAGCGTCCATGCCGCACAGCGCTGACGCCGCCAACGAATGCGGCGCGCCGGTCGGTGGCGTGGTCACTTGCTCTGGCAGCAGTTATCCTTCGCCTGGCATCAGCTACAATGTGAACGGCATAACCGTGGTACTCAATAACTCCAACCTGGTTGCTCGAAAGACGACCGCGGGTCTGGGCGCAGTCTACGTCGTGGGCGGCGGAATCAACGTCAACGACATTGTTATCAATGCCCTCCTGTTTCAGTCAGTCCAGGCGACCGCATCTCTGACGAACGGCCTATTTGCCGTGAACAACGGGACCGCCGGCAATTCCATCATCCGGATGGACGCCGGTAGCGTGACGACGGCAAGCACCGGCGCCGGCACAGGCGCGCTTAACGCGCAAATCAACAACAGCCTCGGTACTGGCAATGCCGTGATCACTCTCAATGGCGGACAGGTCACCAATACCGGTGTGGGGGGGCATGGCGTAAGTGCCCTGAATGCGGGCACTGGCAATGCTGCCGTCACGATGAATGGCGGCGCGGTCAGTACCAACACCGGCGTCGGCCTGCGCGCGATTGTCAGCAACACCACCTCTTTCGGCACCGCCAGCGTCGCCATCAGCGGCGCATCGGTGATGACGACTTCCGGCACGGGCGTATTGAGCCAGTCGGAGCGGGGTAACGCCGGCATCACCATGACGGCCGGCAATGTCACGGTCCAGGGCGGCGCCAATCCCGCCCTGACAGCGGTGGTCAACAACGCCGCCGGCACTGGCACGGCCAGCATCGCCATGAGCGGAGGCACTGTGACGAACAACGGCAGCGGCGACGGCATATTCGCCAACAACAAGGGCACAGGAACTTACAACATCAGCGTCACAGGCGGCACGGTGACCGGCGGCTCCGGCACGGGCGCCGCCATCCATGCGGCCGCTGCTTCGGGCGGCACGATCGCCATCGGCTCCGACGCTGTCGTCAATGCCGGAGCCTCGGGCATCGCCGTCAGCCAAACTGGCGGCGCGGCCACCATTACCACGGCTGGCACTGTAACCGGCGACATCAACCTGAGCAGTGCCGCCAATACCCTTTCTTTCACGGGCGGCACCATCGACGGCAACATCAGCGGCGGGGGCAATACGGCGCTGAGCTTTGATTTGGGCACCGGCAGCTTCACCTACGACGCCGCCTACGCGATCAGCGGAATGGGCAGCGTCGCCATGAATTCGGGGTCGGCCGAAATCGGCGGCAGCCTTGCCACCAACACGCTTGCCGTCAACGGCGGCAGTCTCATCCTCAACGGCGCCGCGTCGGTGTCGAGCGGCACGACAATCTCGGCCGGCACTCTGCAGCTCGGTAACGGCGGCAGCTCCGGCTCGATCACGGGCGACGTGACTAACAACGGCACGCTCGCCTTCAACCGATCGGACGCCTATATCTTTGATGGCATCATTTCCGGCTCGGGTGCTATCCGGCAAATCGGCTCCGGTCTGACAAGGCTCACCGGCGACAGCTCAGGGTTCACAGGAACGACCTCGGTGGAAGCCGGTACACTTTCGGTCAACGGCAACGTGTGCGGCGACATGAACGTGCTTTCCGGCGGTCGGTTGCAGGGCGTCGGCACGGTGTGCGACACCGATAATGCCGGCATCATCGCCCCCGGCAACTCGATCGGCACGCTGACGGTGAGCGGCAACTATGTCGGCAATGGCGGCACGCTGGAGATCGAAACGGTGCTGGGGAACGATGCCTCGGCCACGGACCGGCTGGTGGTGACCGGCAATGCGTCGGGCAGCACCAACGTCAAGGTCGTCAATGTCGGCGGCGGCGGCGCGCAGACCATCGAAGGCATCAAGATCGTCGACGTCGGCGGGACCTCGAACGGCACGTTTTCGCTGCTGGGCGACTACGTCTTCCAGGGCGACCAGGCGGTCGTCGCAGGAGCCTATGCCTATCGGCTCTACAAGAACGGGGTCGGCACGCCCAGCGATGGCGACTGGTATCTGCGGTCGACCCTGATCAATGGCTCGGGTGCGGGTGCATCGCCGCTTTATGCGCCGGGCGTGCCGCTCTATGAGTCCTATGCGGGTGTCCTGCAGAGCTTCAACCAGTTGGGCACTCTCCAGCAGCGCACCGGCAGCCGCTCCTGGACGGCCGGCGACGGCAACGTTGACGAGAATACGAGTCCGCTGGGCATCTGGGGACGGATTGAGACTGCGCACAGCCATCTGGAGCCGGGGACATCGACGACCAGCACCGACTACGATTCGAACATCTGGAAGCTTGAGACGGGCGCGGACGGGGCGTTGGCTGAAAGCGCGGCCGGCGCCCTGATTGGCGGGTTCAGCGTTCACTATGGGACGGCTTCCGCAGACGTATCCTCTCTGTGCGGTACCGGCGACATCGACGCCACCGGCTACGGGCTTGGCGGCACCATGACCTGGTACGGCAATAGCGGCCTCTACCTCGACGCTCAGGGGCAGCTGACCTGGTATGACAGCGATCTTCATTCCGACGACCTGAGCAGAACGCTGACAAAGGGCAACGACGGCTTCGGCTATGCAGTGAGCATCGAAGCCGGGCAGAAGATCAGTCTTGGCACCCAATGGTCGCTGACGCCGCAGGCCCAGCTTTCCTACTCGTCCGTGCGATTCGAAGACTTCACCGATCCCTATGGTGCCGCTGTATCGCTTGGCGACGGCGACACTCTGCTCGGCCGCCTTGGACTTTCCGTCGATTATGAGAACGAATGGAAGGATGCCAAGGGACGGGCGAGCCGCGCAAGTGGCTACGGAATCGCCAATCTCTACTATGATTTCCTCGACGGATCCGATGTCGACGTCTCGGGGACGAGATTTGTGAGCGAGAACCGAGCGCTGTGGGGCGGACTGGGCTTGGGCGGCTCCTACAACTGGTCGGATGAGCGCTATTCCATCAACGGTGAAGCATTCGCGCGCACCAGCCTCCAGGACTTTGGCGACAGCTACTCGATCGGCGGCAAGGTGAGTTTCAATGTGAAGTGGTGAGGGTACTGACTGTTCATAAAGGCAACGCCGATGAACTAAAGCCCTCCACCTCTTTGACGTGCGAGTGCCCCATAGACCTGTCATCCCTCATCTGCTTCAGCCTTATAAGACGCAATTCCGAACTGGAGCCGATTGATCGGAAGAACGGCTTAACGCCAAATCGATATCAACTCCGACAAAGTTTATCCGGGCTGCTGGAGATGTCTTCGTCGAGCTTCCCGCTCGTGGTTGATTTTTTTGCCGAAACTGTACTACAGGATTGAATGCCTTGGGATGCGGATGTCGAGCTCTTGCTATAGGAATAGGAGGAGACTGACGCGGCGGCTGAAAAGGTCGGCATAAGCGCTCCATCGCCAGACATTGGGTGCAAACGCATTACAGAACCATTTAGTTCTCTCCGTCGAATTTACTGATGCCGCAACCGGAAAAATCATCCCTCAGAAATAGCAGGCTGCTTTTCAGGATCGATGGCATGCGCTTCGGCAAAGCGGTGTGATCGTCATGGATATTGCCGACGAGCGCGCAGAGGAGCCGCGCAGACGCGGGCGGCCGAAAGTCTCTAGCGACGAAGACAAGCGGACGCATATCGTTGAAGTCGCCCGCCGCGTTTTCGTAAAATATGGCTATGCCGGAAGCACGACCGCAGTCGTCGCCTCGGAGGCGGGTGTTTCCAAGCAGACGCTCTACAAGCTGTTTCAGAGCAAGGAAGAGCTGCTCGCCGCCGTGGTCGGCGCACATCGGCGCCTGATGCTCGACCTACCCAGACCCGCTGAAGATATCCCGATCGCCGAGAGCCTCGAACGTATATTCATGATCGATATGGACGAGGACCTAGATGCGGAACGCGCCGGTTTCCTGCAGCTCGTCTTTCGCGAAGCGGCGCAATTTCCCGAGCTTATCGACATTCTCCAGCGCGAAGGCATACTCGCCAGCCGGCAGCATCTCGCCGACTGGCTGAGCGATCGCCGGGCGGAAGGCAGGCTGTCGCTGGATGATCCGGAGAGCGGCGCCCGCATGCTGATGGATATGATCTTTGGCGGCATGGGCCCACCGGAAGGCCGCGTGCAAGCCTGGCCCGACCGGAGGCTGATGCTTGCTCATCTTCACCGCTGCATCGCGATCTTCGCCGTCGGCATCGGGGCCGCTTAGACCGGAAAGCGGCGCAGCAACTAAATCGAGCCACTGGTCTCGACCGTACTCTGTATTTCGACTTCCAATTCCTGATTGGATTATTGATAGAACCATATGATTCGATTTGGCCATATGCAGCTGGCCCCCGCCTGTTTTCAGCAAAGACCAGAAGCTTCAACCGCTGCTGCCGACAAGCTTTCGCGCGGCGTTGCCCTGCTGGAGCAATTCCAGCCAAAGTGCGTCGCGGTTGCACATCCGGAATTGCGGCTTCACCACCGATACGCTGCTTGCCGTGGCAACTGAAAGGCAGCGAAATGCGCCGACTGCACTTGCGGTGGCCTGAAGAACACTCACCAGCCTCCGCTTTCGCTGAAGTCGGGGTGCAGGGCCGTTCCAACAACTTGTAAGGATCCGAACATTGGCGACAGGTTGTCCTGCTCCGCCATCGTCAATGCGGGGTTGCGTTGCGATCTTTGCGGACTTGAAAGCCACCTGCCGGCCCAGAGCGTGCAGGTCGAATATTCACTTGAGCCGCTCTGATCTCACTTCCGTGTCTGCCGAGGAGGGGGCAGTGCGGCGATTCGCACATAAGTCGTCGCTGTGCGGCGCTGCCGGATCGCCACGCACATAACTGCGCGTTTTTCGCCACGGCCCATTGACAATTCATCCCCAATGGCACTTGATACATCATTCCAGTAAAACAGACATACGTCCATTATATTGGAATAAGAGAAACCAATCACAAGGGGAACGCCATGACCATTTCCTTTCGCGCTGGCCTGATGTCGCTGGCCCTCGCCGCCTTGGTGTCGACGCCTGTGCTCGCCGAGGGCAGCAAGCTCGATGAAGTGCTGGCTCGTGGCCATCTCGTCCTCGGAACCGGCAGCACCAACGCGCCCTGGCATTTTAAGAGCGCCGACGACAAGCTTCAGGGTTTCGACGTCGACATGGGCCATATTATTGCCAAGGCGCTGTTCGGCGATCCTGAGAAGATCGAATATGTGAACCAGTCTTCGGACGCTCGCATTCCGAACATCACTACCGATAAGGTCGACATCACCTGCCAGTTCATGACTGTTACGGGCGAACGCGCCCAGCAGGTCGCCTTCACGATTCCCTATTATCGTGAGGGCGTCGGCCTGATGCTCAAGGCGGACGGAAAATATAGCGACTATGCCGCCCTGAAGGCTGCCGGCTCCTCGGTCACCATCTCGGTTCTCCAGAACGTTTATGCCGAAGCTATGGTGCACGCGGCATTGCCGGAGGCGACCGTCGACCAATACGAATCCGTCGACCTGATCTATCAGGCGCTGGAGTCGGGGCGTGCTGATGCCGCTGCCACGGATCAGTCGTCGCTCGCCTGGTACATGACGCAGAACCCGGGCCGCTACAAGGATGCCGGCTACGGCTGGAATCCACAGACCTATGCCTGCGCCGTCAAGCGCGGTGATCAGGACTGGCTGAACTTCGTCAACACCGCTCTTCACGAAGCGATGACCGGTGTCGAGTTCGACTTCTACGCCAAATCCTTCAAGACCTGGTTCGGCAAGGATCTGGCGCCGCCGCAGATCGGCTTCCCCGTCGAATACAAGTGACCGCGATACGGGGCGGGAGCTTGCTCCCCGCTCCGCTGGAATAGGATGATCTTGGTCCAGATCGGGCTAAGATCTAACTCCACTTCTGAATCGAATGGTTGGAGCATGACGTCTTCCGGGCCGCTCGGATTCGGCGGCATGCTCCGGTCTGAAAGGACCCGTATGGGTTACACACTGAATTTCGCAGCCGTCTGGCGCAATTTCGACTTTCTCTTGAGCGGACTTGCCCTCAGCCTCGGCCTTGCCGTGATCTCGATCCTGATCGGGGCCGCAATCGGTCTTGTCGTGGCTTTCGCGCTGACGTCGAGGAGCCGCTTCGCGCTCGTGCCGGCGCGCGTCTATGTCACTGTCATTCGCAACCTGCCAATTCTCGTCCTGGTGCTTTTCGCCTTTTTCGCGCTGCCGCAGATGGGCTTGCGCCTCGACAAGATGAAAAGCTTCGTGCTGGTTCTTTCGCTCTATTCCGGCGCCTATCTCGCCGAGGTGTTCCGCGCCGGACTGCTGTCGATCCCGAGAGGATTGACGGAAGCCGGCCTCGCCATCGGCCTGACGGCAATGCAGATCCGCAGCTCGATCATCGCACCGCTGATGCTGCGCAACGTGCTGCCATCGCTCTCCTCGACGATCATCTCGCTCTTCAAGGACACCTCGCTCGCCGCCGCCATCGCCGTGCCCGAGCTGACCTTTGCCGCCCGCAAGATCAATGTCGAGAGCTTCCGCGTCATTGAAACATGGATGGTTACATCAGCCCTCTATGTCGCGACCTGTTTCATCATCGCCGCCTTGATGCGCCTCGTCGAGCGCCGTCTGGCCCTGCCGAGATAGTCCCGATGTCTCACGCTTTCCTCGAACAACTCTGGATCGCCCGCTACGTCATCATGAACGGCATTGCGATGACGGTGTCGATTTCGCTGCTGGCCATTCTCGCAGGTTCCGTCCTCGGCGTTTTCGTCGGGCTGGCGCTCGTCTATGGCGGCATGATTTTACGCCTCCTCGTACGCGCCTATACGGATATCATCCGCGGCACGCCGGTGCTCGTGCTCGTGCTGGCAAGCTATTATGTCTCCGCCGCGGTCGGTCTCGATCTGGGGCCGTTTTCCGCCGGCGTGCTCGCTCTTGCGATCTTCTGTTCTTCCCATGTCGGCGAAATCGTACGCGGAGCGCTTCAGGCGATCCCGAAGGGGCAGACGGAAGCCGCCAAGGCGATCGGCCTGACCTTTACCCAGACCTTCACCTCGGTGCTGTGGCCGCAGGCCATGCGCCAGTGCCTGCCGGCCTGGGTGAATACGGCGGCCGAGATGGTGAAGGCTTCGACGCTGCTCTCCGTCATCGGCGTCGCCGAGCTTCTCCTGCGCACGCAGGAGATCATTTCCCGCAATTTCATGAGCCTCCAGTTCTATTTTCTGGCCGGCGGTCTCTATTTCATCGTCAACTACGGCATCGAGCACTTCGGCAAATATGTCGAGCGCAAGACCGCCCTGCCGTCCTGAGGAGCCTACCGATGGCCAAGACCATTCTCGACATCAAGGGTCTGCGCAAGACTTACGGCATCCATGAGGTTCTCAAGGGCGTCGATTGCGCCGTGCAGGAAGGCGAGGTCATCTCCATCATCGGCTCCTCCGGCTCCGGCAAGACCACCTTGTTGCGATGCGTCAACATGCTCGAGGAATTCCAGGGCGGCACGATCAGCCTCGACGGAGAGGAGATCGGCTATCACGTCGACGGCGCGACCCGGCGGCGCAAGAGCGAGAAGGAGATCGCGCGCCAGCGTGCGCTGACCGGCATGGCTTTTCAGCAGTTCAATCTCTTCCCGCATATGAGTGCCGCCGAAAACGTCATGCTCGGGCTCGTCAAGGTGAAGAAGATGACGAAGCCGGAAGCCCGCATCATCGCGGAAAAATGGCTCGACCGGGTCGGCCTCGCTGCCCGCGCCAATCATTATCCCGGTCAGCTCTCCGGCGGCCAGCAGCAGCGCGTCGCGATCGCCCGCGCCATCGCCATGTCGCCGCGGCTGATGCTGTTCGACGAGGTGACCTCGGCGCTCGACCCGGAACTGGTGGGCGAGGTGCTGCAGGTGATCAAGGGGCTTGCCGCCGACGGCATGACCATGCTGCTCGTCACCCATGAGATGCGTTTCGCTTACGAGGTTTCGTCCCGCGTCATCTTCATGAACCAGGGCGTCATCTGCGAGGAGGGCGATCCGAAGGAAATGTTCGTACGTCCGAGGACCGAACGGTTGGCCGAATTTCTCAAAACCTCGAGCTTCAACTAAGACGGGGCGAAGCGTGCGGCAGGTCGGCGACGGGGCCGCGCTCGCTTAAATTACGTTCAGTCTGCATTCCCGGCAGGCATATTTTCCGCAAAGCATCCGAGGCGTGCCGAAAATCCTAAGCACAGGATTTTGGCATGCGCTTTGCTTTCTGTCTTGTATGCAAGATAGCCACACATCCGAGACCAACCAGAAGTCCATCGAGGCGACGATCGTCTCCGGCATCCTGTCCGCTAAGATCAGGCCCGGTACGCGGCTTGGCGAAAACCAGCTGGCGGCACTCTTTGGCGTGTCCCGAACCCGCGTCCGTGAAGCCATGATGCGCCTGGAGACGCGCGGCATCGTGCATGTCAGCCCCCGGCGGGGCTGGTTTGTCGTCGAGCCGTCCGCCGAAGAAGCGATCGCGGTTTATGAGGCAAGGCGCATCGTCGAGGCCGGTTTGCTGCGCAGCATGCGCAAGTTGACGGAGGAGGGGCGCAAGGCTCTCGACGCGCATCTGAACGAGGAACGAAATGCGATGGCGGCGGGCGACCGCCAGCGCCTGACCTATCTGATGGGCGATTTCCATATCCGCGTCGCGGAACTGAGCGGCAACGCCATCATCGTCGATATCCTGCGCGACCTGACCGCGAGGACAATCCTCATTTCGATGCTCTATCAATCCGAATTTCATGCAGCACAGTCCCACGAGGGGCGCTGCCGCATTTTCGAGGCAATGCAGGCAGGCGATTTCGGCAGAGCTGCGGCGCTTGCCGTCGAACATCTTGATGAAGTCGAAATGGGCCTCGACCTCACGGCGCGCCCGGATCCGCTTTCGGATCTGCGCAATTCCCTGTCGCTTCCGCTAAAGGCCGCGTCCGCCGTCTCCCGACAGTCAGACTTAAAAACCACAACCTCAAAGGAGCAATGAATACATGCTGACAAGACGAGTCTTTTTCGCAATCGCGGGCCTGGCCGCGACCTTCGGCTTCAACGCGCCGTCTCACGCCGATGCTCTCGCTGACATTACGGCGCGCGGTACCCTGCGTGTCGCAGTCCCGCAAGATTTCCCGCCCTTCGGCAGCGTCGGCACCGATATGGCGCCGATGGGCTACGATATCGACGTGGCCAATCTCATTGCCGAAAAGCTGGGCGTCAAAGCCGAGCTGGTGCCGGTCACGAGTGCCAACCGCGTCCCCTATCTGCAGACGAACAAGGTCGATCTCGTCATATCAAGTCTCGGCAAGAATCCGGAGCGCGAAAAGGTTATCGATTTCTCGGTCGCCTACGCGCCCTTCTTCAACGGCGTGTTCGGACCGGCCGATCTTGCGGTCGCCAAGGCGGAAGATCTCGCGGGCAAGAGCATCGGCGTCACGCGCGGCGCCGTGGAGGATCTCGAGCTGACAAAGATCGCGCCGGCCGATGCGACAATCAAGCGCTACGAGGACAATAACGGCACCATCTCGGCGTTCCTGTCCGGCCAGGTCGACATCATTGCCACCGGCAACGTCGTGGCGGCTGCGATCCTCGCCAAGAATCCTCCCAAGCGCCCTGAGCTGAAGTTCCTCATCAAGAACTCGCCCTGCTACATCGGCCTCAGCAAGGAACAGTCCGGCCTGCTGGAGAAGGTGAACGGCGTTATCGCCGCCGCCAAGTCCGACGGCACGCTGAACGCGATATCGCAGAAGTGGCTCGGCGCCGATCTGCCGTCCGATCTGTAAGCAAACCTGGATCTTGCGCATGTCTCCTGCGGCCGCGGGATGACATGCGCTCCGTCACCGCAAGAGGGGACATTCCTTGAGCTACCATTTCGAATTCGGTTGGCTGCTTCAATATTATCCCGAGATCATCAAGGGTGTGCTGATTACCCTGGAGCTTATCGCCATCGGCGGTGTGCTCGGCATTTCGCTCGGCATCTTCTGCGCCTGGGTGCGGGCGCTCGGCCCGGTCTGGCTGAAGCCGGTCGTCGCGGCCTATGTCGAACTGATCCGCAACACCCCGTTCCTGATCCAGCTTTTCTTCATCTTTTTCGGTCTGCCATCGCTTGGCCTCCAGCTCTCCGAACTGACAGCCGCCAATCTTGCCATGGTCGTCAACCTCGGCGCCTATAGCTGCGAGATCATCCGTGCCGGCATCCAGGCAACGCCAAAAGGCCAGTTCGAGGCAGGCGAGAGCCTCGCCATGACGCGCTTCGAGACTTTCCGCCACGTCGTTCTCGTGCCGTCGCTGCAGCGCATCTGGCCGGCGCTGTCGTCGCAAGTGGTCATCGTCATGCTCGGCTCAGCGGTCGTATCGCAGATCGCCGCCGAGGATCTGACCTTCGCCGCGAATTTCATACAATCGCGAACCTTCCGCGCCTTCGAGGCCTACATAGTCTCGACATCAATCTATCTCGCGCTGGCGATCCTGCTCCGGCAGGTGCTGGGCCTGATCGGCTGGTTCATCTTCCCGAGGAGGGCAGTGCGATGATCACGTTCACGCTTTGGGACATCCTGCGCAACCTGCTGCTCGCCACCCGCTGGACGATCCTTCTTTCGCTCGTCTCGTTCGTCGGCGGCGGTATGGTTGGCTTGTGTCTGCTATTCCTGCGCATCAGCAGGCGCAAGCCCGCCAGGGTACTCGCAAAATATTACATCGAGCTCTTCCAGGGCACGCCGCTGCTGATGCAGCTCTTCATCGCCTTTTTCGGTCTCGGCCTCTTCGGAATAGACGTGCCGGCTTGGCTTGCCGCGGGATTGGCGCTGATCCTGTGGAGCGCCGCCTTTCTCACCGAGATCTGGCGAGGCTGCGTCGAAGCGGTTGCGAAGGGGCAATGGGAAGCTTCCGCCAGTCTCGGCATGGGGCGTCTGCAGCAGATGCGTTACGTCATCCTTCCGCAGGCGCTGAGGATCGCCATACCGCCGACCGTCGGTTTCTCCGTTCAGATCATCAAGGGCACGGCGCTGACCTCGATCATCGGCTTCGTCGAATTGTCGAAGGCCGGCACCGTGGTCACCAACGCCACCTTCCAGCCCTTCACCGTCTATGGGCTCGTGGCGCTCATCTATTTCGCCCTTTGCTGGCCCTTGTCGAAAAGCAGCCAGGTCCTGGAGAGAAAACTCAATGTCGCTCATCGAAATCACTGACGTCCACAAAAGCTTTGGCGCCACCGAGGTGCTGAAAGGCATCAATCTCGATGTCGAGCCGGGGGAGGTCATCGCCATTATCGGCAAGAGCGGTTCGGGCAAATCGACCCTGCTTCGCTGCATCAACGGACTGGAGACAATCACCAGCGGCTCCATCTCCGTGGCCGGTGCGCAGCTCCTCGACGATGAGGTGCACCTCAAGGCACTGCGTCTCAAGGTCGGCATGATCTTTCAGCAATTCAACCTTTTCCCGCACTTAAGCGCCGGCGGCAATGTCATGCTGTCGCAAACCGTGGTCAAGAAGACCGCGAAGGCCGAGGCAGAAGCTACCGCCCGCAAGATGCTGGAGCGGGTGGGGCTGGGGCACAAGTTCGACGCTTATCCGGATGAGCTCTCGGGCGGCCAGCAACAGCGAGTCGCCATCGCCCGCGCGCTCGCAATGCAGCCGACCGCGCTTCTCTGCGACGAGATTACGTCGGCGCTTGATCCGGAACTGGTCGCCGAAGTTCTGGCCGTCGTGCGCGAGCTTGCCGCCGAGGGAATGACGCTGCTGATGGTCACGCATGAGATGAAGTTCGCCCGCGACGTCTGCAGTCGCGTCGTCTTCATGCATCAGGGCAGGGTCCACGAAGCAGGCCGGCCGGAGGATGTCTTCGCCAATCCGCAGACTGCCGAGCTCAGGCAGTTTCTTGGTGTCGGCTAAAGCGCGCCGCATCAAATTTGATTCATGCGACGCGCTTTAGCTCTTTGTTTTTATGCATGTCGTTGTCCCGGAACCGTGCACAGTTCCGGGCGACATGCATTGGGTCGTCATGGTGGCCGCGTGATTGGGCGGCAAACAGCTACCGCCATTTTTTGGTGAGAAATCCCGACGGACCTTGAACCGGATCGCTGTGGGGGAGGGGTACGGATGCGATTTTTGCCAGCATGTCGCTGGATGCAGCCGAAGTCTGAATGTCGGCATGCTGTCCCTTGGGATAAGCGCCGACCACCTGGAAGTCCGACGTGCAGCCGAGATTTTGGTGCCCTGTCCCGGCCGGAAGCACCAAACAATCCCCCGCCGCGACCTTTATGGCTTGACCGCCGGGACCGCCAATCAGAAGGGTGGCGCTACCGCGTGCAACTCCGAGCACCTCGTGTGCGCCGGCATGGTAGTGCTGATAATCGAAAACACCGTTTGTCCAGATGCCTGTCCAACCGCTTGCCGCGAAGCGATCCTCGAAATCGCAATGTCCGTAGTCGTCAACAAGCCCCGTGTAAAGCAGCACAGGAAGGCGCTGATTGTTCGGAACCCAGTCGCTCGGCTCGAAAATTGTCGCTTCGGCGTGCATGTCCAATTCCCAGGTTGTCATCGATTGCCGCGGCGAGAGAAAGCGAGGAGCCGTTGCAACTGTTCACACCGGCGTTTTGACGCGCTCTTCGCCGAAGGCATCCGCGCTGGCGGCGGCAAAAACCAAACTTTGGTGATTGCCAAAGGTTCCTCGACACGCCCGGCAGGAGGTTGCCTGATGCTCGCGCTCCGAGCCAAGACAAGAGCGAGGGCGCTCTGCGCGCCCCCGATCCGGCAACGTGCGGTCGCTTCGGCTCGTCAGTGGGCCAGCATCTCCTCGGCGATCTGCTTGCCGTTCAGGTTCGCGGGGTAGTAGGTCGGCCAGTTGGTGACCTCGTTCAACAGCGCGGCGCGGTCATTGCCCCAGTAAAGATGGTAGTGGTCGGCCTTCTCGGGGGCGACGATGTGGTCGCTGAACTGAATGAACCGAGGTGCGGCGTCGTCACCGGCGCTTTTCCTGAAGATGAAACGAACGCCTCGATTGCCCTTCTTGTAGGTGAGGATTTCGTGCCCATCAGTCTCGTAGTCTCCGGTCACGGAGTCCTTGCCGCGGAAAAACGTAACCTTCTTTCCGTTGATGACGATCCGGCCGACGTTGGTCTTGTATCCCCTGTCATAGTAGGCACGATATTCCCCGCCGCTCTTGTCGCCATGTTTCGCCTTGTCGGCCAACACCGGATCCAAGGTTCCGTCGACAAGATAGGGGTAGACCGACTGCCAATCGCCTTCCCAGTCCGACAGTTCACGCGCCTTTACCTGATCGTCATCGAAATACCCATCATGTACCGACCCCTTCTTATCGTGGGAATGGCTGTGGCCGTGATTGTTCCCCGAAGATGTCTGGGCGCCTGCCGTTCCCGCAAAAGTCAACGTTGCGGATACAGCCAGGGCGTAGCTGAGTGTTGTGATCGCCTTCTTCATTCACTGAAACCTTTCGATTGGCCGGCACGGCTCGTGCTCGATATGTCATGTAATAACATTACAGACGCCGATTAGCGTGGTTTGGCCGCAAGCGCAAGGTAGGAGATGCGCGTCGCTTGGTGATCACCATTCGAACGCATTGCGTTCAAGTCAATTGGGGGGCATCGCTGCAAAAGCTCGGGTTCATACCGAAATCCCGCGTCATCTTCATGAACCAGGGTCGTCTGCGGGGAGGGCGATCCGAAGGAAATGTTTGTGCGTCCGACGCAAATAGCCACCTTGGCCTTATGGACTTCGATCTCGCGGCCGGCGTCTGCTAATTTCTGCGGCAAAGCTGCCGCGGCGATGCCGGTCGGTCATCTCCTGCTTTCCGGCATGAGCGCCAATTGCAAAATCCGCATCAACAGCCGCATGGATTCATCCGATGGTCCACCGGCGCGGAAATTATGCTTGATGCCATCCATCGCAGCCGCAATAAGCGCAGCGAGGTCAGCAGGTCGGCCTCCTGATGCTACCAGATCGATTTCCCCCCGCTCTAGGGCTTCCCCCAGGGCCCCTGACAACAGCGCGATGAGCTTCGATCGGGCGGCAATCGTTATGTCCTCGGCGAGCTCCATGTTCGTTTCGAACAGTTCCTTGGCATTTTCGCTGTTGCCGAACGGGGCGATCAACCCTTCCTGGAAGGCGGAGATGGCAGCCGCGATACGATCGATCACATCGCCCGTCCGATTAAGGACCGCTTCCACCTCGGCCATTGTCAATCGGTGCGCACGGGCGGAACCGGCCCGAAACAGTTCTTCCTTGCTGTTGAAAGCAAGATAGAGCGAAGCGCGCGATATCCCTGCCGCGCGCGCAATATCCGCCATGGTGGTTTTCTGAAAGCCGTACCGGGCGAACACTGGGAGCGCGGAATCCAGAATATGAGCTGATTTGCGATCTTCATTTTTCATATGGACACATTGACACTGCTTGTCTGAGGCGTCAAAAGTCAGATAGACAAATTGAGTCCAATTGTCTATCTGACCATCGCTAAGGAGCAGGACGATGAATCGGACGCAACTACCGAAGGACACCACGGTCCTTGTCACAGGTATCAGTGGTTTCCTGGGCGGGCACGTGGCGCTGCAGTTGCTGCAACAAGGTTATCGCGTTCGGGGAAGCATGCGGGCGATGCGTTCAGCGCCGGAAATCGGCTCGCGCTTTCAGCCTTTCGCTAAAAGTCTGAGCTTCGTCGAAGCCGACCTCGACCAAGATCTCTGCTGGACGAAGGCGATTGAGGGCTGCGACTACGTCATCCATACGGCGTCTCCGTTTCCAAGCGGCGCGGTGCGCGACGCGGCAGGGCTCATCCGGACAGCGCGGGAGGGTACTCTCCGCGTATTGCGCGCCGCCCATTCGCGGAAAGTGCAAAGGGTCGTCCTTACCTCATCCATCGCGGCCACCAACCATGGTGGCGCGCTCCATTCAGCGAGACGGACTGGACCGACACTGAGAGCAAACGGGCAACCGCTTACTACCAATCCAAGACATTGGCCGAACGCGCCGCATGGGCGTTCGCCGAACAAAACGATCTTCCTCTCGCCGTGATAAATCCAGGCCTCATCCTTGGCCCTTTAATGGGCAATGACTGCGGCACGTCGGTTGGACTGATCAAACATTTGATGAGCGGCAGATTCACGAGGCTCCCGCGTTACGGCTGTGCAATCGCGGATGTTCGCGATGTCGCCCTTGCCCATGTCCGCGCGATGATCCAGCCTGAAGCTGCCGGACACAGATTCATGGTTGGAGGAGGCGTCTTCTGGATGAAAGACCTTGCGCGCGTTCTAGCCCAATCCTTTCCAGATTACGCATCACAATTGCCATCCGCAGAACTTCCGAACTGGGTCGTCCGAATTCTGACTCATCGATGCCGACGCTCGGATGATCGTTCATGAGCTTGGACGGGACCTGCGCATCAACACCGCCAAGGCAGAAACGATGTTGCAATGGCAGCCGCGCCCTGAGGAGGAAACTATCCGCGCCTGCGGTCAGAGCCTGATCGACAACGGCCTGGTGACCGCCGGTCGTCAAAATTGATCTGCGCGGCGAAGAGCAAATGCATCCAGGAGATGAAAATGACAAGCAATGGTCAAACTGCAGCAGACCACATCCGTGAAATCGAGCGCACCCGGCTGCGTGCACTGGTCGCGGCCGATATGGCCGCGGCCAGGCCTCTTCACGCCGATGATTTTCAATTGATCACGCCAATCGGTGTAGCCCTCTCGCGCGAGGAATATCTAGGCGCTATCGAAGCCGGACACATCGAGTATCGGGCTTGGGAGCCAAGTGACATTGCGGTCCGCCTCAATGGCTCCGCTGCGGTGATACGTTATCGTGCGCGCCTCGAAGTCATCTTCAACGGGCACGCCGTGCCGCCCGGGGAGTATTGGCATACAGATACTTATGAACACCGCGACGGAGAGTGGATGGTTGTCTGGTCGCAGGCAACAGCCGTCGGCCGCCGATAGCCGCGAGATCGGCGCCCCCGCGACGCAAATAGATCTTCGCCTTCGCGAGATCTACCGAAGTTCAACGTGCGGCCGCTCGGTCTTCGGGAATAAATATCTCGACAGGGCGGCCGCTCCGGGAATTATCGGTCCTTGTTGCCGGCAGGGGCGGGCAGCAAGACTGGCTCGGTCGAGCGTGTCGGAGCCATCAGCTGTGCAAGGACGTCATCGGCCGACTGGCTCGAACTGCCGATGCCGGCCTCACGCAGCTGGCGGTCGAGATCGCTGCCGTTTTCCAGTGCGGCCAGTTCAGCCCCGGCTTCGATGCGTCCGGCGGTGATTTCCTGGCGTTTCTTGATGCGTTCGAGACTTTCCACGGCGCTGCCGAGACGGTTGTTGATGCCCGACTGGTTATGGGCGATCGCCGATTGGGCGCGCAAGAGCGACTCATTGGCTTTGACGTTCTCCACCTCGCGCTTCATCTGCGCGATGCGCGACTCAGTTTCCTGAATCGTGCGCAGCATCTGCTGCTGGCGGGGCAGCAGCCGATCGAGCTCTTCCTGGTCTCGCTGCACTTCGGCGCGACTATTGGCAATGCGCTGCGCCAGACCCTGCGCGAGATCCGTACGGCCCGCGGAGATCGCAGCGCGGGCGCTGTCGGTATCCTTGGTTTCCTTCGCTCGGTTTTCTTCAAGCCGGCGCATGACGCTCTTGTTCGATGCCATAATGCCGGCGAGATCGGATCGCGCCCGGCGCAGCGACTGTTCGGCGTCGCGAATTTCCTGGTCGAGAATGCGCATGGATTGGCTGTCGGCGGCTGCTTCTGCTGCCTCGTTGATGCCGCCGCGAATGGCGGTAAAAATTTTTCCCCAGGTGCTCACGCTGCAATCTCCCCGCTTTTCCATTCTTCAATCATATGCGCTGCATCGACGGCATTGGCAGCCAGAATTGCGACTTCCTCCACGACGGTCTCGGCCGGCGAGCGTGCTGAAAGCGAGCCAAACAATTCGTACCATTCCTCACCGTCGATCGTGGTGATGCCGAAACTGGAAAGCGGCACGAACTTGTGCGTCTTCAGAACCATGCGTTCGAAGGCCTCTCGCTTGGGCACCTCCTTGCAGGGCACTAGAACAACGCTGACGAGGATGTCGCGCTCGCCGCTCACCGTGACGAAAACGTCAAGATCGCCTCTTTCCTTCAGCGTTACGCACAAGACGTCCCCGTGTTCGGGTACGGCTACGTCAACATCGCCGAGCGCCTCCGGATCCGCGGCGAACAGGCGCGTTAAAGTGGTGAGGTTCCAGGTCTCCAAAAAAGTCCTCCATCGGTTAGAGCGTCAAAAATATCTGGGTAGTCGGTTTACAACTTAAAGGTCTGGTGCGCGAAATAAATTTCGGTAGGGTGCACGTTAGCAACGGGGGAATCGCTTGCCATTTATCGCTTCATTTTTGCGGCGTATATATCTTTCGCTCGGCGAATTGGCCTGGTCAGCGCTTTTTCTTGTCCTCGTTCTCCATCTGGTCGCGTCTTACCTGCTCTTTATGTTGGCAGGCGAGGGCGATCTCGTCGGCAACCCCGTCGACTTCCTTTACTACTATATGGTCACCGCAACGACTGTCGGCTATGGCGATCTTTCTCCAAAGTCGGCGCCCGGCCGGATCATCACCGTCCTGGTCGTTCTTCCCGGTGGCATTGCCATCTTTACTGCAGTTCTTGGCAAGTTGTTGACAGCTATCGGTACGATCTGGAGGAATCGCATGCGCGGATTGGGTGATTACAGCGAACGCGCCGGCCATATCATTGTTCTGGGCTGGCAAGAGGGGCAGACATACCAGACGATGCGGCTGCTGCATTCCGAACGCCAAGCCAACGAGCCGATGAGCGTTCTGGTCGCCAAGGATCTGCCGGAGAACCCCGCCAGCGACTGCACCGACTATATCAGAACCGATCGGCTTGCCGATGCCGATGCACTGGTGCGGGCCGGCGTGGCCCAGGCACGCCCCATCATCGCGCGCGGCGCTAATGACGACGAGACGCTGGCCGCAGTCCTGATTGCCGAGGATCACGCGCCCAATGCCCATATCGTGGCCTATTTCGCCGATGACCACACGGCACAGATGGTCAAACAGCTGCGGCCGCGCGTCGAGGCGGTGGGCTCGCTCGCCGAGGAGCTTCTGTCGCGTTCAGCGCGTGACCCGGGCTCCTCGGAAATCGCCGCACGACTGCTGTCGGCCGCCTCCTCCGACACGGCCTTTTCCCTGCCGGTACCACCTTTGCAAACGCCACTGCTCTATGGCGACGTGTTTTTAAGGCTCAAGCGTCGGTACAACGTGACACTGGTGGGCATGCTGAGCCAAGGCATGACCGATCTGAATTGCCGAGACGAGACGCCGATGCACGGCGGGGAGACTCTTTACTACATCAGCGGAATGCGGCTAGATCCCGCTGCCATCGTCTGGGCTAGAATGGGAGACGAAACATGATCGGCTGGTTCGGTGGAAATAAGAATGAAAAGCCTCTGCCCAAAGAGCTGGGCCCCTTAAGCGCGGCCATCGGTGGGGCGTTCGAGATCGATTTCCTCTCCCTTGAAGCCGATGCTCTTGGCGGCGAGCCGGCCATGCCGCTGCCACGGAGCGGGCCGTTCATCATTGCCGGCTACGGTGAGGTTTCGCTCGATGCCGGCACGGTTCTGTCGCGCTACTACGATGAAGAGAACCGGATGATTCAGGTGATGTCGGCCTCGGGCAAGCCGGGTGACGCGATCGACGATATCAGCTTTTATCAGCCGTGGGACAGTGTCGTGCCGGCCGGTCAGAGCGAATGGCGCCGCTGGACCGGTCCGGCCGGCCTGATCGGCCAGCCATCCTATGATGCCGACGGGATCCTCTATAACCGATTCTGGGGCGACGGCCCGGAACGCGCCCAACTGGTGGAATTTATTGAAAAGGTCGACGACGGCGAAGCGCAGCGCTCCATTCACCAGACCTGCATGTTGTATTACCGCCCACTTGGCTCGACGCGCGAAATGCTTCTGATCAACGTCGAGCGCGACCTCGACCTCGGCCAGAGCCAGGCGGGCAGTTCAGTGGAATTTCTGATCGGTTACGGTCTGGCTCCAGCCGATGTTCGCCGCGTCTGATGGACCCTATCAATTTTAACGGAGGAATTTATCGATGCTCGATTACGTGGCGGGCCTGCCTGCCTTCCTTGGCTATTTCGCCGTCGGTCTAGCCGCATACGCTGTTTTCGCGGTGATCTACACATTCCTGACACCGCAAAAGGAAGTCCAGCTCATTCGCGCAGGCAATCTTGCCGCGGTCACGGCATTTTTGGGAGCGCTTGTCGGTTTCAGTCTGCCTCTGGCTTCGGCCGCGGCCAATTCGGTCAGCATCGTCGACTATATCATATGGGCGGTGGTCGGCATTCTGGCGCAGATCCTCGCTTTCTATATTGCGAATTTCACCATGAGGGATCTGCATGAGAAGATCACTGCCGACAATATCGCCGCAGGCATCTGGGGCGGCGGCATCGCGCTGGTCATCGGTATTCTCAACGCCGCCTGCATGACCTATTGAGGGGAGGGAACGATGCGCAGACGTAAGAGCGGGCATAGACGACCTTTCCTGGCCCTTGGCACTATCGCTGCCTCGACCCTGGCGCTATCCGGTTGCGGCGATCAGACGCCTTCGGAGGTTATGTTCACCTCCGTCGACCAATGCGTGGCATCCGGCATGGACCGGCAGGTCTGCCAAGCCGGCTATCAGGATGCGATGCGGGCCCACCTTGCCGCCGCGCCGCGTTTCGACGGCATGGCCGCCTGCGAAGCCGAATATGGCAAGGGCCAGTGCACGGAACAGCAGGCCAACGCCGTCCCCAACAATACCGGCGGCAGCGGCAGCTTCTTTACGCCGTTCCTGGCAGGCTACATGCTGTCTTCGGCACTGAACAACATCAGCGACTATTCCGATTATCGCCGGCGCCAGGAGGCGAGTGGTTCCTACTACGGTTCGACGCCGATTTATCGCAATCGCTCGGGGCAGACGCTGACAACGACGGTTCGCTCAGGCGGCGCGGACAGTGTGACTGCGCCCTCGCGCCAGAGCGTCAAGCCGGTCAATGTCAATACCCGCACCGTCGCCCGGCAGGGCTTCGGTGGCCGTTCGTCCTTCAGTTTCGGCGGCTGACATGAAGCGCATCACTCTTCCCGCGCGTCCTGATTGGCGTGACAAGGCGCGCGCCGTCGGCTTCGGATTTCACGTCATGTATGGCGAGCCCTACTGGCTCGACGATGCCGCCTATACGTTCACGCTCGACGAAATCGAGGCGCAGATCGAAGAACCGAGCCAGGAACTGCATGACATGTGCATGGATCTGGTCGGTGATATCGTCGGCAGCGAAGAGTCGCTCGACAGGCTGGCCATTCCGGAGGACCTGCGCGATGTGGTACAGCGCTCCTGGCAGCGTCGCGACCGGCACCTTTACGGCCGTTTCGATCTTGCTTACGACGGCAGCGGCCCGGCTAAGCTGCTCGAATACAACGCCGATACTCCCACCTCCGTATTCGAGACCGCCTATTTCCAGTTCAACTGGCTGACCGATCAGATCGCTTTGGGTGTTCTGCCGAAGGAAGCGGACCAGTATAATTTCCTGCAGGAGAGCCTTGTCGAGGCGTTCGACCAGTTTCCAAAGGAGCCGATCTTCCACTTCGCTGCGATAACCGACAACGAGGAGGATCGCGGCACGACGGTCTATTTGATGGACTGTGCGGTGCAGGCCGGCCATCGCGTCGAGCTTCTCGACATTCGCGAGATCGGCATCGATGCCGAGGGCCGCTACACCGATCTCAAGGATCGGGTGATCGACCGCTGCTTCAAGCTGTATCCATGGGAATTCATGCTGCGCGAGCCGTTTGCCCGCGAACTCGCGCGCTCGGGCGATGTTTTCGTCGAGCCCGCCTGGAAGGCCGTGCTTTCCAACAAGGGGCTTCTGCCTTTGCTCTGGCAGCGCCATCCCAATCACCCCAATCTTTTGCCGAGCTATTTCACCGATGACCCTGCGGCGTCCACCTTGACCGACTATGTGCGCAAACCGCTGTTGTCGCGAGAAGGTGAGAACGTCACGATATTTCGACAGGGGCGGGAACTGGTTTCTGCTCCGGGCGATTACGGCGACGAAGGTTTCATCATCCAGGCCTACGCCCCGCTTTTCGAAAGCGACGGCGGCTTCGCCGTGCTCGGCAGCTGGGTCGCCGGTGATCGCGCCTGCGGTCTTGCGGTTCGCGAAGATCGGACACGGATAACGGCCAATCTATCGCGCTTCGTGCCGCATGTTATAATGGAGTAATAGGTGATATGCCCGTATTGATAGCAAAAGTGGCGTAAGATAGCTTATGGAACATCCCTTGAAGAAGGGCATTACAAATACGTCGCGCTAATCCGATGCCTCTGAATCCTGCAGCCACGCCGGAATGTCCTGTTTGGCGTGCAGAAGCCGCCACACATCGACGTGGTCGGCCCGCTCAAGATAGAAGACCACATAGGGAAAGCCTTTGATCGTCGTGCAGCGCAGATCGGGCAGACCGAGTTCATATGCGTAGCGCAATGAACCCGATGCGGGATGCTCTGCGATCAAAGTATAGGTCGATTGCAGTGCATCGATGAAACCTACCGCTATCTGTGCTCCCGCCGTGCGAGCGTAATAATCCACGGCATTCTCGACATCCCCGCGAGCTGACTGGCGGGGGACGACAGGTTTCGCGGTCACTTGGCGCTTTGTTTCGTTGCGCGTTCGCGCAAGCTATCGAAATAGCTGGTATTAACGGGTTCGGTCACCTCGGTTGACGCGCCTTCAAGCAGAAGATTGCGCAACTGCTGCCGATCCTTGTCGTGACGGATCAGTTCGCGCACGTACTCGCTGCTCGTGCCATATCCTCGGCCGGCCACCTGCTGGTCGACGAAGTGCTTCAGATGATCGGGTAGCGAGATATTCATCGTGCTCATGGGACCAAAATAGCCGCCATGGCAAAATTTGGCAAGGGGTGGCCCTTCGTACGGCGGCGAGGCGCATCGCGCCATTGGCGACGACGCAGCGTTCGACCTCAGCTATCGAACGCGATTTCGCTCGCCTTCCGGGAAACTCCGAGATTCCAATCCCGTAGAGCATCGCACACCTCGGCTCGTGTGGGCGCGCCGGTGCGTCCGCCGAACACCCGGCATTTCAGCGCCGCCGCCATCGACGACAAGCGCATCGTCTCTTCGATCGGCAGGCCTTCAGCGATCGCCAGCGCGAAAGCGCCGTGGAAGATGTCGCCCGCCGCAAGCGTGTCGACCGTTCTGACCTTCGGGGCGGCAAGGTGACGGATATCGCCGCTTGGGTCATCGAACCACAGGGAGCCTGTTTCGCCGGCTGTGACGCTGATGAAGGCGTGTTCGAATTTCCGCTTCAGAAGGCCGACGCTTTCCACGAGATCTGCCGTTCCGGCAAGTCGCTCGGCGGCCGGCTGCGAAAAGATGATGTGAGAGGCGGCCGGCGCGAGCATTTCGATAACGCCCTCGCCAGCAACATCGCCATCGAGAATAGCAGGTTTGCCGGCTTCGCGGGCCGCGATCAGCGTCCGCAGCGCCAGCTTCGGCCAGCGGACGTCGACCAGCACGGCATCGAAGGCAGAAATCTCCTGCGCGCTGACCGGCCTGACCGTATCGTGGAGCCGCGCGTCGTAGAAGGGCACGATCAAGCGTTCGCCCTGATCATCGATGAGGATCGTCGAGATGGCCGAGCGGGCGCCGTCGATACGCAGCATGTCGCTCGTAACGATGCCGCTCTTGCCAAGATCGGCAATGATGCGTTCGCCGGCAGCATCGTTGCCAACCGCGCCCCAGAGGCTGGCAGCGCCGCCAAGCCGGACGATGGCATAGGCTGCACTCGACGCCATGCCTTCGGCAACCTGCAGCATCTCATAGGGCAGGATCTTGCCCTGGCCAGCGGGCAAAGTTCGGACGCGAAACAGCGTGTCCAGAACTGCCGCGCCGACACATAATACGCGGCGCGCCGGACCGGGCGGCCGGTCGAGGCTGAAGGAAGTCATCAAGGGCCGCCTCGCCCGCTCACTTGACCGCTCCGGCCGTCAGCCCTGCCACGATCTGCCGTTGCGCGAACACGGTCAAGATCAGGACGGGCAAGGTGACGATCAACGCCGCCGCTGCAAGCGGCCCCCAACTGACCTGCTCGAAGGAGAGCATATTGTAGACGGCAACGGGAAGTGTGCGCGTCTCGCGGCTGGCGAGCACGATGCCGAAGACGAAATTGTTCCACGAGAAGATGACCGACAGAATGAAGGCCACGACGATGCCCGGCCTCGCGATCGGCAGAGCGACCAGGCGGAAAACCTGCCAGGGCGTCGCGCCGTCGATGCTTGCGGCCTCCTCCAGCTCCATCGGCGTCGTCTCGAAATAGCCGATCATGATCCATACGACGATCGGCACCGTGACCACCAGGTGGATGATGATCTGCGGCATCAGCGTCCCAAGCAGGTTCAGCCACTGAAACAGCAGAAAGAGCGGAATGAGGAAGGACAGGCCCGGCGTCATGCGCGCGATCATGATGACCATCGCCGACTTCTCCGCCTTCAGGCGGGCGATGCCATATCCGGCAGGCACGCCGATCAAGAGCGCCAGAAGCGTGGCGCTGCCTGTTACCAACAGCGAATTCCAGAGATAGAGGAAGAAGTTGTTCTCCTCGAAAACCTTCAGATAGTTCGTCCAGGCGAAACGCTCCGGAATGAAGATCGGCGGATAGGCGCCATTGTCGATTTCATATTTCAGCGACAACGAGATCATCCAGAGGAAAAACAGGATGACTGGCGAGATCATCACCAGAGCGACGAACAGCAGTCCGATGCGGTCGAGCGTCTTGCGCTTCATCAGCGTCCCTCCCCGTTCGACCAGTTCGCCCGCTGCCGGACCATCAGAAGCACGAAGGACAGCAGTACGATCAGGATGAAGAAGATGACCGCCATGGCCGAGCCGTAACCGATATCGTAATAGGCGAAGGCCGTGTTGTAGAGATAGATGTTGATCGTTTCCGAGGCCGTGCCGGGGCCGCCCTGGGTCATGGCGTAGATGATGTCGAAGCTCTTTACGGCATCGATGCTGCGGATGATCACGGCGATCATCAGGAACGGCGCAATCATCGGCAGCGTCAGATAGCGGAACTTCTGCCAGACATTGGCTCCGTCGATCTCCGCACTTTCATAGGGTTCGCGCGGAACCGCCGCCAGGCCGCCGAGCACGATCAGCATGACGAGCGGCGTCCATTGCCAGGTCTCGACCAGAACCAGCGAGGGGATGACGCTGCTCTGGTTATAAATCCACTCCTGCGGTCCAATGCCGACAAAGGACAGGAGGTAATTGAGAACCCCGAGCTGCGGATGGAACATCATCGTCCACACCAGCGCGATGGCGACAGGCGTCGCCATCATCGGCATCACGAATATGCCGCGTAAAAGACCGCGGAACGGAAACTGGGCATCGAAGATCAGCGCGGCGAGCGTCCCAAGAAACAGGGGCGCTGCCACGGAGAGCGTCGTATAAAGCATCGTGTGCCAGAGCGACTCCCAGAAACGCAAGTCGACCGCCAGGCGGGCATAATTGTCCAGCCCTGCAAAGACTTGCGATTGACCGAGCGTCCAGCTGTTCACGCTCATCCACAGGGTAAACACCCATGGAAAAACGATGACGGCTGATATGACGATCAGCGCCGGGATGACGAAGGGCCAGTAGTTCGGAGCAAACCGATCCGGTTTGCTCCTTCCTTTGTGCGCGGCCTTGGTCGCTGCGGCCGTTTCAATGCTCGCCGCCATTATCCCTCGCTTTTCGCCAGGACGGGTTCGAATTGGGCCGTCGCCGCCTTCAGCTCGGTTGCCGGATCGGCGCCGCCGATCATGTTGGTCAGACCGACGCCATAGATGTCGCGGAACTCGGTGACCGGAATGATGACCGGCAACGCGAGCTGCGAAATCTTGCCGGAGCCGGCGACCGCATCCAGCCATGCGGCCGGCATCTTGACGCCTTCGCGGACCTTCGCATCCTCAAGCACGGACTGACGGAAAGGAACACCGGCGCCGGCCTGCAGCAGGCGCGCGCCCATGTCGTGCGAAATCGCCCATTGGCAGAAGAGGTAGGCTGCTTCCTTTTTCTGGCTTGCCGCGACGACGCCAAGGCCGTCGCCGAAGGTTCCCGCTGCTTGCGCCTTCGGGCCTTTCGGCATGATACCGTACCCGACCTGGCCGACGACACGCGACTTTTCAGGGTTCTCGATCGGCGGGGC
The DNA here is from genome assembly GCF_029194105.1 of Rhizobium mulingense. Lineage (NCBI taxonomy): Bacteria > Pseudomonadati > Pseudomonadota > Alphaproteobacteria > Hyphomicrobiales > Rhizobiaceae > Rhizobium > Rhizobium mulingense. The sequence continues at coordinate 202,113 of NZ_JARFVE010000011.1, read as the reverse complement.
AAAGCCGACGCCATCCAGCCACATGCCGATCTTGCCTTGCAGGAAGGCAGACTGCGCCTCGGCCCAATTGAAGCCCGAGACGCCGGGAGGGGCGGTCTTGGTCATCAGCCTCTGGTACAGCGTGGCGGCATCGATCGCTTCCTGCGATGTCGTCCGTAGCTTGCCGTCCGGTCCGAGCGGGCTCGATCCGTAGCCGAGCAGCAACGTCGTCCAGACCGGCGTATTGGCGTTCTTCAGGCCGCGGGCGACGAAGCCGTAGGTGTTGGTCGAAGGATCGGTCAGCGCCTCTGCGGCGCTTGCCAGCTCTTCGAAGTTCGTGGGGTAAGCAAGCCCCTTTTTCTCGAACAGCGTCTTGTTCCAGTAGATGATCCAGTAATCGACCGAGAAGGGCAGCGAACGCAGGACGCCATCCGCATCCTTGGCGAAGGCGAGGCCGGCTTCGGCAAAATCGCTTTCAGTAAGCGACGGGTCGGTTAGGGATGGGTCCTTGAGAAACCCGCTGATATCGGCAAGCCAGCCGCCTTTCTCGAACTGCCGTTTCTGAACGTGGTAGCTCATGTGCACCACGTCGAAGCTCGGCTTCCCGGAGCTGAGTTCTATGGTCGTCTTCTGGCGCTGCTGTTGTTCAGGCGTTGCTTCGGCATTGACCTTGATGCCGGTGAGTTCCTCGAACTCGGGCAGGTACTTGGTCAGGATTTCGCTGCGCGGGCTCTTGACCAGGTTGACTTCGAGCGTTGTGCCGGCGAAGCGCTTCCAGTCGACGGCAGCGGCGGCCGGCCGCATGCCCAGCACGCTGCTGGCCCCGAGAGCGGCCGTGCCCGCTAGAAAACCGCGCCGCGTCGAATTGAAGAATGATGGCATGTTGATCCTCCTCCTTTTGCCGGCGATCTCCTCATCCCCGGCTGTTCATTCCCGATTATATCCTGAGCGCACGATCCCTTGCATGATTGATATGTGCGACAAGGCTGTTGACGGCGTCCTCCGCCGATCGTCGTTCGATCGCCTCGAGCACTTTCAGATGCTCGCCCATGACGGGTCCGACGTGACCGTCGATGCGAAAGCGATCCTGGCTGATCAGGCGCATCTTGATCGAATTCACGCGGTAGGCGTTCGAAATAATGGTATTCTCCAGGGCATCGATAAAGGCATCGTGCATGCCCCAATCGACGGCCTGGGCACGCAGCTCCAATTCGTGCGAGCTATCGCCGTTTCGGATGGCCTCGGCAATATCCCGATGCTGCTTCAACAGTCCGGCGATCGTCTCGTCCGACGCCGACCGGGTGAAGAGCGCCACGGCCTCCTTTTCCAGGAACACGCGCAGTTGGAAGGCTTCGCGAATGAGGTTCAAATCGATGTGAGCGATCTGCAAGCCCCGTTGCGGCACCGTCTTGATCAGCCCTTCGGCTTCAAGCCTGGGAATGAGCTCGCGGATGGCGCCAAGCGTCAGTCCCGTCAATTCGACGAGGCGGCGCTGCGAAACGAACTGGCCGGGACGCACGTCACGCGCAAGCAGGTGGCGCGTGAAACTCGCATAAGCCTTTTCCCGCAGCGTCGGCTGCTCGTCCGTTCCGTCCATCGCCTCCTCCAGCAACATGTCCGACCTACGCGGCTTTCGACTGGAAAAGATCGTCGAAAGCGCGGGCGAGCTGGGCCTTCCCCTCCCCGGATATTGAAACGAGCGGCGGACGAACCGCAAGCCAGATTTCATCCGATGTCTGATGTGCCACCATGGCTTTCACCGCTGGGACAACAGGATATTTGAGCAACTCGTCCACGAATGCCTCGATGCGGGGGTCGTCCTTGCCGTCTTCGGCCATCAGCTTGACGTCGCGGGGTACAAAATTCGCCATACCGGAGATCGCGCCCTGGCCGCCAAGCCGAACGCCCCTGGCGAGATGGCGTTCATCGCCGATCAGGATGATGAGGTCGCCGTGTGTCTTGAGCAGGCTTTCCGTGAAAGGCCAGTCGCCGGAAGAATCCTTGACGCCAGTGACAATGTTCGGAAAGGCGGTGCGCAAGCGGCCGATCAGCGACACCGTCAGCGGAACCATGGTGATGGAGGGAATGTTGTAGACGATGATGTCCCGCGCCTGATCACCCAGCATGGCGAAGACCGCCGAAAACCACTGGAAGACGCCATCATCGCCGACGTTTTTAAAATAGGACGGCGGAGCCAGAAGGATATTCCTCGCTCCGAGCGAAAGGGCATGACCCGCCTGTGTCGCCGCATCCTCCACCGAGTCGACCAGCACGCCGGCGATAATGTCCTCTGCAGCGATCCCTGCATCGAGGAAGGCGGCGACCACGCGCTCGCGTTCCCGGCTTCCGATGGATGAGCCCTCCCCCGTCGTCCCGAACAATGTGACGCTGCCGCAGCCGGCAGCCAGGCACCGTTGCCCCTGCGCAATCATCGCATCGAGGGCGATATCGCTATTGCCGTCAAACGGCGTGGCAAGGGCGACAGAAAGCCCGAATTTTGATGGCAATATCATTCCTCCCCATCTGGTGGATCAGGTTTAGCAGACTAACATGTTAGCTGTAAAGACCTCGCAGCGGGACTTAGGAAGCAATAGCAAGCAAACCTTCAGTAAGGCCGTTTCTGCAGCGTCCGTGCCGCTTGGCGCCAACGCCGTTGCGTATCGGGCCAAAGGGCGACCCTAGGACGTTCTTTCGATTTCGCAGTAGACAATGCTCCGATTTGAGCCGGACCATACAGACACCTTCACACCCGCCCCAGTCACGCTTTCACCCGCAATCAACCCCATCTCGTGTTCTGACCGCAACAGCAGCGCCCAGTTCATGAATGTCTCCATATAGCCATCAACATCCGTTTCCGGGGAGAAGTTGGCGAAGAGGAATGTGCCCCCAGGCTTAAGCATGCCGACGCACTTCCTGGTCAGCTTCACGGCCACCGCGTCCGGCAAATAGTCGTAGAGACCTGCGGCGTAGACGAAATCGAACGTTCCCAGCGCATGCCTTCCACCGAGCACGGATTTGACCGACCCGTTCACCGCCTCGACGGACGTACCGGCGAAATCGCGGGCTACGGTTCCGACGCTTATCGGGTCCTGATCCAAAGCGACCCAGCGTTTGATCGCGCCGGTGCCGAGCGCGCGCGACAAAGGCCCTTCACGAAGATGCCCCGAAGCGATGGCCAGAACTTCGGTGGAACCAGGCCGAGCCGAAGCGATTTCGTCGACGCGGCGCGCCAGAATGTCTCGACGCTCCCTTACCGCGACGGATGACGAAGCATTTCGAGTATAGGCGTAGATCGAACGTCCCAAGTCGCTTGATGATGCGACTGCGTCATCGATCTCAGGCCTGCCGTAGATGAAGTCTAGAAGACGTGCGTCGCCAGAATAGCCGCGCGGCTTTTCGAACGACCAGCGCGTCAATGGATCTTGATGTAGATAGTGAGCAACCGGATGAGATTGCGCGATCGGAACGATGACGTCCCACACGTCAGGATGAAAGCGACGCCGTAACTGATGCAGGGCCTCGGTGAGACGCTCGATTATCGCACCAGGCTCGACGCCGGAATTGAACTGACGGAGCGACACGTCAAGGCTGATGGCAAGCTCGGCTTTGGCAACTATCAGGTCGCCGGGCTTTGGCGCGGCAAACCTCCTTGCTGCCTGACGAATTTCACCGGGCGCAACAAGACTTTCACCATCCAAGACAAGACTTCGTGCCATTTTGAGACCCCTTTGACCTAGCGTTAAGCATAATCAACCTCGAAATAGGATGCGACTGGAATCTGCACGGGATAAGGGTAATTCTACTGTTGCGGGTGGGAACCCGATTCTCTACGAACGTTAAATAATAAGACAAACCGGTTGCAGGTTGCGGAACGAAATCCTGGAGGGCGCCGAAGCATGGTTTACAGTTTACCTTCGTTAGATCGTAGCCAGGCTGGCATCGTTACATGAGCGCGGCTCACCCTACTGTGCGGCGCGATGAATCAACCGACAGTTTTTCATTTGCCGAGGCTTGCAAGTCTCTGGAAGCCGAAAATGATTCTGTCAGAAGGCAAAGCTCACGGCATGGTCTCTGGATCGCGGTGGCCGTTTATGTGTCCTTCGCACTTCCCGATCGGTGGCTTATCCCCGACGTTGCGCCTTTGACGATCGCCGCGCGATTCGTCGTTGCAGCGATGGCGCTGCTGGCTTTTGAAGCCTTGCGACTTGCAAAAGCGAAAATCGTCTGGCTCGACATCACATGCGCCGCGGCACTGCTGGCGGGCTATTTGGGCTGGCTTTACCCGGCGATTGGCACCCGTGACGTCGCTGCCATGTCTTACTATATGATTTTCGGCGCCATCTTCATGATGGGCGCCAACCTCTTTTTCAGTTTCTCGTTTCGGCTGTCGGTGATCACCTCCAGCTTCGTGCTTTGCGCATTTTTCGTGACGATCGAGACGTATTTTCCTTCAAGTCAAGTCTACAAGCTTGCCTTCGGGATGTTCTACATTTCCTGCTTTGTCTTCACGTCTTCAATCAATTGGCGATTGAATGTCGAGCGTCGAAACGTGCTGCTGAACGCGGCGGAGGCGCGCTATCAGCACTGGGAAGCGTCTGAGCGCGGAAGGTCGCTGCTCGAGCTTTCAAATACCGACTACCTGACAGGGATAAGCAACCGGCGTGCGCTCGATCGGCGACTCGACGAATGCTGGGCTGCTTGGAAAGACGAAGGCCGCGACTTCGTCGTATTGCTCATCGATGTCGACTTTTTCAAACGCTTCAATGATCGCTACGGACATCAGGAAGGGGACCGATGCCTCGCTGTCATCGCCAATCTGCTGAAGGCGGTTGTAGAGTCGTCGGGTGGCATGATCGGCAGATACGGCGGCGAGGAGTTTATCGTGGTCATGCCGGCCGAAACTCCCTCGATCGCGATGAGCCTCGCCGAGAAGATCAGGATGGAAGTCGAGCTTCTCGCGATTGCTCATGACGAGCGACCAGATGATAGCCCAATCGTAACCGTCAGCATTGGCGTAGCTTTCACCAGCGAGGACGTTGGAGAGAAAGTTGAACGGATAGTGCGAGAAGCCGATCTTGCTCTCTACAATGCAAAAGCGAGTGGCCGAAATTGCATTCGTAGGTTTGATCCCTCGTTGCCTCGGCCCGACGACAACGCTGGTAAACTCGTCCCGCTGCTGACGGCCGCCATTGACCGCAAGCTGGTCTCGCTCGTTTACCAACCGATCTTCGACCTGACGAACGAGAGAGCAAGAGCCGTCGAGGCTTTGATGCGCCTCAGGATGCCTGATGGTACCGCAGTTTCGCCAAGGACATTCATTCCGGTTGCCGAACGAACCGGCGCTATCCTCGAATTGGGTAAGTGGGCGATCGAGACGGCATGCCGTGATATACTGATGACAGATCGGATGGCCACCGTCAGCGTCAACGTGTCGCCCATACAACTGCGCTCCCCCGGCTTTGCCGCGAGTGTCGCTGACATTCTTGCTCGGTGCGGGGTCTGCGGGTCGCGGCTGGCCTTGGAAGTCACCGAGGGTCTGGACATGGATATGCAGTCCGAGGTGCTGAAATGCATTGCGGATCTGCGGGCTCTCGGCGTCGAAATTTGGCTTGACGATTTCGGCTCCGGCTTCGCGGGCCTCTCTTGGCTGAGGGCGATCGAGTTTCAGACGGTCAAGGTCGATCGGACCTTTCTGCACGACTGCTCCAACCCACGCGGGTTGACGATGCTTCAGGACATGGTCTCTCTAATCCGCAATCGTGGGAATACGATCCTGGTGGAAGGGGTCGAAACGGCAGCACAATTGTCCCTGCTCAAGGATCTTCGCATTGACCGCGTCCAAGGCTTTCATATGGGAATGCCGGTTAGCGCCGAACGTCTGAACGCTGCGTAAGTCGAACTCAACGTTTCCAGAAGACCGGTATCTTTTGCCGATCGGCTGGGAATGTGGCCAGCTTCGCTGATCACTTTTGTTCAAGAAGCGTCGCGGGAAAACTGCTATATCCGCCCGATGCAGAATATTTCCCAGGAACAGGCGACCGAAGCCATGCCACTCGCGGGAGCGGAGACGACGCGCTTTTGGCGCGATCCGCGCTTCGGCGGCATGGAATGCCTGAGCGCGACCTTCCTGACGCATGAGTTCGCACCGCACGCCCATGATACGTTCAGCATCGGCGCCATCGAGAGCGGCAGCCAGATCGCCACGATCTGCGGTGCACGCGAGGCCTCCGGCCCCGGCGATCTCTATCTGATCAATCCGGGCGAGACGCATGACGGGGCGCCGACCGATGGCGGCTATCGCTATCGCATGATCTATCCCGACCTGTCGCTCTTTCGCGAAATCCTCGAGGATGTCACCGGCCGCACCTTTCGCGGCACGCCGGCCTTCGGCAAGCAGATTCTTCACGATCCCAAACTGGCCGCGGCGTTTCTTGGTGCCCACCGGACCTTGGAGGCCGGAGTCGGGGCACTGGAGACCAGCCAGAGCATGTTCCTGGTGCTCGACGCAATGTTTCGCCAGCATGGAAGCTCGATCATCGTGCCGACCGACACCTCGGAGCGTTCAGCAGTTCGGCGCGCGCGGGATTATCTGACGGAACACTATGCGACCGATCTGGGGCTGGAAGAACTCGCCGCCGTCGCCGGCCTCAGCCGCGCGCATCTGATCCGCGCCTTTCGCAAGGAATTCCATATCACGCCGCACGCCTTCCTTACCGACGTCCGCGTCAGGAGCGCGCGCCGCAGGCTGCGGGCCGGTGACCTGCCGGCAGAGGTCGCGCTGGAATGCGGTTTTGCCGACCAGGCGCATTTCACCAGGCACTTCAAGGCGCGAACGGGATTAACCCCTGGCCAGTATCGGGCGCGATAATCACTTTCGTTCAAGACGTCGCTTCGGCACGGCTCTATGACCTCGGCATCAAGCGGAGGTTCGAACGTGCGCAAAAACGAAATCTGGGCCGAATTTTCAGGCGGAATGCGGGCGATTGCGCCACTCGTTGCCGCCGTCATCCCCATTGGGCTGGTGTTCGGCGCCGTCGCCGCAACGAAGGGGCTCTCGCCTCTTGAAGTCAGCCTGATGAGCGCGCTCGTTTTTGCCGGCGGTTCGCAATTCGTGGCGATGGATATCTGGACACATCCCGCCTCCTGGACGAGCCTCGGTTTCGCAGCCCTTCTCGTCAACATCCGCCACGTGCTGATGGGAGCATCGATCGTCACGAAGATGCAGGCGTTTTCACCACGCGCCCGTTATCTCTCGGTGCTTTTCCTGGCCGATGAAATCTGGGCAATGGCGGAGTTCCGCGCCGGTGTGGCGAGGCTGAAACCGGCATGGTTTACCGGCCTGGCAGCGCCCTTCTACATGGCATGGGTTCTTTCCGGGCTGGCGGGCGCCACACTCGGCGCCTTTCTCGGCGATCCCGCAGCGCTTGGGCTGGATTTCGCATTTCCGGCCGTCTTCATCGTGCTTGTCATGGGATTCTGGAAAGGACGAGAGACCGGCGCCGTTCTGCTTGCGAGCGCGGCAGCGGCCGTGCTTACCCACCACTTCTTACCGGGCGTCTGGTATGTCGCGGCCGGCGCTCTTGCCGGTGTCGCAGCCGCGACCTTCAGCGGTATGCGCCGCCTGGAGGTGACGCCATGACGCTCGACCTGCAGACCTTGTTCGCCATTCTGGCCATGGCGGCCGCGACCATCCTGACGCGTGTCAGCGGGCTTTTTCTGCTGCGATATGTGTCGCTGGACCGCGGCAGGCGCAAGGCGATCGAATCCATTCCGCCCGCAGTGCTCATGGCCGTGGTGGCGCCGACTGCTTTTGCGACAGGTATCGCGGAGAGCGCGGCCTGTGCCGTTGCCGCGCTCGCTGCCCTGCGTTTGCCGATGCTGGTTTCCGTCGCGGCCGGCGTCTTTTGCGTGGCTGTGCTGCGGGCAATCGGCCTTGGCTGAGCTCACACGCCCCCTCATTATTTCTCTAGGAAAAAGCGCCCTCTGGAAGCATGGCATCGGCGAGACGCCCCGGTGGCAGACATCGGGACAGCTCCTGTTCGGCGCGGCTTCGCTTCCTGATGCGGTGAGATTCTCTTACGCAAGCGTTCCGCGTCAAACGAGTGGGATATTCTCGCGAAAGATGATCCGTGGCTCGATGTTCTTCAAAGACAAGGTCGGCGTGCTTGCCGCGATCGAGCCGAGGAGCCTTATGACCACCTGCTCGCCGATCAGGCGCGCATTCTGGTCGATCACGACGTCGATCAGATCTTCTGCCAGCCATGCCCGCGTCGCGTCGGTGAGGTCATGCATGATGACGAAGGGACGCTTGTTTCCTTTCGCTGCTTGCAGAACTTCGGCGATGCCGGCCCTGCCTGCGCCGACGCAATAGACGCCGACGAGATCGTCGGTGTCGCGTAGCATCCGTTCCATCGCCGGCTGGGACAGCTTGTTCTCGTCGCGGGTTTCTATGGCAGGAAGGATCGTCAGATGCTTGAATTGCTCCTCCAGCAACGTCCGGAATCCATATTCCCGCTGCTGGTGTCCGTGGAGCGTTCGCGAGCCGAGGAACAGTCCTATCGATCCCTTCTTCTCACGCGACGTGAGGCCCATGATCAGCGCCGCGGTTCGCCCCGCCACCAGATTATCGACGCCGACGAAGGCAGAGCGTGGGGTCGAGAGAACATCCGTCACTAGGGTCACGACGCGGACGCCGGATTCGCACAGGCGGCGGATCGCATGCCGTGTCTTCGGGTGATCGACGGCAATCACGCCGACGCCGTTGGTCCGGAGCGGAAGACCTTCCAGCGCCGCTACGAGCGCGTCAGGGTCGATGCCGTCGAGTGCCGTGACATTGCACGACGCCACCAGCGGCAGGGATGACGCGAAGCTGGTGATCTTCCTGGCGACGTCCTGCATGAATGAGTTGTGCGCAAAGGGGATGAAGAACTCCAGATGCGCGGGGCGCGTGGGCAAGGGAAGCATCCCCTCGGTCGGCAGATAGCCAAGTTCCTTCGCGGCACGAAACACCCTCTGGCGATTGGCGGCACTGACACCACCACGGTCGTTCAATGCTCGATCGACTGTTGCAGTCGAGAGGCCAGCCCTCCGGGCGACATCGGAAATCGTCGTTTTCTTCATGATCCTTCCCTTTGCGCAGCTGAGGGGAATGCCGTTTTGTCGCATCAAAAGATGAGGCTATTCACATCATATCCAACCTGCAACATAAGTAAGGCCACGAAATGAAATAAGCATCTCAAATACAATTATTACCAAGAGTTCTGCTGAATTCCAATCAATATGGGAGGAAACATCTGATGTGATTTGATGTGATATTGAGTTGCTAAGCTTCTTTCGGCAGCCCAGTTTGGCATCAGCAGGGTCATTACAACATCACGGGTAGCAGGCCGAGGATCGGCAGATCTCGCAGCGGCCATGCGTGATGAATATGGATATAGGGGTGAACGGGTGATGTGTCCGGAGCGATCCGAGGTGCCGGCGGCAATACAGGTGAACGGCCTGAGCGGGACCGGTCTGTCGCTTTCAGCGCAGCATCTGTTCCCGCCACCGGAGATGATCGCATGAGCGCCAATTCGGCCAACATGGAAACAAGCGGGCAGTCTGCCGCCCTCCCCCGCGACTACGGTTTGACCGGTGCTTCCGCTAGACAAGCCGTCGAGGCGGGGCTGGTGGCGGCCGAATGGTATCACACCGAAGTGCCGCGCAAGCTGATGAAGGAGTTGATGCAGCGCAGCGACCAGCCGGCGATCCGCGACACGATTCTATGGGCAGTTCTCCACGTGGCTTTTGCCGCTGGCGGCATCTGGTTCTGGGGCAGTTGGTGGGCGGTGCCGTTCTGGTTTGCCTATGGGGTGATGTATGGCTCGGCCTGCGACGCACGCTGGCACGAATGCGGCCACGGCACCGCCTTTCGCACGCGCTGGATGAATGACGTGCTTTATCACATCTGCTCGTTCCAGGTGGCACGCAACCCGGTGAACTGGCGCTGGAGCCACGCCCGCCACCATACCGATACAATCATTGTCGGCCGCGATCCCGAGATCGCCTGGATGCATCCGATCGCGCTGACGCTGAAAGCGCTCGCCTATACCGGCGTGGTCGAGGTCTGGCAGAACCTCAAGACACTCGCGCGCAATGCGGCCGGGGTCCTCTCGCCGGACGAGAAGGACTACGTGCCCGAGAGCGAATGGCCCAAGGCGGTGTTCTGGGCGCGGGTGCATATGGCAATCTACGCAGCCGCCATGATGACCACCATAGGCATGCTCATCGCCGGTGCAGGTTGGAAGGCGGCGATCCCGCTTCTTCTGGTCGGCGGTCCGCGCATCTATGGCTGTTGGCATATGGTGATGACCGGGCTCCTCCAGCACGGCGGGCTCGCGGAAGACGTGCTCGACCATAGGCTTAATTCGCGCACCGTCTATATGAATCCCGTCAGCCGCTTCATCTATTGGAACATGGGTTATCACGTCGAACACCACATGTTCCCGATGGTGCCTTACCATGCGCTGGCAAGGCTGCACGAGGCGATCAAGCACGACCTGCCGCCCGCAAACACCTCGATCTGGGACGGCTATCGCGAGATGTTTCAAGCGATCATGCGGCAGAGACGGGAGCCTGGCTATTATCTCAAGCGCGCCTTGCCGCAAGGGGCGAAGCCTTATCGCGAAGAGCTGCATGCGGCTGTGCCGGAAAGGTCCCTCGCATGATCGCCCCACCATCAGAGATTCCCATTGAACATGGAAACGAGGACCATATGCCCTGGATTGCTGCCTGCGCCGAAGACGACATTGAAAAGGAAGACGTTTTGGGCTGGATCCATGGCGGACGGAGTTTTGCAATCTTTCGCAGCCCTAACGACGAATTCTTTTGCACTGATGGGCTCTGTACCCATGAGCAGGTAGAGCTCTCAGACGGATTGGTGCTCGACTATGTGATCGAGTGTCCCAGACATAATGGCCAATTCGACTATCGAACGGGTGAGGCCAAGCGCTCGCCTGCCTGCGAGAACCTGCGAACTTATTCCGTCCGGCGCGAGGGCGGGCAAGTCCTGGTGTTGGTCGAATGACAGAGTTGAGCAAACAGGAGAGCCGGGGCGCTGCATCACGCCGTTTGCCGACGGTGGCGGACCTGCGCGCCTGGAAAGGCCGCCGCCAGCTGACCATGCTGCGCTATTTCAGCCTCGATGAGGCGGCAGCCGCCGAAGCCGCGGGCATCGACATCGCCTCCGTGCCGGCCGACATCGTCCTTAATCCGCGCTACCGCGCGGTTGCGCCGACGGTCTTCTCGATGACCGGGCAGACCCATCTCGAGATGGGGACCCCGGACGATTATCTCCGCTGGTGCGGCAATGCGCTAAACCGCGGCGCCGACGCGGTCTACTGTTCGGGCTCGCTGAAGACGGTCGAAAAGCTCTCTCGTGAATATTTCCCCGTTGTCGGGCATGTCGGGCTGGTTCCCACCCGTGCCACCTGGACCGGTGGCTTCAAAGCGGTCGGCAAGACTGCCGAGGCGGCGTTGCGGCTCTTCGAGGAGGTTAAGGCCTATGAGAGCGCCGGTGCCTTCGCAGTCGAAATCGAGGTCGTGCCCGCCGAGGTCGCGGCCGAGATCAGCAAACGGGTCGGAATCCTGCTATGGTCGATGGGCGCCGGCCCAGGCTGCGACGCGCAATATCTCTTCGCCAACGACATACTGGGCTACACCGAAGGTCATGTTCCGCGCCACGCCCGAGCCTATCGCGATTTTGGCTCGGAATATGCGCGGCTGCAACGCGAGCGGGTCGCGGCTTTCAGCGAATATGCCGCGGATGTCGCCGACGGCGCCCTCCCGGAGGAGCGCCATCTGATCCGCATGGATCCGCGTGAATTGGAGAAGTTCATCGACGCGGCCGAGCGGCAATGAGGAGACTGACCGAGCCAATACGTCGTTCGTCACACAACAGATTTCACCGGCCGGGAGGAGCATAGAGACCGGCCACCAACGGGAGGAGACAGGACATGCTGAGACGAACTTTTCTGGGCGCGGTGGCCGCGTTGGCGCTGATGCCGGCAGTAGCAATGGCGCAGAGTGCCGCGAACAAAACCTTTTACTGGATATCGCACGGCTCCCCAACCGATCCAGTCTGGACCTACTTTCTTCAGGGTGCCGAGAAATTCGCTGCCGATACCGGGGTGAAAGTGAACACCTCGTTCCATTCGAATGATGTACCGAGCCATCAGGAAGCCATCCGCGCCGCCATCGCCGCCGGCGCGAACGGCATCTGCACGACGAGCCCGGGGCCTGGCACCTTGGTGGATGTTGTCAACGAGGCCAACCGGGCCAACATCCCGGTCATCAACTTCAACACCAAGGACCCGGCGCCGGCCTGGAGAGCCTATGTCGGCGTTGATCTCAAGGTCGTCGGCCGCACGTGGGCACAGTATCTGGTCGACCATAAGCTGGTGAAGAAGGGGGATTTTGTCTGGATGCCGCTCGAAGTTCCGGGGGCAGGCTATGGTGAAGAGGAATCAGCCGGTGCCGACGAAGTGTTCAAGCCGCTCGGGATCACCTGGGAAATCCAGGACGCCTCCTACGACCAGGCCGAGGCCATCAACCGAATGACCGACTACGTGACCGCCAACCGCAAAAAGATCAATGCGGTCATCGGCCTCGGTGATCTGGTAACCGGTTCGGTCAAACGCGTCTGGGATCAGGCCGGCATCGCCAAGGGTGAGATTCCGGTGGTCGGATGGGGCAACTCGTTGGACACGACCTCGGAGGTCAGCGAAGGGTATGTGAATGCGGGCATGTGGCAGGATCCACTGGCAACCTCTTACATGTGCCTCTCGGCACTGATGTCTGAAGCGAGCGGCATCCCGATCAACTTCGACATCATTACCGGCGCACTCTACGAAGCCGACAAGGCGCCGTTCTACGCCAAGATCATGGGCGGTAAATAAGCCTGCCATCCTGGCATCCGCGGTATGCTGCCGCGGATGCCTGTTTCAGCCCCAACGCGAGTGCGCACCATGATCGAGCAAAGCAGCGATGCTTTCACCCCGCCACGTGAAAGGCCGAGCCTTGTCAGGACCTTCATCGCCTATCCGGAATTCGGGCCTTTCGTCCTTCTGATCGCGATGCTGGTGGTTTTCACGGCAATCAACCCCGCCTTCCTGTCGCTGATCAATATCGGCAATGCCTTGACCTTCACCGTCGAACTCGGCCTCTTGCACTGGCGATGACGCTGCTGATGACCGCGGGAGAATTCGACCTTTCGGTCGGTTCGGTCTTCGGCTTCGCCCCCGTGGTGATGTGGACATTGTTCAATGCGGACGTGCTGCCCTTGCCTTTGGCATTTCTTGCGGGAATAGCCGTCGCTCTGGCGATCGGTCTTTTCAACGGCCTCTTCGTTACCCGTCTGGCTATCCCGTCATTCCTGGTGACGCTTGGAACGCTGCTGGTCATCCGCGGCACGGCCTTGTGGCTGACGGCCGGCTTTCCGCAGCGCACCTGGGAAGCGGGCGAACAATGGCTGGCGCAATTGCTGGTCGGCGACTTCTATATCGGCAACCTGCGCGTCTTCATGAGCCTGATCTGGTTCGTAGCGCTGGCATTGGCGCTCCACTACGTCTTGACCCGCACACGGTTCGGCAACTGGATCCAGGCGACCGGCGGCAATGCCAACGCCGCCCGAAACCGCGGGGTGCCGACCGCAAGGGTCAAAGTGATCCTGTTCATGCTGTCGGCGGCCATGGCGGCCTTTGCTGGCATCATCTCGTCGATCCGCGTCTCGGCCGCCAATCCGAATGCCGGTACCGGCTATGAACTCGAAGTCATCGCGATGGTGGTGATCGGCGGTACCGTCCTGACCGGCGGCCGCGGGACGATCCTCGGGACCATGCTCGGCGTGCTGATCCTGCGGCTGATGCGCAACGGGATCGTCCTGATTGGCGTGCCCGGTCTCGCCTACAATATTTTCATCGGTGCGATCATCCTGGCGATGATGGCGCTCCATGCCGGCCTCGAACGCCGGCACAATACGGGGGTCTGAGATGAGCGATAGCGAAACCCTGGTCCAGATGCGGCACATCGAGAAATTCTATGGTCGTGTCCACGCTTTGCGCGATGTCAACCTCAGCATAAGGAAGGGCGAGATCGTCGGCCTTCTCGGCGACAACGGCGCGGGCAAGTCCACCCTGATCAAGGTGCTGTCGGGCGCGGTTCCCTACACATCCGGCCAGATCTTCATCAAGGGACGCGAAGTGCAGCTGCGCAGTACCAACGACGCGATCGGCAGCGGCATTGAGACCATCTATCAGGACTCCGCCCTGGTCCCACAGCTTTCCATCGCTCGCAACCTCTTTCTTGGACGGGAGCTCCGGACGGGCCCCGGCTTCCTCGACCGGCTGGACCAGGAGCGGATGAACGCAGTTGCCGCCGATCTTCTGAAGCGAGTCGGCATTTCTAAGAACATTCCGCCCACCACCCCGATCGGATCGCTTTCCGGAGGCGAACGGCAGGCCGTGGCCATCGCGCGCGCCATGTATTTCGACAGCGACCTGATCGTCCTTGACGAACCGACCAACAATCTCGGCGTGGCCGAAACCCAGGGCGTACTACGCTTCGTGCGCGAGGCACGCGACACCGGCCACTCCTGCATTTTCATCGCGCACAACATCCATCATGTCTTCCAGGTGGTGGACCGCATGGTGGTGATGCGACGCGGCACCGTCGTGGCCGACGATCTAAGTCCCGCCACCGCATCGATCCAGGAGGTCGAAAATATCATAACCGGCGAACATCTCGCGGCATGATCGAGATCCGTGCCAAGGGAATCCGTTTCGGCTTCGATGCGCGGACCGGTCTCCTTGACGGCTTTACCGTGGAAGATGAGGGGCACGAAATCGCTCTGCTGCACCGTGCGCCCTGGGTCGGCACGGAGGAGATAATGCCCCCCGGTACGCCGCCGCATCTGATGACGCTCGGCGGCGATTTCTTCTGCGCACCCTTCGCAGGCAGCCAAGAGGGATCGCCCCTTCATGGATGGACCGCCAATTCACCCTGGGATGTGGTCGAACACGAGGCCGGGCGGCTGCGGGCCAGGCTGCAACGCACCGTCTGCGGCGCGACGGTCACCAAGGAGCTCGAGGTTGAAGACGGGCACGCCTGGGTCTATCAGCGCCATGTCTTCGCCGGCGGGAGCGGCCGCATTGCCGTCTCGAACCATGCCAACGTCTCGCTGCCTCGGGGCGGACTCATCAGTTGCTCGCCCAAATCGGCATGGGAGACGCCGCCGGCGCCGCCTGAAGTCGATTCCGCCCGCGGGCGTTCCGGCCTGCGCTACCCCTCGCGGTCAACGGCGCCCGATCACTTTCCCGGAATCGACGGATCGGTGGATTTGAGCCGGTTCCCGTGGAACCCGCGGCATGAGGATGTCGTCATCGCCATAGAAGGCCGCGAACACAGCTTGGGTTGGACCGCGGTGGCGCGGCCGGTCGAGAGAGACCTGTTTCTTTCCCTCCGGAATGCCCGCCGCTTGCCCATGACTATTTTCTGGCATTCCAACGGCGGCCGTGACTATCCCCCGTGGTCGAGCCGACACTTCGGCTGTTTGGGGGTCGAAGAGAGTGCGGCCGCAGCTTTGCGCAGCCGCTCCAGCGAAAACGACCTCTCAGGTCCCGGGGCTCTCACCCTCGTCCGGGACGAGGAAGCCGAAGTGAGGCATGCCATAGGCGCCATATCGTGGCCTTCAGGTGAGCGCGTCGAGGATATTCGTGTGGTGGACCGCGCCATAGAAGTTTGCGGCAGTCGAGGAGGGTTCCGGCGCCTGGCTTTCCGGACGCACTTTCTCGACTGAGGCGAAGGACACAAGATCGGTGGGGCGAGCCCTTGCCGAAAACCGGGCGACTCAGTCTCGGCGCGTTGGGAGCGAAATCGCACTCTCAGGCCGCCTGCAACGCAGCGTCGATGACAAGGCAAAAATGACTTGCCTTGCTCGTTGCCGAAAAGCTCGGTCCGGGCGCTACTCCTTCACTGCGCCCGTCATCGACGACACGTAGTAATCGACGAAGAAGGAATAGAGGATGACCACAGGCAGCGAACCGAAAAGCGCGCCGGCCATCAGCGATCCCCATTCGAAGACGTCGCCGCGCACCAGTTCGGTCAAGACGCCGACCGGAATGGTCTTGTTCTCCGAGGACTGGATGAATGTCAGCGCATAGATGAACTCGTTCCACGACAGGGTGAAGGCGAAGATGCCGGCCGAGATCAAACCCGGCACCGCAAGCGGCAGGATGATCTTGACCAGGATCTGCCAGCGGTTGGCGCCGTCGACCAGCGCGCTCTCCTCGAGTTCGAACGGGATCGAGCGGAAATAGCCCATCAGCAGCCAGGTGCAGAAGGGAATGAGGAAGGTCGGATAGGTGAAGATCAGCGCCAGGCGCGAATCGTAGATGCCGAGCTTGAAGACGATGAAGGCGAGCGGAATGAACAGGATCGACGGCGGGATGAGATAGGCGAGAAAGATCACGAGGCCGATCTGCCGCGAGCCGGTGAAACGCACACGCTCGATCGCATAGGCGCCGAAGACCGAGGCCACCAGCGACAGCGCCGTCGATCCCATCGCCACCAGCATCGTGTTCCACAGCCAACCCGGATAGGACGTTTCCAGGAACAGATATTTGATGTGATCGAGCGTCGGCCCAATCACCCAGAATGGGCTGTAATTGTTGTAGTCGGTCAGCTGCTCGTTCGGCTTCACGGCGGTGATCGCCATCCAGTAGAAGGGAAAGAGCAGCACGAAGACGAAGACCGCCATCGGCAGGTAGAGCATCACCACCCGCCGCGGCAGCCGGTTTAGGTAGCTCATGCCCTCGGCATTGTCGGTCAGGACCTGATCGGCCGTTTTGAGATTGGTCGACATCGTTATTCCCCCTAATCCTGGCCGCCCTGCTGCCATTTGCGGCGTTGCAGGCCGAAGAAGCTGAACATGATGGCGCCGAGCAGGAAGGGGACCATGGCGACGGCGATGGCCGCCCCTTCGCCCAGCTGCCCGCCTGGAATGCCGCGTTGGAACGAGAGTGTCGCCATCAGATGCGTTGCGTTGACCGGTCCGCCCTTGGTCAGCACGTAGATCAGCTGGAAATCCGTGAAGGTGAAGAGCACCGAGAAGGTCATGACGACGGCGATGATCGGCGTCAGCATCGGCAGCGTCACATAGCGGAAGCGCTGCCAGCTCGTTGCGCCGTCGAGCGAGGCGGCCTCCTGCAGCGAGGCCGGGATGGTCTGCAGGCCGGCGAGCAGCGAGATCGCCACGAAGGGGATGCCGCGCCAGACATTGGCGACAATCACGGCGATGCGTGCATTTGTGGGATCGCCGAGGAAGTTGATCGGCGCGTCGATCAGCCCCAGCTTCATCAGCGACCAGGAAATGATCGAGAACTGGGAATCGTAGATCCACCAGAAGGCGAGCGCCGAAAGCACCGTCGGAACCACCCAGGGCAGAAGCACAATCGCCCGGAAGAAGGATTTGAACGGAAGGTGCTGGTTCAGAAGCAGCGCCAGCCAGAGGCCGAGCGCGAATTTTAGCACCGAGGCGATGACCGTGTAGAGAATGGTGTTGAAGACCGACAGCCAGAAAACCGCGTCATCGGCCAGGAACTGGTAGTTCTCCAAGCCGATGAAGATGCCGTCCCGGCCGATCCGGGTATCGGTGAAGCCGAGCCAGACGCCGAGCCCCAATGGGTACGTGAGAAAGCAGACGAGGAACACCGCGGCCGGGAGCATGAACAGGAAGCCGAGCACGTTGTTGTTCTGCATGAGCGAGGAGATCGGGCCGCGCGTATCCCCGGATTTCAAGGTCGACATTGCTTGCCTCCAGATTGCTTCAATTCTTGAGAGACGGGCGGCATGCCGAAGCCGGACATGCCGCCTCTCCTGGCTCTGGATCAGACTCGGTAGTACCGGTTCGCCCGGCGCTCTGCTTCCTTCATTGCATCCTCCGGCGACTTCTGGCCGGTGACGGCGGCAGCATACATATCGACCAGCACATAATCGGCCATGGTCGCCGCCGAGGCATAGCCAAGCGGGCCGGCATAGCCGTTCGGGCGCAGCCTTTCCGAAGCGCGCGCATAAGGCGCGTGAACGGGATCGGCGGTCCAGACCGGATTATTGGCGAAGGCCTTGAGGGGCTGGCAGCAATAGGCGCTGGAGCCTTGGATCCAGGCGTTCATCTGGTCGGCTTCCATCATGAACTTGATATAGGCCTTGGCCGCTTCCGGATATTTGCTGTGCTTGAAGAGCAGCAGCGAGCTCGTCTGGAAAAGCTCGACGCTCTTGCCGACCGGTCCGATCGGGAAGTTCGTCGTGCGCATGTCCTTGGCGATCTCGGCGAGCTTCGGATCGTTCTTGGCCGTGTAATAGACCGAGACGCCATTTGCGATCAGCGATACTTGGCCCGCCAGGAATGCGCGGTTGTTGTTGACGTCCTGCCAGCTTTCCGTGCCGGGAATGAAGGTCGCGTAGAGCTCCTTGGCGTAGTTGATTGAGGCGAGGGTTTCCGGGCTGTTGATCGTCACCGTGCCGCTTTCATCGACCATCTTGCCGCCATGGCTCCAGAGCAGCCAATGGGCGTAGTTGTTGCCGTCTCCGACGGCCTTACCATGCGGGAAGCCGGCGGGCGTGCCCTTCGCCTTCATGGCCTTGCATAGCTCGAGGAAGCCCGCGGTATCGTTCGGAAATTCGTTGAAGCCGGCCGCCTTGACGTGGCTGTCGCGATAGACGACCGCATTGCCGATCGCCGTCAGCGGCATGGCGATGAACTTGTCGTCGCGTATGGCGTAGCCCTTGAGGCCGTCGTACCAGCCCTCATACTTGTTGCCGAGATAGTTGCCGAGTTCGGTGAGATCGACCAGCTTGTCGGGATATTGGTGCGCGTCGTCGAACCAGCACATGATGAGATCGGGGCCGGAGCCGACATTGGCCGCGACGGCTGCCTTCGGACGAATGTCTTCCCAGCTCTCCTTGTCGATGCGAACTTCCACGCCTGTGGCTTCGGTGAACTTCTTGGTATTGGCGATCCAGGCATCCTCATCGCCCTTCACGAAAGGCGTCCAGCGCAGCAGCCTGAGGCTCGCGCCGCTTTCCGGTGTGTAGGTCGGCTCGGCCTGCGCAAAGGATGGTTTAATGCCAAGACCGGCGACACCGGCAACGGCTGCCGATGCGGCAAGAAATTCACGTCTCTTGATCGTCATGAGATTCCTCCTCATTGAAACAGCGGGAGCAATTCTCCGGCATCCACCTCCCGCTTGGTGAACGGCGGCCTGGCATCTCCGGGGAGCTTGCGCTCCCGGGATGCTTGCTCTCCGGTGGCAGGGAGAACTCCTCCTCTCCCGTGCCGCCGCCGGATGGCATCAGTCGGTCAACCTCTTGCCGCCTTCGGCATCGAAGAGGTGAACATGCGCGGCGTCGATCGCCACGCGGATGGCTTCACCCGGGCGGGCATCGACACGCTCGCGGAAGACGCAGCTGACCTCGCTGCCGCCGAGGCGGACGGTCAGATGTGTTTCATAACCGGTCGGCTCGATCACTACGATTTCGGCTGCCAGGCCGTTGGGATCGAGCGAGATATATTCGGGGCGCAGCCCGTAGACGAGGTCGCGGCCCACAGCGCTCGCCGGCGGATTGGCGACCGGCAGCCGCGTGCCGTTGGCCGCAACGAATTGACCGGGATCTTCCGGATCGAGCCTGCCGTGGATCATATTCATCGCGGGCGAGCCGATGAAACCGCCGACGAAGAGATTGACGGGACGGTCGTAAAGCTCGAGCGGCGAACCGATCTGCTCGACGATGCCGTCATGCATGACGACAATCTTGTCAGCCATCGTCATCGCCTCGATCTGGTCATGGGTGACGTAGACGGTCGTCGTCTTCAGGCGCTGGTGCAGTTCCTTGATCTCGGCGCGCATGGCGACGCGCAGTTTCGCATCGAGGTTGGACAGCGGCTCGTCGAACAGGAAAACTTCGGGATCGCGCACGATGGCGCGGCCCATGGCGACGCGCTGGCGCTGGCCGCCGGAGAGCTGGCGCGGATAGCGGTCGAGCAGCTTGTCAAGGCCGAGGACGCCGGCGGCATATTTCACCCGTTTCTCGGCTTCCGCCTTCGGCGCCTTGTTGAGCATGAGCGAAAAGCCCATGTTCTGCTCCACCGTCATATGCGGATAGAGCGCATAATTCTGGAAGACCATGGCAATGTCGCGGTCCTTGGGCGGCAGTGTGTTGACGACGCGGCCGCCGATCTTGATCTCGCCGCCGGAAATGTTCTCGAGCCCGGCCAGCATCCTCAGAAGGGTCGACTTGCCGCAGCCCGAGGGGCCGACAAGGATGACGAATTCGCCATCGGCAATATCGATGTCCACCCCCTTGATGACAGGATGCGCCCCAAATGATTTCCGGACATCTTCGAATTGAACGTTTGCCATACTCCCTCCTCCCAGATCATGAGCATTACGCAATGCACTGTATCTATGTCGTTTTCGGCCGGCGGCAGCCCGCCTTCTCACCCCCGCCCGACAAAAGGCATCTTCGTTGCCATCACTGTCATGGTCAGCACATTGGCGCTGAGCGGCAGGCCCGCCATGTAGACGACCGCATCGGCAATATGCGCCGGGTCGATCGTCGCCTCCGCGGCAATACTGCCGTTTGCCTGCAAGACGCCGGCCGCAATCCTCGTCGTCATGTCGCTTGCGGCATTGCCGATATCGATCTGACCGCAGGCGATGTCGAATTCGCGCCCGTCGAGGGCGGTGGATTTCGTCAGTCCTGTAATGGCGTGCTTCGTCGCCGTGTAAGGTGCGGAATTCGGGCGCGGTGTGGTGGCGGAAACGGAGCCGTTATTGATGATGCGCCCGCCGCGCGGATTCTGGCTCTTCATCAGTCGGAAGGCCTGCTGGGTGCAGAGAAAAGCGCCGGTGAGATTGGCGGCGACGATGGCGCTCCATTGCTCAAAGGAAACCTCTTCCAGCGGCACCCCCGGCACAGTGACGCCGGCATTGTTGACCAGCAGGTCGAGCCGCCCGTATTTTTCCGAGATGGCGTCGAAAAGAGCCCGCACCGAAGCGGGATCGCCGACATCGGCGGAAACCGCGAAGAACTCCGCGCCGGTTTCGCCGCCAAGCTCAGCGGCGGCCTTGTCGAGCACGTCGGCCCGCCGTCCTGAAATGACGACCGCGTAACCGGCAGCGCCCAGCCCCCGCGATATGGCTCGCCCGACGCCGGTGCCGCCGCCGGTGACAAGCGCGATCCTTGCCTTTCCGCTGGCCGATATGCTCATGCGATCCTCCCGCCCAGTTCATCCTCGATATGTACTTTCAGGATCTCGTCGAAGCTCGTCTCCGCCTTGAAGCCGAGCGAAGACGCTCTCTCTGCGTCGAACCGGGTCGGCCAGCCGGCGACGATGCGTTCGATTACCGGATCGGGCACGCGTTTGATGAGCGCGACCGCCTTGTCGCCGGCCACGCGGCGCAGCGCTTCGATCTCTTCGGAGACCAGCGCGGAAAGGCCTGGCATGGTGAGGTTGCGCCGCGCGCCGATCCGTGCCGTATCGATCGTCGCGGCATGGATGAAGAAGCCGACGGCCGCGCGCGGACTTGCAAACCAGTGCCGCACGCTGTCGCTGACCGGCAGCACCGCTTCCTTGCCGACCAGCGGTTCGCGCAGGATATTGGAGAAGAAGCCGGATGCTGCCTTGTTCGGTGCACCGGGCCGCACGCAGATAGTCGGCAGCCGGATGCCGATGCCGTCGAAAATGCCGCGGCGGGAATAATCGGCGAGCAGCAGTTCGGCAATGGCCTTCTGGGTGCCGTAGCTCGTCAGCGGCGTGGTGAAGAATTCGTCGGGAATGACTTCCGGGAACGGCGTTCCGAAGACGGCGATCGAGGAGGCGAAGACGAGGCGCGGCACGTAATCGCTCGTGAGGCCGGCCTGACGGATCGCATCGAACAGGGCGCGCGTGCCGTCGAGATTGACGGCGTAACCCTTGTCGAAATCCGCTTCCGCCTCACCCGATACGACGGCGGCGAGATGGAAGATCAGCTCCGGCCGGCCTTCGATCAGCCTGTCGGCGGCGCCGGCACCGGCGAGGTCGACCGTCAGCGCTGTCGAGACCGGCCGGAGCGGTTCCGGCACGGACGGCTGAAAGGCGTCCACCAGCGTCAGCCGGGTGACGGGCCGGCCGAAAGCCAGCGGCTCGCGCGCGATCTTCTCAACCAGCTTGCGGCCGACCATGCCGGCCGCGCCCAAAATCATCACATGCATGGCGGCTCTTCCTCCCGTTCGGCCGGTGTCTTCGGCAAGATCGCGCTGCTCGCCGCGTTCTATGTTGCAGCTGGCGGCACGATCGGAATGTATCCGATCGAATTCAGATAGGTCTGCAACCTGCAGGTCAAGCCGGCTAGGCTGATCCGCAGATGGTCGCAGTCAAACATTCGTACGATGCGGGACGCCCAAAGCCTCGTCCGTCCCGTTTCTGCTCCTGGGTTTGATCGTTGGTATCGATACCGGTATCGGTAACAACGCCCATTTTACTCGCATATGTCAAGTACTGCGTATTTTCCTTTTTTGGAAAAGAGCCTATGAATCTGGTGTTGACCGCTGGCGAGGCAATTCGACTAAGGAATCGGTTCGATGCGTAAATCCACATTGGAAGAGGTTGCCGCCGCGGCCGGTGTCAGCAAAATGACGGCATCACGGGCCCTTCGCGGCGCGGCCGACGTCTCCAAGGAGACCCGCGCAAAAGTGCTCCAGCAGGCGGAACGGCTGAGCTATGTCGGCAACCGGCTGGCGCTCTCGCTGTCGTCGCAGCGCACGAACCTCGTCGCCGTCGTCGTTCCCAGCATGTCCAACATCGTCTTTCCCGAGATGTTGGCGGGCATCTCGGCCGGACTGCGGGGATCCGGCATGCAGGCGGTGTTCGGCATCTCCGACTACGATATGGCGAAAGAGCGCGAGATCATCCGCGACATGCTCTCCTGGCGTCCTGCGGCCATCATCGTGACGGGTCTCGATCAGCCGGCAGAAACGGTCAGAATGCTGCAGAATGCGGAGATCCCGGTGATCCAGCTGATGGACCTCGACGGCACGCCCATCGATTTCAACGTCGGGCTTTCTCATGGCAAGGCGGGAGAGGAGATGGCAAGAGCGCTTTTGGCGGCCGGCCGGCGGCGGTTCGGCTATATCGGCAGCGCGATCGACCGGGACTTGCGGGCCGGCAAGCGGAAGGCCGGCTTTGAGAAGGCCCTGCGCGAAAGCGGCCTGTCTTTCGTGGAGGAGCGGTTCAACGCCGCCTATTCCTCGGTGGCCCACGGCAAGCGGCTGACGATGTCCATGCTCGCGGCGACGCGCGATCTCGATTGCATTTACTATTCCAACGACGACATGGCGACCGGCGGCGCCTTCGCATGCCTGGAACTCGGCGTTTCCAGCCCCGCCGATATTCTGATTGCCGGGTTCAATGGACTTGATGTCGCCCGCGCCCTGCCCGTCAGGATCGCGACCTCGATCTCGCCGCGGCGTCAGATGGGCGAAGCCGCCGCAGCACTTCTGCTTGCGGCGAGCAGAAGTGACGGAAATCCGCCCTCAGAAAAGATCATCGTGTTCGATCCCGAGATTACCGGCGTCGATTAGGCTCCAGCAACCGCTCGTAAACAAAGCCTATCCCCATCCGATTGAGGAATGGCTGATGGCGTCTGCGATGCAGATGGATGTCGTCCGGCGCCGAACATTGAAATAGCGCCAAGCTCGCATATCTGCCCTTGCGCCGCCGCGGGCCTTTCTCGGAGCCAGGGCCGCTGAAGCAGTATGCTTTAGGCGCAGACTTTCTGAAAGAGGTCCTTGATGAGCCGCTCCCGATTGCAGGGGCAGTACGAATATGGTCTTGAAAGACGCCTGGCGTTGGCAAGCTGCAATGGCGGTCCTGTTCCTTTTCACTGCGGCCACAGCCCAGCTGCTGGCTCGGCGAGGCTGAACGTCACGGCCATGAGGACCCAGCCGACCGTGTCATCGATGATGGCCGATGCGACGATCAGCTGGCCAATATTGCTCGAGACGGCCGACCGCTCCTTCATCGAAACGGAGTGATCGAAATGCCTCCTTATCGGCCTCGGCCGAGCTGTTTTGCGAGATCTGCAAGCATTGCGACCTGCCCCTTGAGAATCTTGATCTCAGCCTCTGCGGTGGAAAACCACTCGGCGCGGTCAACTTCGGGAAAATTCTGGAAACGGCCCGATCGTGGCGGCCATTCGAGCTGAAACTCTGAACTGCGCACCTTCGCGACATCAAGCTCGGCCTCCACCGACCAGACGACCACGATTTTTCCGCCCGGTTGGCGATATTCGCCGAGCGGGGCGAACGCTCCCTGGATTTCCACGCCGAGCTCCTCCCGCGCCTCCCGGATTGCTGCCGACAGCTCGTCTTCACCAGCTTCGATCAATCCCTTCGGGATCGACCAGGCGCCCTCGTCCTTCCTGGCCCAGAATGGACCCCCGGGATGCACGAGCAGGACCTCAGGCCTCGTCTCGGAAAGGCGGTGGATCAGAAGTCCGGCGCTACGGACCGGCATCGGCAACTCCCGGCGTGAGCGTCGCCTTTTCCTCGACGACAACTTTCCGCGTGGTGGCGCGTTAGGGGTGACAGCCACACAGATGCGCGGAGTATATCATGGCCAAAGGATTTCGTTTCGACCTGCTTGCCAAGAGCGGCTATGTGGCGCGCGGCGTCGTATTCCTGCTTGTGGCGGGCCTGGCCCTGTTCTCCGGTGTTGCCGGCGGAAGGCCGGAAACGAAGTCGGCGCTTTCGACGCTGCTCGCGCAGCCCTTCGGCCGCGTCTGGGTGGGGCTGATCGGCATCGGCCTGCTCGGATTCGTAGCCTGGCGGCTGTCCCAGTCGCTGGCCGATTCCGACGGGCATGGCACCGGCACCAAGGCGATCGCCATCCGCACGGTTCTCTTCGGCAGCGCTGTCGTCTACCTCGGGCTTGCGGGATACGCCCTGGCACACGCGTTTTTCAGCGGTGGCGGAAGCCAAGGCTCGGGTGAGAAGGGATTGGCCCAGTGGATCATGTCGCAGCCGTTCGGCGCCTATCTTGCCGTTGCCGTCGGCCTCGGCTTCATCATCGGCGGGGTCGTGACGGCAGCCAAGGGCATCACCAGGAAATTCGAGCGCTATCTGAGGCTTGCCGATGCCAGCGGCGTGGTCACCACGGTCTGTGTCTACGGCCTCGTCGCCCGCGGCGTCGTCTTCGTGATCACGGGGATCTTCTTCGCCTATGCGGGTTTCCGCGTCGACCCGCAACAGGCGGGCAGCATGGCGGACGCGCTTGAATGGGTGAGGCAGCTGCCTTTCGGCTCGATCCTTTATATCGCCGTCGCGGCCGGACTGGCGGCCTTCGGAGTCTATAACCTCGTCGAGGCGCGCTATCGCGTCGTGCGCGGTCCGTCCCTTGCCGACATCAAAGATTCGATCCCCACAGCCGGCCATTGAAAAAAACGGCGACTTTCCAACCGGGCGAGCTGCGCCATCTCTGTCAGATGATTTACTTCACCGGCGATACCCATTTTGCAGATCCGCGCGTCCTTCGCATCGACCGACGCCCCTTCCCCGACATGGCCTCGCATGACGTGACGCTGATCCGGAACTGGAACGAAATCGTTGGCCCGCAGGACGACATCTGGCATCTCGGCGACGTCATGTCCTTCCGTGGCGGGAATTGTGACCAGCTCCTTTCGATGCTGAACGGGCGCAAGCACCTCATCATCGGGAATAATGATCCGCCGACGACGACGGAGGCGAGGGGATGGGCGAGCGTTCAGCACTACAAGGAGATGACGCTGGACGATCATCTCCTGATCCTGTGCCACTACCCGTTCCGCACCTGGAACAAGATGGGCAAGAAATCGATCAATCTGCATGGACATTCCCATGGCCGCCTGAAACCCCTGCCCCGCCAGTACGATGTCGGCGTCGACGGGCACGGTCTCAGGCCGGTGTCGCTGGAAGCCTTGCTGTCAACGGAGCGAGCGCTGTGATCCGGCCGTATCGAGAACATTCGGCGTCCGCGGGATCCAAGCCCTGGCAGGTGACGCTCTCCTTGCCGAGGCGCCGGAACCGCATGATCTGGCCGGCGGCGCCGCCATCTGCTTTGTCGCGGGCGAGGTTCGATCGCGTGACTGGAAACGGATGGAAAGCATGGGCCGGCAGGACGAGATGAAGGCCTGGTTCTCTTCGCTGAAGCCTGTCCAGCCGGTCGAGATGATCGGCTTGTGGAGGGGGGCCGGTATTCCGTCCGATCACCCGCTCGACGGCGTTCTCGAGAACCTTGGCTGGTTCGGCAAGCGGTTTCACGCGGACATGCGCGCGGACGCCCTCCTCTTTCAGTGGCGAGCCGATCGGCTGATCGCCATCGAACCCGGCTTTTTTCCAATCGGACTGGCCATCAAAGCCGCACCGTTCGGGCGCACAATGGTCGCCCGAAGCTGGTTCTCCTATCTACAGAAGGCATTGCGTGCGAGGGGCACGACCGCGTCGCTTGCGCTTCAGACTTCGGGGGACGGTGTCACCGCCGCAATGCGTTACGACAGGCAGCCGATCGTCGATTACTTTCGCAGGATGAATGGCCAAGAGCTGGCTGGCATGATGTGCATTGCGGGCGACGCCCGTCGTTATTTCTTCAAGCTGCGAAGAATCGACGCCACCGCAGCGACGGCGGGGTCGTCAGGCCCTTCACCTGCGAGGGCGGCAAAAACAATCTGACGCCGGGAACAATCTGCCATGCCGACCTGTTGTTCGGACACGCAAACCAGGGGGCTGCCATGCGTATGGTCCTGATCGCAACTTTACTCTTGCTGCCTTGCCTGCCTGTCGGGTCGTTGGCGTCGGAGGTGGGTTTTTTGCAGTCTTTGGCCGGCGACTGGAGCGGGACTGGAAGGGTGCTCACGCGGATTGGCGGCACAAATCTGAAGGTCTCCTGCACCCTCCGGTCTGATGCGAGCGCATCCACCGTTTCGATGAACGGAAAGTGTCGCGGCCTGGCGGTTTTCACCAGAAGCTTCTCTGCGACCGTCAAGGCCGCCGGAGAGCATTATACCGGCAACTATGTCGGGCCGTCGGGACTGCCGTCGAAGCTCGCAGGCAGCAGGAAAGGTGCTGCCCTCAACCTGCGCGTGACCTGGGCGCGGCTGGTCAACGGCGATCGAGACGCGGTCTTGATGATCGAGAAAGTCGGGCAGAACCGGCTTCGACTTCAGACCGTCGACCAAGATCCTGCTTCCGGCCAGCCGGTCGTGACCAGTCGCATCGATTTGCAGCGGCCTTCGACGACAGAAAGATAGCAGGCCGCCCGCTTTCGTTTCGGTGCTTTCCGGCGTGATGCTCGCCGCAATCGCCTGTTGTTGCAGCAAGGAAAACGCCGGAGATGCCAACAGGATGCGGTTTGCCCGCGGCATTCAGATGCGCAAGCCCGTGCGTCGACTCAGGTATCAGGTAGCCATTCTGACCAGCGCGTCGCAGAGCTGTCGGGTGTCGTAAGGCTTGGGGAAGAAGACGCCGCGCTCGGGCAATTCATCTTTGTCCGGCTGCTTCATGCCGGAGACGATGATGATTTCAACGGGCGGCCAGCGATCGCGGACGGCCTTTGCGAGTTTCAAACCGTCCATCTTTCCCGGCATGTCGATGTCTGTGAACAGAATCCGAATGCCGGGCACGCTTTCGAAAAGCATCAGAGCCTCATCAGCATTGCGTGCTTCGAGCGGCTCCAAGCCTGCTTCCTCGACGATGCCGACCGCCATCATCAGCAGCAGAGCTTCGTCCTCGACCACGACTACTTTGGTTTTCATGTTTCGCTCGCATGCATGTCATCCTTACCCAGAGGGTCAACTTCGCCTTTCGCAACCGGTTCCCCGATTAAAAATATAACTTCGAAAACGAGGCCACCCGGCCTGTAGTCCGACCTGGACCGCGCCTGCGCCTTCGCCGGGAAGGCCCGTTCTATCAGTATCGAGCCGAAGCCCTTTTTCGTCGGTGTCGAAACCGGCGGTCCATCCGCTTCCGTCCAGACGAGAAGGACGCGTCCGTCATCCTGCTTCCACTCGATGGTGACTGTTCCATATTCGCTTCCGAGACTTCCATACTTGGTTGCGTTGGTCGCCAGCTCGTGCACAACGAGCGAAAGCGGCAGCGCGATGTCTGCGGGAAGAACCACTTCCGGGCCATCCAGGCGAATGCGCTCGGCCTGCGAGGCGACGTGGGCACGCAAGGCTGCGGAGACAATCTCCCTGACAGATGAGACCGATCCCTCGCGCGACAGGATGAGATCATAAGTGCCGGCGAGCGCTGCGAGCCTCTCGGCGAAGGAATTGTATCTTTCCGGATCGGAGCGCGAGAAGGTTTGCCGGGCGATCGCCTGAACGAGGGTGAAGCCATTCTTGACCCTATGAGCCAGTTCGCGGACAAGAAGGCTGCGCTCCTCCTCCGCCTCCTGGCTTTGGCGTCTTCGTTCATCGAGTTCATCGAGCAGCCGATCGAAGGTCGCACCGACGACACCGAGTTCGTCCGGTCCTTTCATGCCGGTCCGCGCCGTCGTTTGACCGCCGCGCCACTTTTCCATCACATCCGCGATCCTGGAGATCGGCACGAGGATGAAGCGGTTGCCGATGAAGATCGCGGCCAGGAAGGCAAAGAGCGCGCCGCCGATAATGGCGAGCGTATTCATCGTCGTCGCCCTGTTGATCGGGGCGAAGGCCTCCTCCTTGGAGAAGCCGGCGCTGACATAGAGAGGATTGGAAGGCAGCGCGATCGGGCGATAGCCAAGGATGCGTTCCGTTCCGTCCTCGCTCATCAGCTCGATTACATCGGGCTGGTCGGCATGGATCAGCCGCTGATAGGCGTCGGGCATGGCGGTGCCGACGAAGCGCTCGGGCGAAGGAACGCGCGCAACGATCGTCCCGTTGCCATCGGCTATCGTCACCGCATTGCCGGTAGCAACACCGCGCTCGGTGATACGGTTCTGCAGCCAGTCCACCCTGATTCCGCTGACGATGACGGCCTTCATGGCGTCGCCCTCCATGAGGGGCATTGCGATCGGCAGGACGGGTCTGTCGACAAGGCGGCTCTGCGTATAGGTGCCGACCACGAAAGCCTTGGTCGTGAGCATCTGCTGGAAATAGTCTCGATCGGAGAAGATCACGCCCTCGGGAAAAGCCATGCTGCCGCAGATCGGCTGTCCGTCGAGCCCGACAACGAAGATGGTGCGGATGTTCGGAATGCTTTCGACAACCGCCTCGAGCGCCGCATTGCAAGCCGGGACGTCGAGCTGCCGGACGGAAGGCATGGCGGCGACGGAGACGAGAAGGGCGTGCAGGCCCTCTATGATCCGTTCGACTTCGGACGAGGCTTGTCTGGCCGCTTGTGCCGCGGATGCGCGCACTTCTTCATTGCGCTGATGGCGGAGCGCGACTTCGTTGTAAACGAGCATCGCCACAACCGGCGCCAGCGCCGCGACCGCTACTGCGACCAGCTTAAGTCTCATCCTGCTCCCTCTCGGAATAAGCTAGTTAGCATGTTCGAAAGGGTCTAGCCCAGATCACGCGGCCAATCTTGTTTACAAAATATCAATGCAGGTATCCGGACGTTCGCGCGGCAGCCTTGCCGAGTTTCCGATTTTGGTTAGATAGAGCAAAGATGAATGATGGCAAAAGCACGTCCTTCGACCGTCCTGCAGCCGGGGCCTACTCGCCGCAGCCGCTGACCGGTGCCGTGGCGGACGAAGTCGAACGCCTCTTATCCGGCCGAACCCGCGATATTCGCCTGACGGGCGACCTGCTGCGCCGGTTCGACGAAAGGCTGTGGCGCCAGAGGGCGAAAGTCATCCGCTCCTGGATGACATGGGTCGCCTTTGTCGACGTTCTGACGCTGGCGCTGAATGCCATGCTGCTTCCCCGCGAGGTTGCCCTATTGATGGTCGCCCCGGCCTGCCTGCTGCCGCCGGCGGCGATCCTGACGGCGCTCGTCTGGACCAAGCCGCGCCCGGCAGCGGTTCAGCGCGCATCGCTCCTCGGCGGAATGTGCGTCATCCTGCTGTCGGTCGCACTCGTCGGCGTCTTTGCCGGAGGCGAATTCTACGAGCGCCATTTGACCATCATGCTGTTCGTCGCCACCAGCGCAATCACCATCTTCAGCGTGCCGCTCGCCTGGACGATCGCAATCGCCTGTTATGCCCTCTGCCTCTATTTCACCTTTCAATGGTACAACCCGCTCGTGGATGCGGGCAGCGTCATAGCCGGGACCCTGTTCTTTTCCTGCGGGATCATCGCGACCGTGGTCGCCAGGCGAACGATGAACATACTGGCGCAGAAGACATTTCTCCTGGACTGCAGGGATCAGCGCCGCGTTGCGGAATTGGCCGATGCGAATGCCCGATTGGAACGGCTGGCCAGAACCGATCCGCTGACGGGGATCGCCAACCGCCGTTGGATGATGGAAACGCTCGAGAGCCTCTGGCGCCACGGCCGTGAAACCGGCATCGTCGCCATGCTCATGTGCGACATCGACCACTTCAAGGCGCTGAACGACAAGCTCGGGCATGGCGAAGGCGACCGCTGCCTTGTCAAGGTCGCCGGCATCATCCAGAGCTGCGTGCGCGCCGATCGCGACCTGGTCTCGCGCCACGGCGGCGAGGAATTTCTCATCGTCCTGCCGGATGTCGACGAAGAAGAGGCCGTCGCGGTGGCGAAGCGAATACGTGAAAGCGTGGAGGCCGCCGCCCTTCCGAACCCGTCTTCCAGCGTCGGCCCGTCGGTGACGCTGAGCGTCGGGGTGGCGTTCAAATCGGCTGCGGACACTGGCCTTTCCCTGGCCAATCTCCAGCACGAAGCCGACGTGGCACTCTATCGCGCCAAGGAAGCAGGCCGCAACCAGGTCTGCGTCTTCCACCGTCCGCCACCCGCTGCGGAGCAGATCGCCGCCCGCCGCTGAAGGCAGCTGGGCGGGAGGTTTCGATCGACGGGCATCGGCGCAATCAACGTCAGCGGATCACTAACACCGCCGCCATGGCGACTGCCGAGACGAAGCCGGCGGCGCTCAGTCCGAATGTCAGATATTCTGTCGCTGTTTGTCGGTGGCCGAGCTCGACACTTCCAAGGACGGCCGCAAGGCCTCCCGCTATCCAGCTCGCCAACGTCAGCGCGCCGAAGAAAAGCGCCCACTGCGTTGCTGTCTCCATGATTCTGCTCCCGTTTCGGCCGCCGCTCGAGGAACTCCTGCGCGGGTCTATCAGTAACAAAACTCGGCCCGCTTTGTTTCCACATGGCCTTGCACTTTTCCGACCATTCGGCACGCCGCTGGTCCATATCGCAGCTTGTCAGGCCGGTTGGCGCTGCGAAACAGCGGCGGTTTTGCGGGCCTGTCGGCGGCGCACCGGCTCTTGCGGCTCGATTCGACGCTGCGGGTCCCGTTCTCGAAGCGGGCATCGTGGCGGGTCCGGCCGACGCCGATTCCGGCTTCATCATCGACCTGCCGCACGAAGTTTCCTCGGATGATTTCATCGAAGGCCTTCACCCTCCGGCCTGTTCTCGCCTGGCACGGTCATCATCCAGCCGGCCGCCTATATAAGAGGCGTGGCCGACTGCCTGCAGGCGCCGGTGCGGCTTTGCAGGCCAAGCCGGCTTCGCTGCCGCCGCAGCCGCTGACGACGATCGGCGCGAAGATCCATCTCGCCTACGCGAATGGCGCGCCTGCAGGGAGTGACACAGACTTCTAAAACGTAAGCTGTACCTTACAGGCGACCGTCCGGTCGCCGGCCAGTGTGAAGGCTGCGGTGGCCTCTTCGAGGGGCAGGCTGTGGCTGATGATCGGCCGGACATCGATCTCTCGACTTGAGATCAGCTCGACGGCGGCGGCGAATTCCTCGTGGAAACGCTGCGTGCCATGGATATGGAGCTCCTTGCCGACGATGGCGTTGAGCGGGATCGGGATCTCTCCTGTGACGCCGACCTGCACGATCGTGCCGCGCGGCCTGATGGCGGCAATGGCACTACGGATGGCGGGTGCGGCGGCCGAGCACTCGAAGACGAGATCGAAATAGCCCTTGCCCGTCTCGAATTCGGCAAGCGCCGCAGCCTCTCGAGACACATTGATCGTCCGGCTCGCGCCCATCGCCTCGGCTCTCTTCAGCGCCGCATCGGCCAGATCGGTCACGATGATCTCGGCCGCGCCGTGATAGCGGGCGGCGGCAACCATCAGGCAGCCGATCGGACCGGCGCCTGTGACGAGGACGCGCTTGCCCGCGAACTCTCCCGCGCGCGATGCCGCGTGCAGGCAAACGGCCAAGGGCTCGCTGCATGCGGCTTCCGAGGCCGTCGCCGCCGCTCCCACTTCGAAGCACTGGCTGGCCGGCACGACCAGCCATTCCCGGAACATGCCCTGCTCATGAGGCAGGCGCATCGCGCTGCCCATGAAGTGCATGTCGAGACAGTGGATCGGCAGTCCCTTCCCGCAATATTCGCACAGGCCGCAGGGTTGGCTCGGGTTGACCGCCACCAGAGTCCCAGGTTTCAGGTCTACCCCTTCCCCTGCACTCTTCACGGTTCCCGATGCCTCGTGACCGGGTATAATCGGCTCGCGTACCCTGATCGGTCCGAAACCGCCGTCCTGATAATAGTGCAGATCGGAGCCGCAAATGCCGGCGGCCGCCATTTTCAGAAGCACTTCGCCTGGGCCGGGAGCCAGTACGGTGCCGGTCTCCACCCTGAGATCGCCCTTTTGATAAAGCCGTGCCAGACGTGTCGGCATCGTAACCCTCCTATCTCAACAGTCCGAGTTGCTGCGGCAGCCAGAGCGATACGGCCGGAATGAAGGTGATCAAGATCAATGCGAGGAAGAGCGGCACCAACCAGGGCAGGATCGCCATTGTGGTGCGTTCGACCGAGAGTTTGGCCACTCTCGACAGCACGAAGAGCACCATGCCGAGCGGCGGATGCAACAGGCCGATCATCAGGTTCAGCGTCATGATCAGGCCGAACTGAACCGGATCGATACCGAACTTGGCGACAATCGGCAGCAGGATCGGCACGAGGATGGTGATCGCGGCGATCGTATCGAGGAAGCAGCCGACGAACAGCATCAGCAGGTTCACGAGGATGAGGAACACCCACTTATTGTCGGTGATCGACAGGATCGCATCGGAAAGCAGCTGGGCGGCCTGGCTGACCGTCAGCAGCCATGCGAAGACGGAAGCCGCGGTGACGATGAAGAGAACGGATGCCGTCGTCTCGATCGTATCGAAGCTGGCCTTGGCGAGCGTCGAGAAGGTCATGGTGCGGTAGCGCACGAGTCCGAGGAACAAGGACCAGAGCACCGCCGCCACCGCAGCTTCGGTCGGCGTGAACCAGCCCATCGTCATCCCGCCGATCAGGATAACCGGGGTCATCAGCGCCATGACGGCGGAAAAGCCAAAATACCAGTCGAGCGCCAGAAGCGCGAGAAGGGCAATACCCGCGGCGGCATTCATCGACAGGCCGGCCCGCATCATCAGATAGATCGCCACGGGCACCATCAGCACGACGATGATCTCCAATCCGGCCGACAGCAGCTGCCTGACGTCGAAGGGTGCGTCCGAGCCCCAGCGCTTGTAATAGGCAAAGGCGGCGACGGTGATCATCATCAGCAGCGTCATCACAATGCCGGGCAGGATGCCGGCCATGAACAGAGCGCCGATCGAGACGTTCGCCATCATGCCATAGATGACGAAGGGCAGCGACGGCGGAAAGATCGGGCCGAGCGTGGCAGATGCCGCCGTGACGCCGACCGCCGCTTCGACCGGATAGCCGTGATCCTTCATCGCCTTGATCTCGATCGTGCCGATGCCGGCCGCATCGGCGAGCGCCGTGCCCGACATGCCGGAGAAGATGACCGAGCCGATAATGTTGACCTGCGCCAGTCCGCCCTTCATCCAGCCGACCAGCGCGACCGCGAAGGAATAGATGCGGCCGGTCACACCCGCCGAGTTCATCAGATTGCCTGCCAGGATGAAGAAGGGCACGGCGAGCAGCGGAAAGCTTTCGACGCCGGCGATCATGCGCTGGGCGACGATAATGTCCGGCGCGATGCCGTAGAGCACGATGTAGAGCACGGATGCGACGGCCATCGAGATGGCGACGGGCACGCCGATCAGCATCATCACCAGAAAGGAACCAAGAAGCAGCAGCATGGGGTCAACCCTCGACGGTCTGGAATTCTTCCGGGCGCTCCAGAACGGAATAGCCGCGGCGCATATTGGCGATGAAGACGATCACTGCGCGGATCAGCATCAGCACGAAAGCGACAAGCACCGAGTAGAAGACGATGTTGCGCGGCAGTTCGATGGTGACCATCTGCTCGTCGGCGACGATTTCGACGTAACGCCACATCAGATAACAGCCATAGGCGAAGAAGCCGATGCGGATGATATCGACGAGAGTTGCGAGCACGCGCGCCAGCCCCGCCGGCATATAATGATAGAACACATCCACCTGGATATGCCGGGAGGTGCGCACGCACATGACGGCGCCGAGGAAGACGACGCCGATCAGGCAGTTGATCGCGATTTCCTCGGTCCAGGCATAGCTGTCGTTCAGCACATAACGCGTGAAGAATTGCAGGAAGACGCAGCCTGCCATCAGCCAGAAGACGATCAGCGTGATCCAGTCCTCGATGGCGTAGTCCGAGACATTTGCGGTCGGCGCGTGGCCTTCGAACTCGTGGCCGATTTCCTCGGCCGTAATTGGCGTGTGAATTTCTTGCGACATGATCGGCCTTGTTCCTGTTGGCGAAGAAGGGCGCGGCGCGGCGGCGCGACCTTGGTTCGTTGAGGGAGGCGCTATCCCTCATCCGGCTGCCGCCACCTTCTCTCCGCACGCGGGGAGAAGGCACAGGCCGCAACCTCTCGGTTCGCCCCCGGCCTCTCGAATGGCACGTCCCCTCGCCCCGTTTACGGGGAGAGGGTTAGGGTGAGGGGCAGTCTTCGCTGAGGAGCTTACTGGATCGCCCGGATCGCTTCCCAATCGGACTTCTCGTAGCCGAAGTCCTCGAACTTGACCTTCTCCATCACGTTCTTTTCGAAGTCGGCCTTGTCGACCTCGGTGACGTTGATGCCCTTTTCCTTGAAGGTGGCGACGAGGCTGTTTTCCTTGCCTGCGATCGTCTTGGTGGTGCGCTCGGCGGCCTCCTGCATCACTTCGCCGAAGATCTTCTTGTCTTCGTCGGAAAGGCTTGCCCACCGCGTCTTCGAGATCACCGTGTTGAGGTGGTCGACGATGTGGCCGGTCAGGATGATGTTTTTCTGGACTTCGAAGAACTTCTTCGCCTCGATCGTCGTCAGCGGGTTTTCCTGCGCCTCGACCGTGCCGTTCTGCAGGGCGAGATAGACTTCGGCGAAGGCGATTGGCGTCGTGTTGGCGCCGCAGGCGCGCGGCATGGCGAGGTAGGCCGGAACGTCGGGCACGCGGATCTTCAGCCCCTGCATGTCGGCGCATTTGGCGATCGGCTTGTTCGAGGTCGTGTGACGCGTGCCGTAATAGCTGACGGCGGCGATATGGTTGCCGGTCTTGTCTTCATAACCCTTGGCGAGGCGCTTGAAGACGTCGCTCTTGGTATAGGCGATCAGGTGGTCCGGGTTACGGAAGATATAGGGGAAATAGGTGACGCCGATCGGCTTGTAGTCGCGTGCCGCAAAGCTCGATCCCGAGATGATGATGTCGACCGTGCCGAGTTTGAGGCCCTGGTTGATATCGGCTTCCTTGCCGAGTTGCGAGGCCGGATAGACTTCGATCTTGTAGCGCCCATCGGTGCGCTTGTTGATTTCTTCGGCGGCCCAGACGGAATCGGTATGGAAGGGCTCGGACGTCTCATAAACATGCGCCCATTTCAGGACGGTCTGGGCATGGGCGATCGCCGTACTCGCCATGATTGCGGCTGCGGTGCAAAGTATTGTTGCCAGTCTGCTCTTCATTGCTCTCTCCTCCCGAGCTCGGGTTAAAACTTGTCGGTTCCTTTCGCGGGACCCTTGTTGCGGCCACGCTCCTCCTCTCCCGAAAACTCCTCCCCGAAGCTCTCGGAAAACCTCTTCTGCGATAGGGTCAAGTGGGTGCGCATGGCAGCCCGAGCACCTGCCGCATCACCGGCGGCGATTGCATCGCGGATCGCCTGATGTTCGCCGAGGGCGGTGCGCCATGTCGTCGGTCCCTCGAAATGGCTGGCCAGCTTCGCGAAATACGGCGTCATGCGCATGTCGAACATTTCTCCGGTCACCCGGATCAGAGTCGCATTGCCGACGATCATGGCAATGCCGGTGTGGAAGGCGCGGTCTGCGGCAAGTACAGCACCTGCATCGTTGACGTCGCTGCTCATGCGCATCAGCGCCTCGTCGAGCAGGGCAATGCCTTCGGGCCCGGCGCAGCCTGCCGCTTCTTCGGCAATGGCGCATTCGATAATCGCCCGAGCCTGCAAGAGCTCGAAAGGCCCTTCCACCGGGTCGCGCTCGCTTGCCGGGGCATGGGCGGCATGCCGGCGCACCACATAGATGCCGGAACCCATGCGGATGTTGATGAGGCCTTCCACCTCCAGCACGATCAGCGCCTCACGAACAGTCGGTCTCGATACGGACAATTGCTCCGCCAGATCGCGCTCGGCCGGCAATCGCTGGCCGACGGCGAGCTCGCCGCTCGCGATCATCAGGCGAATTTGATCCGCCACCTGCCGGTAAAGGCGGCGCGATTCAACGGGCGAAAACATCGTTGCCTCCCTGACGGCATCTCCTCAACGCCGCTGGTCAACTGGCTTGACCAATTGCCTTTATGCCTATCACCGCTTGATTTGTGCGTCAATGCGCCGCATGAAACTCAGGCGGGCGGCTCACACCGTAGACCGCGCCAAGGGTGCGGAAGGTTCCCAGCGTTGCCGGGTCGAGCTCGACCACCTTGCTCTTCCCTGCGGGCAGCCGCCGCCCATTCACGGTCGCCGGTGCCATGACAGCCAAGCCTTCGCGCGCTGGCGAGTTGTGCAGATATCGATATCGATGAAGACGGCGGGTTTGAGGGCGATGACGAAAGCGCCGGCCCGATGGGATGGAGAAGACGGGACCGGGCATCGTTCAATTCAATCCGTTCTAAGATCCCATAATCCCTAGCCAAGCGCCCGTCCTTCTTAAGTCGGCCAGCATGCATATGAGACGACGGCAATATGCTTGGGAACCGCAGGAGGTGTAGTGTGACAGGTTCTGATATTGTCGCGGAACGCAGGTTCGCCTCGACTCTCGAGGCGATGACCGATGAAGAACTATTTGATCTAATGGCCGAGCTGGAGATGGGTTGCGAAGCACCAGAGCGACTGTCGGTCGTCGATGACCTCTTCGCAAAGATCGTGCTGACCGAAAGCGCCATCGAAAGGCGTTTCCCCGGGCAGATGCTGCGGCCTTACAAGGATTGGCAAAGCGGACAGAAGCCGCGGCCGCACGTCAACGTGCAGCAGCCGATGCACGGCCTGCGCGGTCGCTGATCTCGACCAAACAGGGGCCGGATACGCCCAAGAGATCATAAGCATCGGCCGCGAAAGTTTCGAGCGCCGCGCGATTGCGGACGATGACCAGACCTCGGCTGGAGTAGATGAGACGTTCGCCTTCCAGTATATGTAAGGCGTCGGTGACGCTCGATCGCCTTACGCCGAGCATCGTCGCCAGATACTCGTGGGTAATTGCAATTTCCTGACCCTCCAGCCGATCCTGACACATAAGGATCCACTTCGCCAACCGTACATCAATCTTATGCACGGCGTTCGAAAGCGCGGTATGTGCCACTTGCGCGAAGAAAAGATGAAGGAAGTGCGAAAGCAACGGCCGAACTGCCGGCTGCTCATACAGAAACCGTCCCAAAGCGGCAGCTTCTACACGTCGTCCATGACCGGCCATCTGCATGGTGACTTGGAATGGAGATCCCTGTCCCTCCATAATCAGGGCGGGCGGCGACACTCCGTCCCTGCCGATCAGTCCGATCTCTGCCTTTCTGCCTTCGGGGCTGGCGGCCACTATGGAAGCGATTCCGCTTTCCAGAAAATAATAATGGCTGATGGGCGTGCCGGAATGGACAAGATCGACCCACGCGGGAGGAGGAGCGGCTCGAGAATTTTCTCCAGCGCCAAAAGTTCCGAACCCGTCAGATACGATAGAATGAGGTTTTGAGTTTGAGAATGTCGCATGGCCCGGCCCGGAGTTTGGCAAGAGCACGTCGTCTCCCAGCCGCCAACGCCGCCTAGTCTGCTGACGATGTCCGAATTATGGACCTCGGCCCGACCGATTACAAGTTGGATCGGCGGGGTTTTGTGCGAAAGCGCACGTACCATCGAAAGTTATGTAGCAAGTGCTAATGTATGCCGAGGGCAGTGCCGTGGAGTTCGTTGGCATGGATCAATGTTCCTTCCCCGGAGGTGAGGATGAAATCTATCGGCATATTGTCGAGAGCGCCTTCGACTATGCCATTTTCGCGATGGATCTCAGCGGCGCAGTGACGACGTGGAATGCAGGGGCGAGCAAGCTCTTCGGTTATTCAGCCGAGGAGATCATCGGCCAAAACAGTGCCATCATCTTTTCCTTCGAGGATCAACTCGCCGGAGCGGCCCTCAAGGAGATGAGGCTTGCTCTTTCCACCGGCCGCGCAGACGACAACCGGTTGCACGTCAAGAAAGATGGCAGCTTTTTCTGGGCATCCGGATTGATGATGCCGCTTCGCAACGGCGCCGGCAAAGTCTACGGGCTGATCAAGGTCGTTCGCGACCGGACGCAGTCGCTCCAGCAGGACGAAGCATTACGCGCCAGCGAAGAGCGCCTGCAGCTCATTCTTGAAAGTGCTGTCGATTACGCGATTTTTGCCTTCGATCAGGACGGACGGATTATCAGCTGGAACACTGGAGCCTCCCGCATCTTCGGCTATGAGGAGAGCGAAATCCTTGGGCGCGACGCCCGAATCCTGTTCCTGCCGGACGATCGTGAGGACGGGGCGCCGGACCGCGAGATGATGACGGCGCTTGAGCGGGGTAGCGCAGAGAACGAAAGGTTTCACTTGCGCAAGGATGGCTCGACGTTCTGGGGCAGCGGACTGACAATGCCGTTGCGTGTCGATCGCAAACGCGCCGGCTTCCTTAAGGTCCTTCGGGACGATACGGAACGTCACTTCGCCGAAGAGCATCAGCAGGTTATGGTGCGCGAAATGAGCCATCGCGTCAAAAACAGCCTCGCACTGGTCGCGGCTATGCTCGCGATGCAGGCCCGTTCAGCAAAGGAGCCAGAGGCCAGTCGAGCCCTTCGCGACGCCGAGGCGAGAGTGGGAACGATCGCCCAGGTGCATGATCAGTTGTGGCGTCAGCCGCATGTCGAAACAGTAGATCTGTCGGAATTCCTGTCGAGCCTTTGCCAGCGTCTTGAACAGTCGAGCGCGCTGCATAGGGTATCGATTGACGCCGACGGGTGCGTGGTCGATGCCGATCGCGCAATCCAGATCGCTCTTCTGGTCAACGAATTGGTGACGAATGCATTCAAACACGCTTATCCGGCCGTGCATGGCGTCGTTACGGTCAACGCGCGCTGCGCCGGCGATGAGATCCGTCTCGAGATCTTCGATAATGGCAGGGGATTGCCGCCGGATTTTTCGCCCGGCGAGACGAACGGAAGAAGCCTCGGAATGAAGATCGTGCGTGGTCTCGTGCAGCAACTCAAGGCCGAGCTTCGTATCGAGAATCGTCAGCCTGGTGCGGGTTTCGTGATTCGTATGCCGAAAGATGGCTGATTTGGGTTCCTTTCCTTCCGCTGAACAGGCCGGGCGAACCGCCGCTACCGCTCTTCCGGGCTGCTCCAGGACGCGGCGCGGTCGAGCGCTTGGCCTTTCCGCCTCAATGCATACCCTCGGCGAAGCAAGGGTAGCAGCGCAATGGCAAGTCCCTGTATCTAAACGATGATATTGTTTCCCGAGCGACCTACGCGTTTTGTCAAAACCGCACAGAAGGGCTCGCGAATATGGCTTTGGCGGCTCTTTTGAAGCATAAGCAGTTCATTACCGTGACCGCACAGGGTGCCGGTATGAGCGGCGGGCTCTCCTTCCCCGCAGGAGAGGGTCATGGCCGCACCGAATCAGCACGATGTTCATAATCTCTTGTTGAAGGTTTTGCCTACCGACGCCTTCGATATGCTTCTTGCCGATGCGCAGGCGGTCCAGCTGCCAGCAAGACATGTCCTGGTTGAAGCCGACCAGCCGCACGAGCACGTCTGTTTCCTCGAAGATGGTCTCGCGTCGATGGTTGCGGTGAACGGTGAAGACGAGGCCGTCGAAGTCGGACATATTGGATACGAAGGCATGGCGGGCGCGCATATTGTGCTGAAGACCGATACGACTCCCAATCGAACTTTCATTCAGGTCGCGGGATCAGGTCTGCAGGTCTCCGTCGAACGCTTCCGCCGGGTGACGACGGAATTTCCGGATGCCCATACTTTGTTCCTCAATTATGTGCACTGCAGCGACATCCAATTGGCCCAGTCGGCGCTTGCAAACGGGCGCTACAACATGCACGAGCGGCTCGCCCGCTGGCTGTTGATGTGCCATGATCGGTTGAATGGAGGCGACCTGCCCCTCACGCACGAGTTCCTGGCGCTCATGCTCGGTGTTCGCCGCTCGGGCGTCACGAACGAACTGCACGTCATCGAGGGCTTGAGAGCGATCAGGTCGACCCGGGCGAATGTCCGGATTCTGGACAGGGAGCGGCTGGAGGAGATCGCGGGAGGAAGCTATGGCATTCCGGAGCGGGAATACGAACGGCTGATCGGGTTGCCGATCCGCCGTCCGGCTCATCCGATTGCCGATCCGCCGGCCGCTAATCGGCGCGTCTGATCGTCGTCTCGGCAAAGTGCACGACCAGGAGGAGCATCCCCTGTTCGTCACAGATGTGCGCCGTCGCACAAATCCTGGGTTCTTCAACGATCAGCTTCAAGGCAATCTGCCGATCGGAAGTATCGAGACTGGAGCTTGACAGCGACCGAGCCGATGCTGCGACTGCTATCCATTGTGGAATACCCACTGGCTGGCCTTGAAAGTCGCTGGCGGACGCGCCTTCCCCGGCTCCTCCTCAAGGTCCAGATGCATATGGCGCATGAGCCCCGTCAATTTATGCTTGTCGCGAATCCCGCATTCGAACCATGAGACAAGCTCCCTGGCAACGAGTTCGGCCGCCGGACTGGTGATCGCGTAGGACTTTTCCTGGCACCATCCGCGCAGAATCGCTTGCAGCATAGACACGTCGTCAGGCTGCAGCGCCGGCTTCGAAATTCCCGAATGCTGCCTCATCCGCGTTCCTCCCTTTTATATGCAGGGATCCTAAACTTCAGCTTTTCGATTTCAACAGCTGGTGCGAAAGCGTACGGATAAGCATGTAACTCAACTGGGTCATGAAAACCGGGAACCGGTCTACCCTGATCGGGTTTGGGCAGCACGATAAAACCGGTCGCATCACGCGCTTGGATGTGGTAGGCGCGGGCCAGGCTTGGCCGCCCGATGTTGGAAAGCCCTCGACAGCATGTTCACCAGGTAAACTCGTAACGTAGTAAGCGTCCGCCATGAAGTCGCTCAGTCCGATAGCCGGCAAGACGATCCTTATCATTGGTGAAGCCGATTTTCTTTCGGGCGATGCCAAGGCGGCGTTCATTGCGCGCCAGGCGTCCGTCACCGGCCCGATCGTTGTGTCCGGGGTGGTGGATTACCTGCGCGAGGGGCTTGTGTTCGACGCCATGATCATCGACGTCACGATCTGCGACGAAGACATGCTGTGGATGAATGAATGGCTGGAGGCTCGGCAAATTCCCTTTGTCTTTGCTCATGACGAGCGATTTGAAATGCGTCCTGGCGGCTTCGTCCTCAGCGCGCGTCCTTCTGACATCGACGCAATGATTGCGGCGTTGTTCGGGCCGGATTCGTCCTACTACCATTAAGAGGATCCTTTGCACCTCCTGCATGAGGCTGGCTGCATGAGGCTGGGTCGATCGCTCTTAATTTGTCCTCCGGACTTGCGATGTCCGTTTGCGTACAGTTGTCCACGAAAACTTGCGTAGGTCATCTTCCGATCCCATTATCAAAGTGCACAACGAGAATCCTCGGGCCCAGCGAGGCTGCAATGCTCGATGCTCAGTCGATTCATTTGAAAGCGCTTGATTCAGCCGATCTCGACGGCCTGAACGCAATCTTGAACATAATCTCACGAGAGGCAGGCGCGCCGTTGCGCGCGCCAGAGATGCAGGCCGTCGCGGCGATGCTGATAAAATTGTATCGCCATGGCGTGACCGATGAGGAGAAATTGCTGTCGGTCGGGCGCCTGGCATTGAAGCAAGCAGAGGCCCGTCTGCCGCTATCAAGGCCGCCCCTGACAGTCCGCCCGAAGTCAGCATCGAGACGCTCGAGCTCCAGGACAACCGCGAATAACGATGAGCAGGCGGGGGGAGTGAGAACCAACCATGATCCTTCCAACCGGAATAAAATCCCGCCGGCCGGTCCACACGCCAGGGATGACCTGACAGACAGGAGCAAGACGCCTGGCGCCGGATCGCTGCCGGAGAAGGATGAGGAGAGCATTACTCCTGGATCGGGCTGACGAATCCTGAACCGAGCCGGCTTTCTCGTGTCAACGCGCGAGTTGTCTTCCGATCAGCCTTCGGTATTCTTCCTCGGCCGCGCCGTACGACCCGTGTGCTTCCTCGATCAATCCCCGCCGGTTCAGAATGACGATTGGCGGCGGGTCGAGCGGATGAGACCCTTGCCTTCGAGCAGATGCAGCGCGACTGTGACGCCGGCACGGCGGACGCCGAGCATCACTGCGAGAAATTCATGGGTCAGCCAGATAGTCGTGCCGTCGGTTCTATCGTGGACCATCAATAACCAGCGCGCCAGCCGCTCCTCGAGCTTGGCGTGACCGTTGGCAAGTACGGTCGAGGTTGTTTGCGCCAACAGCGCCTGAACATAGGCGAGAAGCAGGCTGCGAAGCGCGCGGCTCTCATCCATCGCGGCGGAAAGCACCCGAGCCGGTAATTTGAAGCCGTGGCCGGTGACCTGCATGAATGTTCTATTCGCGGATTGGCTGCCGCCAAGGATGACTGCGGCGCCTGTCATGCCCTCTCGCCCGACGATGCCCACCTCGATATCGCGCCCGCCAGGAAATCTTGCAACGATCGAGGCAAGTCCGGACTCGAGAATGTAGACGTCGCTGACCGGGCTGTTCTCCATTTCGAGAATCAGAGGCACCTCCAGTTCGATCGGCTCAAGATGAGGCAGCAGAAGTTCACGCTCCTGAGGCCCCATGGCCTGCAAGAGATCATTGCGAAAATGCAAATGTTGATCGTCCATGTCCATCAGCGATCGAAGATAATCGGCCCTATTGCGAGTGAACCTAACCATCTAGAATCGTTGAGCAATATATTGTGCAATAGCGTACAATCTTCAAGGCTGTGACTCTCAATCATCGCCCGACCCATCATTCTCGCAAGACTGCGATATCCACGATCTGACAAGGCCGTTCGCCCTTGCCGCCAGCCTTGTCGGAAAACGGTTGAAGCCGTGCGGCGCATGGGGAAACGCGACGCAGTCGGCATTGCCGCTCTGCTGCTGCCATTGCCGCGCCATCGAAAGGCTGTCGTCGACAATAGGATCGAGTGCCCCTGCAATCAGCAGGGCTGGGGGTAGCCCCGAGAGATCGGCGAACAAGGGGCCTTCGGCTTCGCGTCCCGAAAGACTTGGCGTTAGTCGCCGGAGATTACGAAGCGCCGCCGGCCCGTCAATGACGAGGCTCCTGCCTGTCGAGCGCCGGAGACTTTTCGATCCCGTTAGGTCGAAGGCGCCACAAACCGAGATGAATCCTGCGACGACTCCCGCCCTGCCGCGTTCGCGCAGATGAAGAAGCGTTTCCGCTGCAAGATGCGCACCGGACGATTCGCCGCCAAGAATGATCCGCTCGACCTGCAGCTCGGAGAG
This sequence comes from Rhizobium mulingense, assembly GCF_029194105.1. Lineage (NCBI taxonomy): Bacteria > Pseudomonadati > Pseudomonadota > Alphaproteobacteria > Hyphomicrobiales > Rhizobiaceae > Rhizobium > Rhizobium mulingense. The sequence continues at coordinate 158,086 of NZ_JARFVE010000011.1, read as the reverse complement.
ATGCTCGACTACCCAGTCGATCGCCGCCCTGCAATCCTCCAAGGTAATGTCGAGCCGGTCATCGACCGCATTGTGAAAGTCGACACCGGCCACCAGCACTCGGCAATTTTGTGCAATGGGCCGGGTGATGCGGTCATCGAGGCGGGCGTTTCCCATCACCCAGGCGCCACCGTGGAAATGCACGTAAAGCCCACGGCGGATCCTCTTGGGAAGAATTAGCCGCAGGCCGACGCGCCTGCCATCCGCAAGGATGGCGCGGTGGGCAATATCGCTGTGGCGCGGCAGTCCCAGGGAACACAAGAACTGGACCGCGCGCACCGTCACCTGCACGGCTTTGGCGTTCCAGCGCCGGTCAGTATGATACCGCGGAAGAACGTTCAGAACAGTATTCAAGCCGCGGGCGCGGGCGAGCTCATGGCGAGTAAAGCATGGGTGCTTGCCGACGGCATTCCCGGGCACAGCCTCGTTCACCTCGAATCAACCTCCACTGCGCTCGTTGATGCATTCTTAGGCCCCGCAGATTCAGTAGCGATGCGCGTTTCAGGGAACTCGATCCGAACCTGCAAAATGCGGCGGCCAAACACGAACAACGAAACCGCAAGACGGTTCCAGGCGGGAACCAACAGAAGTGTTGGGAGTTGGACATGGCGAGCTGGCCATCGCGGCATCGAACTGACGGCATCGTCCGCAGCATCCCGCACTCGCCGAAGGGCGAAGATTGGCAGAAACCATGATGCAGCCCAAAGAGAATCGCTTGCTGGGGCTCCTGCCGAAAGAGGAGTATGCAGGTGTCGTCAGCCAACTCGAACCCTGCGCCATTCCGCGCGGTTTCGTCATCGCCGCGGCAGATGCTGTCATAGAATACGCCTATTTCCCATGCTCGGGCATAGGCTCGGTCATCAATATCTCGCCTGAGGGCAATCGTGTCGAAGCGGGATTGTTCGGCCGCGACGGTTTTGCGCCGGTCGCGGCGGCGATAGGGGCAGGCATCAGTGTCCCTGAGGTCACCATCCAGGTGCCCGGTTTTGCCTATCGTCTGCGACAAACCGCGCTGCTGGATCTGATGAAAACGCAGCCGGTTTTCGCCAGCCTCCTCAATAAGGCTGTTCATGTTCTGGCAACGCAGGCCGGCTTCACCGCGCTCTCCAATGCCGTCCATGAGATCGATGAGCGGTTGGCCCGCTGGATATTGATGTGCCACGACCGGATCGACGGCAATGAGCTCGCGCTGACACACGAGTTCATCGCCTTGATGCTGGCGGTGCGGCGGCCGAGCGTCACCACCGCCCTGCATCTGCTCGAAGGCTACCGCTTCATCCGCTCCGTTCGCGGCCTGGTGATCGTCAGGGATCGCGCCGGCCTGGAAGACTTCGCTTCCGACGCCTATGGCAAAGCAGAAGACGAATATGAGCGTTTGATCGGGCCTCTTAGGAAATCGAGGCGCGGTCTGACCGACATATCTTCCGCACGCCCGGCCTGACCAAGCGGGTCAACGCTTGGCCGTGGCATACAATTCGTAGCCGCGATCCTCCCAGAACCCCGCTATTGCCACCGTAGAGCTGGCCGAGATCGGCGACCGCTTTTGAGAGGCCAAGAAAGCCCGTCATGTTGAAAGTATCGGTCAACCCCTTCACCTGGTGGGCGTGTTCGACGGTCTCCATCAAGGTGCGGTCGTTGTCGGCGCCGTATTGGCCCCAATAGAGCGCCGGGTGCGTATTGAATATCTGCAGTCCGCTAAACAGCAGCACAGCGAGACAAAGGACGTTCACCCATTGCGACAGGCGCACGGCAAGGCTGCGCCGGTAGATAATCATAGAACTCTCCTGATGGATTTTCGTGTCCACCGGCGGCCTGCCGATGGCTCACCTCCGGTTATTCGCGGGAGTGCCGGGAGCGTTACAGCTTCATGCGCATGTGATAGAGCTGTTATGCCGAAATTGCTTTCATCTTCCTGTAACCGATTGGACGCTTCCAGCGAATGAACTCTTGACAGCATGACAACCGCCCATTCGGAAGAAGCCCTGAGAGCATTGATGCTTCTCTCCCTCGATGGGGACGAGGCTGCCTATCGGCGTTTGCTGACGGCGTTGCGTGTGCTGCTTGTCGGTTATTACAGCCGCAGGATGGCTGCGGCGGCGAAAGCGGATATGGAAGACCTGGTCCAGGAGACATTGCTGGCGCTGCATTCCCGCCGGTCCACCTATGACCGAGAAAGACCTTTCACGGCCTGGTTCTTCTCGATCGCCCGCTATAAGCTGATCGACCATCATCGCGGCCGCGGCGGACGCAGGTTGACCGAGACCGAGCTCGATGACGAGATCGAAAACGACTTCAGCGAGGATAGGCTGACAGCCCGCATGGACGTCGAGCGGTTGCTCGACGGGCTGCCGCCGAGACAGCGGGAACTGATCCGGCAGGTGAAGCTCGAGGGCCAATCAGTCGCCGACACCGCGAACCGCACCGGCCAGTCTGAATCGGCGGTGAAAGTCGGCATCCACCGGGCGCTCAAGGCGCTCGGAGAAAGATTGCGAGGCGCATCGTGACAGAGACGGACGACATTATCGAACATCTGGCAGAGGACCTGAAGCCGGTGCCGCGCAACGCGCTGCGACGCCGCTTCACGCTCGGCATCGTGCCGGCCATGGGGTTCTCTTTGCTGCTGATGCTGATCATTCTTGGTCTCAGGATCGATATGCCTGACGTGCTGATGCTACCGGTCTTCTGGATCAAGTCGGCCTATAATGCCCTGGTTGCCGTGGCGGCTTTCATTGCCGTCTACCGGCTTTCCCGCCCCGATGGTTCCGAGGGAGGCTTTTTCGGTCTGCTTGCCTTGATCTTTGCCGCCATGGCCGTTGTTGCCGCCATCCAGCTCCTGATGGCGCCGGTCGGCACCTACCGGTTACTGATCCTCGGGTCCTCGGCGCTGCATTGCCCGCTGCTCATCGTCGGCTTCGCCATCCCCATTTACGCCGGCACGGTCTGGGCGCTGCGCCGCGCGGCGCCTGTGGATCTGCGTCTGACGGGCTTCATTGCGGGCATTGCCGCCGGTGCAGCGGGCGCCTGGGTATATTCCTGGTTCTGCACCGAAAACGGCATGCCGTTCGTGTTGATCTGGTATACGTTCGGTATCCTGATCACCGGCGCTCTCGGCGCCGTGGCCGGACCTCGCCTGCTCCGCTGGTAGAGCCCTTCTCAACCCGTTGTCCGGAACATTCCGCCTTTCGGCTGGTTCGAGAGCCGAAGGAGAGGAAGATGAACCAAGGTTCGGATCGTCGCGCTTTCGCGATCTATATCGCAGCCATCGTCTTAGTCGGGCTTTTGATCGTGCTCGGCACTACGCTCTCCTGGAACGCGGGCAGCAGAAGCGATCATAGCATACAGTTTTCAAGGGAAGCCAATCCGTGATGGAACAGCCGAAAGACGACCCTGTCCGGGTGGACGGGCTGAATGCTGACCAGCAGCGGAACGGCCTGAAAATCCTGTGGTTGGTCATCGCTCTGTTCGCAACAGTGGTCGCCATCGCCTTTCTGCTTTACGTCTCGATCCTCGTCTACGGCGTAATGCAAAGGATGTAGCACCGGCGGAGTTTCGTCGCGAACGAGCGTCACCGAAGGCAGACCCTACTCCTTGCGTCGAGCTGCCAGCCGGAGCCGGATGGCGAAGTGATCGAGACTTCCGGGCAGATTGTCGACAGTGAGCGAGGGTTGGAGCAGCACAACATCGGCCGCCGACAAGAATGCGCCGACGGCAAGGCTCGCAACCGTCGGTACGAGATTATGTGCCGGGCAGATGGCGGGACCGGCACTGAAGGGTACGAGCCCGGCGGCCGGCAACGCATCATTCTCTCCCCAGATGCTCGGTTCCATCCGGTTGGCATAGAGGAACTCGGGGTCTCGATGGAAGAACGGTGCGAAGATGATGACGCCCGTGCCACGCCGGATGACCCTGCCGCCAGATTTGATATCCTCGGTCAGCTGCCTGAGGATGACGGGCGTTGTCGGCCAGAGTCGCAAGACCTCGAGCAGGCAACTGCGGGTGAAAGGGCGATCGAGGTCCCCGCTCATGGCCTCTTCCACGGCTTTGGCCCAATAGCTCACATGGCAGGCCAGCATCGCCAGCGTCCTCATAACGGCAATTCCGGCCGCGTCGAAAGCGAACAGCCACTGAGCCACTTGGCTTTCCGGAGCGAACTCACCGCCTTTCGGAAACCGGCTGACGAGACTGTGTTTTTCCGGGTCGCTGAGATAGTGACTGACCTGCTGATGAAACAGGGCTAGCTTGCCCCGGTCGACCGGGGCGGCAAAAGCCCAGTTCGCCCGCTCCCGGAGGTCGTTCAAGGTCTCGGTCAATTTAATGTCATTGCGCGCCCGCTCGCCGAGGACGAGTCGCCGGACGGCCCGAAACCGGGCCTGCGAAAAAGCTGGCCAATCGAGCTCAGCCGACCGGTTGGATCCGATGTCGCGCAAAAGCTGGAGGAATTCGGCGTCTACGACGGCTTTGAAATGGGCGGAATACGGATGGAGCCGGTCTGCGGTTGCCAATGCCTGCTCATGAGCGGACCGAAGCTCGCCGCGCCGCGAGGCCGACGAGACCAGGACGTTCTTCGGTTCGACGTGGGAAAGGGCGGCGTGCTTTTCCGCCGTTGCAGCGGCAAATGGTTCGGGCGAAGATTGGAGCACCGTGGAGACATCAGCCGGATCCAGGAGGAGCAGTTGCGGCCGGAATGGAATAGGCAGCAGAAGAGGCGCCGGACCGTATTTCCTTTTCAGCCGCTGCATTTGTTTCACGGCTTTTGCATCCCAGTCCTGCTGCTCCGCCAGATGCTCGATCGCCCGGCGGCGGATAATGATGCCCCTGGCAACCGTCGGGGCCACGATCGTCATGATCACCCGAAGCGTATCGGTCCATCCGGCACGGTTTACTCTGGGAAAAACAGCGTGACTTCGCGCATTCATGACACTCCAACCCGGTCGGCAGCGACCCTCCGTAGCGGAGGGGTCTGACCTGTACCTGTAGGGCCATCTTATCGGCGTAAATTTGGAACCAGGACGAGGGCCATTTGTTCCTGCCCGGCCTGCCGATGGACCGACTGGGCGCTCAGTCGGCGAGATGGTTTCCGAGCATCTGCAGCAGGGACTCGCGGGCACGGCTGACGCGGCTTTTCAAGGTGCCGATCCGGCATCCGCACATCCTGGCGGCGTCCTCGTAACTCGTTCCGGCAGCCACCAATGTCAGCGCGCGGCGCCTGTCCTCGGATAGACGCGTCATCGCCCGTTTCAACTCGTGTTCCCGCAGCGTCCACTCCTGGGTCGGTGCGATCGCCACCTGCTCAATCGCCGCATCCATCCCTGCCGGTTCGCGTTTCCGCCGGCGGTAGTTGGTGCAGAACGTATTTCGAAGGATGGTGAAAAGCCAGGATTTGAGCGACGTGCCGGGCTGATAGAGATGCACCGAATTCAGCGCCTTCAGCAAGGTTTCCTGGACGAGATCGTCAATGTCATCTTCACTGCGCAAAAATCTGCGGGCAAAGGCCCGCAAGGCCGGCGTCAATTCGACGATCTCAAGCTCGATTGCGGACTTTTCTTTGCAATGCGACGCAGGACGTACGGAAGACGAGGAAGTCATTTTTCTCTCCTGGAATGAGAGGGAAAGTTCCTGCCGTCCTTTTCGTTGCCGTACGATATCGGACAAACCGGTGTTTTCGCCGGACCGCTTTTTCGTCGATCAGTCAAGACCTCCCCGCGGCCGTCTCTTGCGGATGGAGAGCATTTCATAATCGTGCAAACGGGAACAGAGAACTTTCAGGACCTCGCCGGTCAATTCGGGATCGAGCGCCGACGCAACCTCGTCGAACAGCATCACCTTGGGCTTCATCGCCAGCGATCTCGCGATCGCCACGCGCTGCTGCTGTCCGCCGGAAAGCTGGCGTGGCAAATGATCGAGCTTGCCTTCGAGGCCGACCCGCCGCAACGCGTCCTCGGCGAGGGCGCGCAGCTCATTTTGGGAAGGCTCTGCACGAGGCACGGCGCCAGCGTAATGTTTTGCCCCACCGTCAGGTGCGGAAACAGATTGTAGCTCTGAACCATGCCGACCTGCTGGCGCAGTTTCCTGAGATCCGTCTTCGGGTCGTTTACGGTGATGCCGTCGACGAGGAGCGAGCCGTTCTGGAGCGCTTCCAGGCCGTTGATACAGCGCAACATCGTGCTCTTGCCCGGCATGCTCGTATCATCCTCCAGATCAAAGACCGAGTTGCCAGATTTCGGCAGCGATTATATTTCCCTCGGGTGCGGTCAAACGCACCGCACTCACCCCCTTGAAACCGGGCAGCCGCTTGGTGCCCGTCCAGCGGCCATCGTCGGCGAAGATCTCGATCGAGCCTGCATCGAGAAAGATCCGGATGGTCGACGGGCGTGCGCCGGCGGCGATATAGCGGGGCGATGCTTTGGCATTCGCCACCGAGAAGGGAATGCTCAGCCCGTCGTCGTTCAGCTGAACCGTGACCGTCGCCTCGGGATGTTCGAGATCGAGGCGGAAAGCATTGCCGGCCTGCCTGAGGTTGAGCAGGATTTCGACGGAGCCGCTGGCGAGATCGACGGTCCGGCCGTCGAGAAAACCTTTGGCATCCAACTGGCGCTGACGCAGGCTTTCAACACCCGATACCGGCGGCGTGATCAGCGCACCGCTCTGCAATGCGAGCCGGCGCGGCAGGGTCATCGCCGTCGGCATGTCGATCTCTCTTGATATATCGGTCCAGTTCGCAAGCCAGGCAATGCCGACCGGACCGCCCTCGTCGACGAAGGCCTGGAACGCGTAGGCGTCGGTTCCGAAATCCAGCTCCTGCTCGAATTCTACGGAGAAGCTGCGGCCATCGAAACGGCCGATGGTTGCGAGCGTCATGTTGCGCCGGCCGGTTGCCGGGTCGCGGCTGGTCAGCAGACCGAAGATCAGGGCCCAGCGCGTCGCCGGGTCGTTCGCGGGGCCGTCGAGGGGCAGCATGCAGGGGCATTCCGCCGCCGTCATCCCGAAGCGGTTTTCGCGGTGAAGCGTGCCGAGGAAAGTCCATCCCGCCGCCGCGGCCGGATCGTCGGTTTCGTAGAGCAGGATGACGCCGCCCTCGCGGTCTCGTGTGCCGAGCAGCATCTTCCATTTGCCGTCGGGGCCTGGGAAGACGTAAGGGTCGCGGAAATCGGTCGTCAGCCCGAGCCCGGCGGGACGCGTCGGCAGGATCAGATCTGCCGTCTCGACAGTAACAAGATCGCGGCTGATGGCGGTGAACTGTACCTGTTCCTCCGGTTCTCGATCCTTCATGTGCTCGGTGAAGAAAATGCGAAGGCCGGCTTCAGCGCCGGGAAGAGCGATCGCGGAGCCGGAAAATGCCCCGCCCCGCCCATTGGCCCGGGCGACAAGTTCATCCGAAGGGAAAAGAAAAATCGGGAGATGCGTCCAACGAAGATAGTCCTCCGACACCGCATGGCCCCAATGCATGTTGTTCCACCGCAGGCTATGGGGATAGTGCTGGTAGAAGAGGTGCGGCTTGCCGCCGAACCTTCCAAACCCATTGGGATCGTTCATCCAGCCGAAAGGTGGGCGGAAATGATAACCGCCCGGGACTTCTGGGGCGGCATTGGCAGGGCGGACATGCAGCAGCCGGACGCCTTCTTCGAGAACGCGGGGCTCAAGGAAAGCATAAAGGACCGATATCTCGGTTGTCGCCGGATCGTAGGAGAAGGCGGTCTCTCCGCCTCTTTCCAGCGTCATCGGCCGAAACTCGAACTCATCAGAATTTGACGTTTCGACAGCGCCGGCGGCGTCTCCGTCGACATGTGCCGTCAGCCTTCCCGGGGTGCCGCCACGCGACGCCCTGATCCAGGCATGGACCGTGGACCTCGCGGGCAGGACGGCGCGGATCGTCTCCAGCCCCGCTTCATCCGAGGGCGAGCTCGCTTGGCTTGTCATCGATTCAACCTTTCACCGCAGAGCCGATAAAGGAGCTCACGAACCAGCGCTGGAATGCGAGGTAGAGCCCCAGGATCGGGATCATCATCAAAACGGAGGCGGCCATTGCTCGATCCCAGTAAATGCTGTCCTGTCCGAAGAAGGTCGCGATGGCCACCGCGATCGGCCGCGCATAGTCGGTCTGCGTCACCAGGATCGGCCAGAGATACTGATTCCAGGTCTCGATTCCCATGAGGATCGACACGGTTGCGAGCGCGGGTAGGCTGAGCGGCAGGAAGATCGAGCGATAGGCCCGGAAAAACGAGGCGCCGTCGATCTCGGCTGCCTCCAGCAACTCTTTCGGCAGCTGCGCGAAGAACTGGTAGAACAGGAAGATGTAAAGCGGACTGGCGACCCAGGGCACGATCTGCACCGCGAAGGTATCAGACATACCCGCCCTTGAGACCATGATCACCAGCGGCATGATGATGCTTTCCTGCGGGATCACATAGAGCGCGATCACGATGGACAGAATGACGGCGCGGCCCCTGAGCGATCCCCAGGCGAGAACGAAGCCGGCCATCGAATTCACGATCAGGCCGGAGCAAACCGTGGTGACGAGAATGATCAGCGAGTTGATGAGATAGCGCCCGAAGGCGAGTTCGCCCGAGAGGTGGCCGACTTCGGCATAATTCGAGAGCGTCGGGTTCGACACCCAGAAGGCCCGGAAGCTGCCCATGTCGGCCAGAATCTGGAACCGGTCGTCTTTGAGGCTGGCGACGACCAGAAGCAGCAATGGAGAGACGATCACCAATGCGATGATGAAAATGCTGACAGTTTGGATGGCGCGGAGAACGCTGGCGGCGGAACGAGGGCGCGCGGTGCGGGCCTGTGGAATCGAGAGAGCGATATCAGACATCGAAGCGCCTCAGGAGTTGGCGCTGGACCAGCGCGATGACGAGAACGATGACAAACAGGATGACCGAGACGGCGGAGGCATAGCCCATCTTTTGCTCTTCGAAGCCGGCGCGGACCATGTAATGCACGACAGTTTCGGTGCTGCTCTTTGGTCCGCCCTGCGTGAGGATGGCGACCTGGGTATAGAGCTTGAAGGCCTGGATGGTAGTGATCACCAGCACGAAGACATGGATCGGCCGCAGGCCGGGCATGGTCACATGCCAGAAGCGGCGGAAAGCGTTGGCGCCGTCGATCTTGGCGGCATCGTACAACTCGTCGGGAATGCCCTGAAGGCCGGCGAGGTAGACGATCATCTGGAAACCATAGGCCTGCCAGGCCGAGAGCAGCACCAGCGAGAACATCGCCCATTGCGGATCGCCAAGCCAATCGATCGGCTGGATCGCCCCGCCTGAGAGGAAGCCGAGGATCTGGTTGAACGGCCCGGTAGGATACTGGAACAAGGTGCCCCAGATGACGCAGACCACGACCATCGAGGTGATCGCCGGCAGGAAAAACATGCCGCGCAGCAGATTGCGGAGCGGCAGCTTCTGATGCAGCAGCAGCGCCGTCGCGAAAGCGAGGCCGCACTGCGCCGGAATGATCCAGAAGGTGAAGCGCGAGACGTTCCAAAGCGCTGTCCAGAACAGCTCGTCCTGGAAGATACGGATGAAATTGTTGAACCAGACAAAGCGGACCGGCGTCGGCCGCGGCACCAGAGGCTGGTTGGTCATCGCCGTCCAGAAGGACAGGAGGAACGGCACGATCAGAAAGAGGGTCAACAGGATGACGGCCGGCGCCAGCATGGCGGCTTCCTGCATCAGCCGTCCCTTGTCGTGGCGGCGTGCCGAGGCTTTTCGAACGAACGTCGAAGATGTCGATTGCTGCAGGGCCATATAGCTCCTCCTTTCTCAACTTGGCTGCCGGTCCGGCCCGGCGATGTCTGCTCGAGACATCGCCGCACCGCGACCTGACGACGGCGATGACGCCTATTGCTCGTCGCCGAATGGCGGGTAGCCGTCGTTGTCCTCGATATCCTGATCGATCTTCTTGGCGGCCGATGTCAGCGCCTCCTTCGGATCGCCGCCGTTGAATACCTCGTCGACCGCCTGCATGAAGGCGGAGGTGATGGTCGGATAGGCTGGATGCGGCGGACGGGCGACGGCCGTCTTCGACGCCTGTTCGAAGGCGATCGCCATCGGGCCGCCAGCTGCATAGAGTGGGGATTCGGCGGCGAAGCTCTTCAGGCCGGGATAGCCCGACTGGCTGGCGACGTAGGTCCTGTATTCCTTGTCCTTCAGCAGGAAGCTGATGAACTTGCCTGCGATATCGGGATGCGCCGACGTCTTGGTGATAGCCCAGATCCAGGTGCCGTCGGGGCTCGCGCCCTTGGCGCCGAACTTCGGAAGCGGCAGCACGACGATGTTGTCCTTCATGGTCGCGGCGGCTTCCGCATAGACCCAGTGTCCGCCGAGCGCCAGCGCTGCCGGATTGCCTTCGGCGAAGAACTGGTTGGTTCCGGCCGATTGCGGCACGACCCAGCCGTTCTTGACCCATTTCTGCATCATCGCCAGCGCATCGACGCAGGCGTCGCTGTCGAGCGTGCCTTCGGCTTTCCAAGCCTTGCGATCGATGAGGTCGCAGCCGGCCGATTGCAGGATCGGGCTATAGGCATAGGTAATCCATTCGGTCTTGATGCCGTAGCCGCGGAAGGTGTCGATCGGCCACTTGACCCCATCGAGCTTGGAAAGCTTTTCGAGGTAGGTTTCGAACTCTTCCCGGGTCCAGGCATCGTCGACGGATTTCGGGATGCGGGCGCCGATCGCTTCGAGATATTTCTTGTTGCCGTAAAGAACAACCGAGGAGTCGGTCAGGCCGATCGCGTAGAGGTCCTTGTCGATCGGATATGTGCCCTGGGCGATGTTGGACTCCGTCATGTCGTCGAGAACATCCTTGTCGATCAGCGGCTTGATTGGCTGAAGATAGCCCGACCAGACGTAATTGGCGAGGAACGGCGCATCGAGCTCCATGACGTCGGGTAGCTGCTTGGCCATGACGGCGGCGCTGAGTTTCTCGTTATAGGCGTCGTGCGGCGCGTAGATGAACTGCACGTCGACATCGGGATTGGCGGCCTCAAACCGTTCGGCGACCTTGCCGTAGGCGGCGACAAAACCGGGGTCGCCCTGATGCATGACCTGGATTGCGGTTTTTTCGGCTGCCTGCGCCCCTACGGCTGATAGTGCCGAGGACAGGACCAGCGACCAAAGTAAACGTTTACCCATTAGAATTCCTCCTCAATTGAATGGGCCTGTTTCAATTCATACGGATGCCCGCTCCACCAGCTGGAACGGCAGTTTCTGCACCCCGACCGGAGCCCGGTCTTCAGCAAGCAGGATTTGCGCGGCCCGGCGGCCCATGGCGCGATGCGGAAGCGCCATCGTGGTCAGCGGCGGGTCGAGACGCGAGGCGATCTCGACCTGGTTGTCGAAACTCGCAACGGCAACGTCGTCGGGAATGGACGCGCCTGTCCGGCGCAGCGCGGCATAGACTTCCATGGCCACGCGGTCATTGCCGCACAGGATGGCATCGGGGCGCTGGGAGGCGTTCATCAGCGCATGCACATGCGCGCCCACGATGCTGTGCGCCCGATCGCTGTAGATCGCCTTGCTGACGGCGGGCAGGACGATGGCGCCGGCTCCGTCGATGCCGGCCTGATCGAGCGCTTGCCGGAAGCCGAGTTCGCGAAGTTCGCCGGCGAGCAGGCCGGGCAGATTGATGAAGGCGATGTTGCGGCGGCCGGCATCGATGAGATATTTGGTAATCTCGAGCGCCGCCCCCGTTTCATCAGGCACCAGCGAGGTGACGCGGTCGTTGGCATCGCGGCAATTGATCATGACGCCGACGGCATCGGCAAATTCGGGCGGCAGGTCGACGCTCTTGTGATACATGGCGGCATAGGCGATAGCCCGCGGGCGAAAGCGCCGCATCTCGTCGAGGATCGATGCGATGCTCCGGTGCCCGCCGAGTGTCATGGCGAAGACGGCCATGTCGGCGGCGCGCACGGCGCCGTCGAGCCCCCGGATGATCTCCGTCGCGAAAGGCGAGGTGATCAGATCATCGGCGACAAGGCCGACGAGCGGCATCCAGCCTTGCCGCATGCTGCGGGCGGCGAAGTTGGTGACATAGCCGAGTTCCTGGGCGATTTCCTTGATCCGCTGCCGGGTTTCCTCCGACATGCGTGCCGACCCGCCATGCAAAGCGCCCGAGACGGTCTTGACTGAAACGCCGGCGCGGGCGGCTATGTCGTTGAGTGAAGATGTCACTGGGTTCGCTTGGGTTATCGATTACCCAAATTGATATCGGTCCTTTTGCTGGGAGTCAAGGTGGGATGGCGTTGCGGAACGCAAATGCCGCCTCCGGGGGTTTCCCCTGAGTGCTGTGGTCAACTCACGCGAACTTCTTATGGATGTTCGAATGAGGGTGTCGGAAAGCCACATGTAATCACGAGAAAAACCCCGCCGAAGCGGGGTTTTTCTCGCAGGCAGCGCTCAATTGTTGTGTGCAGCGCAGGCTTCGTCCATCGGCGTGGCATTACTCGTGCCGCCCTGCGTCTGAAGGTTTGCCGAGTTGTTGACCGGATTGGGGCACTTGGTCTTGTCCATTTTCATCGCGCCGCCGGTCGTGGAGCCGGTCGTGGTGGTATCGGTTGCCATCGGCTTTTTGGCATTCGTGTTGCCGCTCGCGCCGCCACCTTGATCAGCCTGGTTCTTATCGATCGTGGCGCCGGCCGGCGCCGGATTGGATTGGGCGAAGGCCGATGTGGCCATGCCGATGGCAAAAAGCGAAGCTGCTACGAGTTTCATACGCATTGCGATATCCTCCTTGGGGAATTTTGCCTTATTGGCCTATCCACAACCTCACTGGCAGGTCATTGTTCCGCAACAGCTGCTGACAAATATGTGGAAGGTCTGGAGCCTTTCGACCGGCAGACGCAGCTTCGGTTGAAAAGCCTAATCGGGCGTGTCAGGTCGTCCGGTCGAAGAGCGCGAGCGACCGGATGTGCTTCAATCGGAAGACCTCGCGGGGCGATTGCTGGCCCGGCGCATTTCGCCCTCGACCGGCTCCAGGAAATCGGCTTCGGCGGGTGCGGCTGCCCGTGGTTTGCAGTTGTTCGAGATAGGGTGTTCAGACGCCGGTCTTTTCCTTCAGCACGCGCCGCGCCGCAGCTTCCAGATCCGCATCCTCGTCGATATGGATCCAGCCGCCCGGCAAGGCCCATTCGGCGGAAAGGGACGCGTTCGCCCGCCGCAGGAGAAGCACGGAGGGGCCAGCCGGCGACAGCGAGAAGATCGCGAGATCGACGGTCGCGATCGGTTTGAAGGCGTCATTGTCATGCGTTCGAGCACGCCGATCCGAAAATGCTGCAGGCGCTCGCCTCGGTCGGCATGATGCCCGGCCAGCTGATGGCGCTCGTCTTCCGCGACCTTGCCGACAATGTTGCCTCGGATGCGGATTATCTGCGCTACTTCGTCCGTGAACCTTTCCCGAGCCGCACCACCGGCGCCACGATCGCCGTCGGCCTCGTCTCCGATACCCAGCCGTTGACCATCGTCTCCGAAATGCCGGAACACGGCGTGATCTTCAGCGACGGCATCGAGGCGGACTTCCTCGCCTTCAACGCCGGAACGCGGGCGGTGGTGACAGTCGCTGAAAGGCAGGGGTCGCTGGTGGTGTGAGCGGTGGGGGATCCGATGCAGGGCGCCGTTGATGCGGCCATTGCGACCTCCGCGATATCCGCTATTCTGCCGATCTCTCAGCGTGAGATTGGAAAGCTGACACCGCCATGAGTATTTTCGTTTTGCTGATGGGCTTCCCCGGCGTTGGGAAGCTGATGATCGCGACTGAATTGAGTTCGCTCTTTCCTGCAAAGATCATCGATAATCATTGGTTCAATAATCCGATACTCCGCGTGCTCGATGACGACGGCGTGACACCGCTTCCGAAAGGACTCTGGGAGTACACCGGCAGAGTGCGGCAAGCGGTGCTGGATGCGATTGTCGCATACTGCCCTCCCCCGGCGAACTTCATTTTCACCCATGCCGGTATCGACGGCGACGATCGTAGCGCTCGCACGTATCAGCAGATCTCCGACGCGGCCCGACGGTGTGGGGCGCTGCTGGTGCCGATTAGATTGCTTTGCGACGAGGAGGAATTGGCGCGCCGTATTTCGACGCCCGCGCGTCGCGACCGGCTGAAGTCAATTGACGCGCAAGCCTCCAGAGAGAAAAGCAGACAAGCGCGCGTGTTCGATCCCAAACATCGATTTACCCTGGATTTGGACGTGACTGCCAAAACCGCAGAGGTCAGCGCAGCAGCAATCCAGCATCACATTTTGAGCGTTGCCGCCGGCGATTTGGGCTCGCCCGCTCCCGCTTGATGATGGCAGTCAAGATTTGGTTCGCTGGCGTAGGTATTCTCCATCGGCCAAGAGAAATTAACACATTGAATTTGTTTGGATGGTTGCTGTTGCGGAAGTGATTTCGGCGTTTATTTCCTCTGCTCCCTGATGCAAAAACGGGCAGCCATGTAGTTGACGCGATTTTTTGTCAGCGATTACCGATAGTTCCCAGTTTCCCAGGTCGAAAATTCTGAGGCCCCATATGGAACGGCAGCCGCCAATACGCGAACCGTCTTGCATCTTCTGCAAGATAAGCGGGCGCTTCTTTCGTTCCGTGCTTGCCGAACGCCTCGATCAGGTGCTCGACCCTCCAGATGAGAAGAGCGGCGGCCGCTACCACCGGTTCGGCCAGCCTGTTCTCTATATGAGCTCTTCGGCTGAATGGGGCGATCATTGCGATTTCCGGCTATATGCGGGAGGATGGGACGACCGCGTGTCGTCGCGCCGCTGTCGGTGAGCGATGCATTCGTGCTCGATCAGTATGATAAGCCGGCCTGGGAACGGCTCGGTATCGATCGGAATATTTCCAATCTCCCTGGCGAGTCGAGATGAGCGGTGAGCCCATGGAGATTATCTGTCAGACACCGGCTCAAAGTGGGCCCAACCGCGGCTTCTGATTCAGCGCATCCGCTCGCCAAGCGGCCGGTCATCTACCGTAGCGGCCAGCGAAACCAATCCCCGCTGCGCACGCGCCATGCCGTCCGGAAGCTGCAACCAGTCATGCCTGGATCGTTCGTACACGGAAACCAGGGGCGCGGGGAACGTCGGGTCTGCGAAGGCGCCGACGGCGACGATGCGGAGATTCGGATTGAAATTGCCCTCCCAATACAAGGAGGTTCCGCAGTTCGGGCAGAAGCGGAAGCGAACCTTGCGCCCGTCCGCACCGGCGCGCTCGAAGAGCTTCCACTTTCCCTCGGTAGTCACCTCGGCTTTCTCGAAGACCGCGCCGCTGCCCGCCACCGCGCCAGTACTGCGCTGGCAGTCGCGGCATTGGCATAGGCTCACCATCAGTGGGTCGCCTGAGGTCTTCGCGCGGAGTGATCCGCAGTGGCATTGTGCAAGTCTTTTCATGTTCCAATCTCGCTTGCTTCGCTGTCGACCCTGACGGGCATTCGATGACAGATGTCGGAGAGCATAGGGTCTGGCGCTCAAGGCCCGACCGCGAGGTTCGAAGGGAGGCGGACGCGCTGGTGCTTTTCGGAGGGGCAGAAGCCCGGCGCGGGAGAAGGCGCCGGGCTTCAATAGTGACCGACAGCATGGGAGGAGGAGTGCTGTCCATCGGGCCGACGCAGCCGAGGAGGAGTATGGCGCGTCGGGTCGTTACGAGGTAGTGAGGCAATACGGCGAATTCAAGCCTGGGGGTTGCGCTAATAATGCGCAGGTGCAACGCGCCATGGCGCGACTACGTCAGCGGGTTCGGTGCTGCGTTGTCCGCGGACAACTATCCCGCTGCCGCCACAACAGGCGGGACCGTTCTGCTCCGGCAAACTGCCATCGCAATCCTTGTTGTCCGCGGACAACCGGATGATCGGCGCTCCTCCGTCTCATGCAGCCGCTGCCGCCGATCAACGTTTCGGTTCGCTGTGCCGCCATAGGACGGCGCGCCGGGTCGATATAGTGGTTTATAGGTTGCCCCTTGTTTGTGTGTTAACGTTTGGCACGTCGTCTTGTGGGGGGGGCTATGGAGAGGAAGCTTGCGGCCATTCTTGCGGCTGACGTCGTTGGATACTCGGCGCTGATGGAGCGTGATGAGACCGGGACGTTCGAGCGTCTCGTCGGGATTCGAAAAGAACTAATCGAGCCGGAAATCGCAAAGCGGCGCGGCCGCATCTTCAAGCTCATGGGCGACGGGTTGCTCGCCGAGTTCGGCAGCGTCGTGGATGCTGTCGAATGCGCGGTGTCGGTGCAGCGGGCGCTCAAGGAGCGCAACGCCGAGGTGAAGGAGAACGAGCGGCTCGAATTGAGAATAGGGCTCAATCTCGGCGAAGTCATCGTCGATGGCGATGACTGTTATGGCGATGGCGTCAACGTGTCGGCGCGTTTGCAGCAGCTCGCCGATCCTGGCGGTGTCTGCATCTCCGGCAAAGTCGCGCGTGAGGTCGAAAAGACGCTCTCCTTCGGGTTTGAAGCGATGGGTGAGCAGCAGGTCAAAAACATTGCCGAGCCGATCACGGTTCACCGTCTCGTGCAGGAAGGAACGTCCCCGCTGGCGCGGCTGTCCAGGCCGCCTACTTTGCCGAACAAACCGTCGATAGCCGTGCTGGCCTTTGCGAACATGAGCGGTGATCCTGAGCAGGAGTATTTTGCCGACGGGCTGGTCGAGGATGTCATCACCAACCTCTCGAAAGTTCCGAGCCTGTTCGTCATCGCGCGAAATTCCACCTTCGCCTATAAAAACAGGGCGACCGACGTCAGGCAGATCGCCAGAGAACTGGGCGTCCGCTACGTGCTGGAAGGCAGCATCAGGCGGGCGGCAAGCCGAGTGCGCATCAGCGCGCAATTGATTGAAGGGAAGAGCGCCACCTATATTTGGGCCGACAAGTTCGAAGGTGCGGCCGAAGACATTTTCGATTTGCAGGACCAGTTGACCGAGCGCATCGTCGGGACGCTCGAACCGACAATCAGGCGTGCGGAGATAGAGCGGGCGCGCCGCAAGCGGCCTGACAGCCTGGACGCTTATGACCTTTTCCTTCGCGCATTGCCGCACAGCTATGCCAATACCCCCGCGGACACGAGCGAAGCATTGCGGTTGCTGGCTGAAGCTTTGCGCCTTGATCCCAACTATGCCGCCGCGCACGGTTACGCCGCCTGGGGATACGAGCAGCGCTTCCTGCGCGGTGGCTTCGATCCCAAGGACAGGGCCGCGGCGCTCAGCCACGCCGATGCGGCGCTCGCCACCGGCTCGGACGATCCGCAGGCGCTGTGCCTCGGAGCCTTCGTTCATGCCACGATCAGCCATGACTACGAGCGGTCGATCAACGCACTCGACAGGGCTTTGATGCTAGACAGCAATTCGTCGCTCGCCTACGGGCTGAGTGCGATGGTGCATATGTTCAACGAGATCTACGACCGGTCCCGCGATCACGCGTTCAAGGCCCTTCGGCTCAGTCCGCTCGATCCGATGAACTATCATTCCTATCTCGCATTGGCATGGGTCAGCCTATTTACCGGGCGGTTCGAGGATGCCGTGAAATACTCGGCCCTGGGAGTTCAGGTGAACCCGGGCTTCAGCATTCTCCACGCTAGCCTGGTGGCAAGCTACGCCAATCTCGATCGTTTGGAGGCTGCGCGAGCGGCCGCCACGCGATTGCTGAAGGTTGCGCCGGACTGGACGATCGGTGGTTTCGTGCGAATGGATGTCGTGCGGCCGCAGCTCATGAAGGGGCTGGCGTCGGCGTTGCGCAAGGCTGGCCTCCCGGAATAAGGATTTCCTGCCTTCCTCTCCCTTTGTCGGTCCGGCATGTCAGATCCTGCCGCTCGAGGAGCCAATCGCGGATAAGGGGAGCGGCTATTGCTGGCCATCGCCGACGGCGCTACTGGATGTGTGCAAGGACTTTTTCGCCTGCCGGGATTCAGCCCCGGCACGCGTTTTCCAGGTTCCGACGCTCAGGGGCGCCACTTACGGCCCCTGTCGATATCACCCTAACAAAGCGGTAACGAAACCAAAGGCCGGTTTTGCTTCCGTAGTGCGGGATAGTTCCTACAAAATCAGTTGCTTATAATCTGCAAAACTTCATGGGTCTGGTCTCTTTTAGGGCGTCAGCCCTCCCCTGCCCCGGGAATTTCTGCAGGAAAGCAACGGCTTGCATCCTTTAGCGGCAATCGGCGTTATCCACGCAGCAAATCGGAGGACAGGGATAATGGCAGATGCGTTCCGCCTCAAGAGGTTCTCGATCGCAGCGACGGTGATGGCCGCAGCGATCGGCGCGTTTGTTGTCCTCCAGGCAAGGCAGCGCGGCACTGTCGCCCTGTCCAGCGATACCGCCCGGGGCGGCGACGATCATGGGCGCAGCGCGGCGACGCCGGAGGCCATTCCGCTCAGCGGCCTTCGTGACGTATTCTGGCGGGTCTTCCACGAGATCCTGAACGACCGGGTCACGCTCATCGCCGCCGGGGTGACCTTCTATCTGCTGCTGGCGATTTTTCCGGCGCTGGCGGCGCTCGTCGCCCTCTACGGACTGGTTGCCGATCCGCTCACCATATCCGAACATCTTCGCGAATTGGTCGTCCTCCTACCGCCGGGGGCCTTCGATCTTCTAACCGACCAACTGACGGCGCTCATCGAACGACGCGAAAGCACGCTCGGAATCACCTTCTTCGTGGGTCTCGCCATCGCGCTCTGGAGCACGCATAGCGGCACGCTCGCGATCTTCGATGCGATGAACGTGGCCTATGAGGAGGATGAGAAACGGAGCCTCGTGCGACTGAACCTGATCGGCTTCTGCTTCACCTTATGCGCAATATTCTTCGCCGTCCTGATGGTTGCCCTCGTCGGCGTGATGCCGCTTGTGCTCTCCTTTCTGTGGCTTGACCAGTTCAAGGAGCAAATGGCGCTCCTTCTCAGATGGCCGCTGCTGCTGCTGGTGGTGGTGGTCGCGGTTATGCTGGTCTATCGCTTCGGCCCGAGCCGCGAGCCCGCCAGAGTGCGGTGGATGACATGGGGCGCTGCTCTGACGACGCTCGCCTGGGCCGTCATGTCGCTCGGCTTCTCCTTCTATCTCGAGCATTTCGCCAACTATAATGCGACATACGGCACGCTTGGCGCGTTGATCGGCTTCCTCATCTGGATTTGGCTTTCCGTCGTCATCCTCATCGTCGGTGCGGAACTGAACGCCGAGCTCGAGCATCAGACGGCCAAGGACACGACGACGGGGCAGCCGCTGCCGATGGGCGCGCGCGGGGCCTATGTCGCAGACACTTTAGGCGAGACCGTGAGCTGACCGTTAAGGAGCGGCATTGATGCCTGCTGCTTCGATGCGGTTTTGATGTAATTTGTGATTCGGCAGGCTCGACAGAGGAGACGATCATGACCGCCCCGCATCCTTCCAAAACGCATATCGGCAATCATGCACTGCATCCCGAAACGCAGATGCTGAACTACGGCTATGACCCTGAGCTCTCGGAAGGGGCGGTCAAGCCGCCGGTATTCCTCACCTCCACCTTCGTCTTCAATTCTGCCGAGGATGGCCGAGACTTCTTCGATTACGTATCGGGCCGGCGCGAGCCGCCGGCCGGCAAGGGGGCGGGCCTCGTCTATTCACGCTTCAATCATCCCAACAGTGAGATCGTCGAGGACAGGCTTGCCGTCTATGAGAAGACCGAAAGCGGCGCGCTGTTTTCCTCAGGCATGGCGGCGATCGCCACCACCTTGTTCGCCTTCGTCCGGCCGGGCGATGCGATCCTGCATTCGCAGCCGCTCTACGGCGGCACGGAAACCTTGCTGGCAAAGACCTTCCTCAATTTCGGCGTCGCCGCGGTCGGCTTTGCCGATGGTGTCAGCGAAAATTCGGTGCAGAAGGCGGCCGACGAGGCGGTGGCCAAGGGCCGCGTCTCCGTCATCCTGATCGAAACACCAGCCAATCCGACCAATAGCCTGGTCGACGTCCCGATGATCCGGCGCGTCGCCGATGCGATCGGCGCAAAGCAGGGGCATACGCCGATCATCGTCTGCGACAACACCCTGCTCGGGCCGGTGTTCCAGCGGCCGATCGAGCACGGCGCCGACATCTCGCTCTATTCGCTGACCAAATATGTCGGTGGTCATTCCGATCTGATCGCCGGGGCCGTTCTCGGCCGCAGGGCCGTCGTCAAGCAGGTCAAGGCGCTGCGCGGCGCGATCGGCACCCAGCTCGATCCGCATTCCTGCTGGATGCTCGGCCGGTCTCTGGAAACATTGCAGCTGCGCATGGAGCGGGCAAACAGCAATGCGCGGGCCGTCGCCGATTTCCTGCGCGATCACCCGAAGGTCGAGAAGGTCCACTACCTGCCCTACCACGATCCGGAATCGCCGTCGGGGCGCACCTTCGCCGCGCAATGCAGCGGCGCCGGCTCGACCTTCTCCTTCGACATCCGCGGCGGTCAGCCGGCCTCGTTCAAATTCCTGAATGCGCTGCAGGTTTTCAAACTCGCCGTCAGCCTCGGCGGCACGGAATCGCTGGCGAGCCATCCTGCTACGATGACGCATTCCGGCGTGCCCGCCGATGTAAGGGAGCGGATCGGCGTGCTGGAATCGACGATCCGCCTGTCGATCGGCATCGAGCATCCCGATGACCTGGTTGCCGATCTGGAACTGGCGCTGCAATCCGCTTGACGGCGCAGCGAGGAAACGATGCCCGGCGGCGCCGGGCATCGAGGGCGGCTTACTTGTCGTCGGTCGTCAGCTCGGTCTCGTCCGAGTTCACCACAAAGATCGCGAGCAGTTTCGCCGGCTCGGTCTTGCTGCCGTTGGCGCTGACGCTGTGATGATCGCCGGGGAATTCGGGAAAGCTTTCGCCGGCCTTATAGGTCTTCACCGGGCCGTCATTCACCTGGCTTTTGATCGAGCCCTCCAGAACGGTGGCGTAGATGAAGGCCGATTTCGGGTGAGTATGACCCGGCGACATGCCGCCAGGCTTATATTCGACGAGCACGGCCTTGATGCTCTTGCCGGGAACATTGGGAAGCTTCTGGTCGTAGACCAGGGTTACCTTCGCCTTGTCGCCCGCGGCATAGGATGTGGTGCAGGCAACAAGGGCAACGGCGAATGCCGCTGCCGTAGTTAATTTTCCTGACATGTCTGGTCTCCTTGGATTGATGGGAACGGTTGCAGCGAGCGCCGCGAAAGCGGCCCCGGCGATCAGGCGCTCATCTTCTGGGGCGGATGCTGGAGCAGCCAGTCGTCGAAGCGGATGCGGCCGAGCCGGGCCTTCGGCCCTGCCACGAGCGAATTGTCCTCGAGCTCGACACCAAAATAGCGGGCGTGCGGATCGGCCATAATCTGACGCGCATCGTTCGTCGCCTTGAAGAGCCGCTTCACGACCTCGGTGAGGCGGATCTTCTCCGGGCCGCCGATTTCGATCGTGCCGTTTAGGGGTGCTGCAAGCGCCACGTCGGCCATGACGTCGGCGACGTCATCCGAGGCGATCGGCTGCACGTAAGCCGGCGACAGGTGCACCATCTGGCCGACTGCGCCCGCCTGAGCAATTCCCGCCATGAATTCATGAAACTGCGTGGAGTGAACGATCGTGTAGGGGAGGCCCGAACCTTTGATCAGCTCTTCCTGCGCCATCTTGGCGCGCATATAGCCGCTGTCCTGCAGCCGCTCCATGCCGACGATCGACAGCGCGATATGATGTTTGACGCCGGCGGCAGCCCCTGCCTTCAGGAGGTTGCGGCCCGAGGTTTGGAAGAATTCCATCACCGCCTTGTCCTCGAAGGAGGGCGAGTTGGCGAGGTCGAGCACCACCTGCGCGCCTGCGAGCGCTTCGGCAAGACCCTTGCCGGTGATGGTATCGACGCCTGAATTCGGCGAGGCCGGCAGCACGTCGTGTCCCTTCTTGCGCAATCTTTCCACCGTCTTTGAACCGATGAGGCCGGTGCCGCCGATAATGACGATTTTCATGGGTAGTCTCCTTGTCCTTTGCGAGGAGTATCCTCTATTGACTTTGAGGGCAGGCGCCGACACCACGGTCCCGATGAGGCTGGCGAAGGCTGCTGTGCCCGTCCCGCTCGCGATGTCCGGCGTGGCCGGCCGAAACCGACGAGCCGCAGAATGCGCCGGATCTTAACCCCGAACCATTCTTCGCTAGTCGCTGTCATCCTATGCAAAGGCAGTAGGGCTGCTCGCCTTGCGACCGAGCCCGTCGGCCGAATGGACGCCGAGGAGAGCTCGTGCAGACCACGGAGCGCCGGGTGCCTGGCGAATATTCACGGCCAGGCGCATTGCGATGTGTGAGGCATTGATTGCGGGCAGCCGCATATCGCGGGGGTCAGGGCGTTCGGTCTGCCTCCCAGTTTGCCGGCCCCCGAAATTCGATGCCGTAGCGTTTCGCCAGCTGCAGCAGCCGATCCATGTCTTCCGGCAGCCGCGGTGCCTGGGCGGCCGCCTCGATGAAGAACTCCTCCATCCCGCCCGGCGTCAGGATGGTGAGATTACGTCCGGGAGATGTGCCGGTTACCCAAACGTATGCGGCACGCGCGGCAGGAAGATCGAGCTGCCCGGACTGACCGGGACAAGCTCGCCATCGCACCAGAACTCGTAGTCGCCTTCGATCACATGGATCACTACGTCCTCGTTGTGATGGATGTGGATCGGTGGTCCGCTGCCTGCAGGAACCTTGCTTTCGAAAAGGCCGAGAATGCCGCCGTTTTCAAACCTGCCGATATTGATGGTGTAAGTCGTGTTCCAGGTTACCGTTCGTACGGTTCTCGCCGCAACGCTCATGGCAATTTCCTTCTGAGGTCATTTGGACTAGAGTTCCAAGCTGCTCACCATCGCTTTCGCCGACGGCCGCAGCGCGGAAATTGAATGATCGTATAAGGGATATTGACCGCGTAATTTCTCCGCCCTCGACCTGAACCTGTTGCGCGTCTTCGACGCCATGATGGCAGAGCTCTCGACGGTGCGGGCAGGCGAGCGGGTCGGCTGTCGTAGCCGGCCGTGAGTTCGGCGCTCGGCAGGTTGCGCGCCTTGTTGGGCGACGAACTGTTCGTCAGGGAAGGCAATCAGATGATGCCGACGGCGCGCGCTCTCGAACTGCGTCAGCCGGTCAGAAAAGCGCTCGCCGGCATGGAAGAGGCATTGGCGACTACCGCTGTTTTCGATCCCGTCACCTCGACCCGTCCCTTCGTGCTGATCGGATCGGATTACTTCTCGACATTGCTGATGCCGCCGCTGGCTGCGCGTGTGGCCGAAGCTGCGCCCTCCGTTACCTTGCAGATGATCGATCATGCCTCGTCAGAAGTCTTCGAGGTGTTGCGCGATGGCCGAGCGGACATCGTCATCGATCGATCGCTCGAGCCGCCGGAGTGGGTCGCCAGCCGCAAGGTGCTCCAGTCATGGCTGGTCTGCTGCCGAAAATGGATGTGACCGTGTACTGGCTTCGTCGCTTCGATGCCGATCCGGGAAGTGCATGGCTTCGAAATGAGATCGCGCAGGCGCTCGCCGCGCCGGAGCCGCCCTATTCCCATCATCGCCGGAGCCGGATCGACTGGAGGATTGATCCCACAGCGCACGATGCGGGTTTCATCCGGAAAGCCGGACAGCCTCGAACAGCGCCGTCAGCCCGATGCCCCCGCCGATGCCGATCATGGCGAGCGCTGTTGCGCCAGACGGCGAACCATCCTCGCGAACCAACTGGCTGTACAGCCGGGTGACGAGGACGGCGCCGGAGGCGCCGAAAGGATGACCGAGCGCGATCGCGCCGCCATCCCTGTTGACCCTGTCGGTCGCGATATCGAGTTGGTCCAGCGACGCCAGGACCTGCGCCGCAAAGGCTTCGTTGAATTCTATGGCATCGACCTCAGATAGAGAAAACCCCGGCTGGCGCTCAAGCAGTTTTCGGGTCGAGGCGACCGGGCCGATGCCGAGCAAGTTGGGGTCGACGCCGGCGGCTGCGCTGTCGATGAAGGCGAGACCTTTTCCGATGCCCAGGCTTCTGGCCATGCCGCGGCTGAGGACGAGCACCAGGCAGGCGCCGTCATTGAGCGGGCAGGCGTTGCCCGCCGTCACCGAGCCGTCGGCCAGGAAGACGGGCTTGAGGTTCGCCAGCGCTTCCATCGATGTCGCCGGGCGCGGGCATTCGTCCCGCTCCACCACCCCGTGCCCGGTGGAAATCTCGATGGTTTCGGACTGGAAGAGGCCGGCTTCGGCCGCCTTTACGGCGAGCCGGTGGCTGCGCAAAGCGAATTCATCCTGCCGCTGGCGCGTGATGGCGAATGCGCGGGCGACGTTTTCTGCGGCGACACCCATCTCGGGATCGCCGATTGCATCGGGAGAGAACCGGGCGCGGCCGTAGAAGCGCGGCAGGGCGCCATGGACTTTCGGCCTTTCGGCCCGCCACGGCGCGGTGCTGACGCTCTCGACGCCGCCGGCCAGAAAGCAGGAGCCTGCCTTTGCCTGGATCAGCCGGGCGGCCATGATGATCGCTTCGAGGCCCGAACCGCATTGCCGGTCGATGGCGACGCCCGGAACGGCGATCGGCAGTCCGGCGGAAAGGGCGGCGAGGCGCGCGATATTGCCGCCGCCGCCGGCGGCATTGCCGACGAGCACGTCGTCTATGGCCTCGGGTGATATGCCTGTCTCGGCAAGGATGCGGCGGATGATCGGCGCGAGCAGGTCTTCGGAGGCGACCGTCGCAAGCGAGCCGAAGGCCCGGCCGATCGGCGTGCGGTAGGCGGCGACCACGACCGGCTGCCAATCCTCGTCAGGCTGATAGGAGTAGGACAAGGCCGTCTCCCGAAATGACCGATGCCTGCACCTGGCCGCGCGCGATCTTGCCGCTGTTCGTCATCGGCCAGGAGGCGATCTGGTAGAATTGCCTGGGGATCTTGAACCTTGCAAGCTTGCCCGCGCAATGGTCGGCCAGGATTCTCGCATCGATCGTCTCGCCGGAGACGACGGCGACGATCCTCTGGCCGTAATAGTCATCCTGCAGCCCGAAGACGACGGCTTCCTCGACGCCGGGGCAGGTCTTCAGCGCGCTCTCCACTTCGGCGGGATAGACATTGTTGCCGCCCGAAATCATCATGCCGCCCGCCCGGCCGATCACCCGTAGCATGCCGTTGGTGTCGATTTCCCCGAGGTCGCCGACGGTGGCGCCGGCCGGTGTAACCCGGAACGCCTGGCCGTCATCTCCCCAGAGATAGCCGTCGGCGATCAGGTCGCTGTTGACGACGATGGTGCCCGGCACGTCGGTGCCGACATCGTTGTCTTCAGGGTCGCGGATGGAAATCACGACGCCAGGATAGGCTTGCCCCACCCGGTCGATTGGAAAATCGGTCTCGCCGCCGACAAGCGTCGAGACGGTCATGAAGCCGATCTCGGAAGCGCCGTAATATTCCCGGATGCGCGCCTTGGGAAAGAGGCGGCGCATGGACTCGACCTCGTTGAGGTTCAGCTTGGCGCCGGCGGTCAGCACGTCGCGCAGGGAGTTGAGCGCCGGCTCGCCGGCCCATACGCGGGCAATCCCGGCTATATGGGTCGGGACTGCGACCAGCCGTTCGATCTCTTCTGAGGCCAGCGTGCGCGCGACCGCGCCGGCATCCCACTTCCGCACCGAATGGAACGTCGCCCCGGCATCGAGGGCTTCCACCAGGGCGTAAAGCGCCAGGCCATGCGCCAGGGCGCCGGGACAGAGGGTCGAGGGCGCGTTTTGGAGTTCGAAAACCAGCCGTCCCCGGTCGAGGCTCCGGCGCCACTGTTCGCGCGAGCGGTAATAGGCTTTCGGCTCGGCCGTGGTGCCTGAGGTGAAGCCGATCAGGAAGATGCCATCTGCATCCGGCAGGTCCTCTCCCAGTGCGGAGAGATCGAAAGGCTCGGCTCCGGCGATGACGACCAATATACCGAGCAGGCGGCCGATCTCCGCACTTGGGCTCGCCTCGTCGTCGACGACAAGCACGTCTGGCGCAAGGCGATCCAGAATGCGCTCGATCCTTTCGGCCGGCATCATCGGGTCGATGACGGCGCAGGCGTTCGGCAAGGCGGTGGCGGCGACGAAATGTTCGGCAAAGCCGAGATGATTGCCGAGGCTGAGCGCGACGAGCTTCTCGACGCCTGGCAGATCGATCGTGCGGCGGTTCGTGCCGGGAAGCTCCTGGAAAAAGCGATAGATCGCCCGCGAGCGCGTATAGAGTTTGCCGTAGCTGAGCGCGCCGTCGTCGATCACCACCGCCGGCTTGTCCGGTCTCGCCATGGCATGTCGACGAAGCTCTGCATGGATCGGCATGGATCAGCCCTGCGACAAGGCGGCTCTGGTCGCCTCGGGAATCGGCGTCGGGCGGCTGTCGGAGAGGCCGACGCAGACCCAGACAAGGCCGGTCGATGCGCAATGAGCGCCATCGCGCCGGCGAAAGAGTTCGATCGCAAAGGCGAGGCTCGTGCGCCCGATCTTCTCGACCGCGACCTTCGCCTCGACGACATCGTCGATGTCGATCGGGTTGTGAAAGGTGATCTCCGCCTTCTTGACGTGATAGGCGACACCCGAGGTGGTGTGGCGGAAGTGGCCGAGGATCTCGCAGTGGCGCAGAAACTCGACGACGGCATCCTCGCAATAATCGAGATAGACCGAATTGTGGACATGGCCATAGATGTCGATGTCTCGCATCGAGACCCGAAACGATGCTAAAGGCCTGTCGTCAACGCTCATTCGATCACCCAAATTCGGTGGGCTGTTCTAACCGCTGTTCTCAGGGGGATGCAATGCAATATCAGGCGGTGGTGCGAAAATTCGGCCCGGCCCATGAGGTCGTCGGGATCGAGCGGACGCCGCTGCCGACGCTGCGGCGCGACCAGGTCCGAGTGCGGCTGCTGGCCCGTTCTATCAATCCTTCCGATATCATCACCATTTCGGGCGCCTATGCCGGCCGCACGACCCTGCCCTTCATTCCGGGCTTCGAAGCCTTCGGCGTGGTTGAAGCCTGCGGCGAAGCTGTCTATGGACTGGCGCCGGGGACGCGCGTGCTGCCGGTGCGCAGCGCCGGCGGATGGCAGGAGTTCAAGGACACCGACCCCAGTTGGTGCCTGCGCGTGCCGGACGCGCTCTCCGATTTCGAGGCGGCGACGAGCTACGTTAACCCGATGACCGCCTGGCTGATGCTGCACAACAAGATCGGGCTGAGACCGGGCATGCGCATCGCCGTCAATGCCGCCGCCTCTTCGATCGGATCGATCCTGATCGGCCTCGCAAATGCCGTTGGCGTCGAGCCGGTAGCGATCGTCCGCAGCGAAGAATCCCGCCAGCGCCTGCACGGCCGGCTCGAGACTGTTATCATCGACAGGGAGGATAGTGACCTGACAGCCGGGCTCGTCGGCCGTCATGGGCTCGATGCGGTGCTCGACTGCGTCGGCGGCCCACGCGCCTCGGTCCTTGCCGATGCGCTCAAGCCGGGTGGCCATTTCGTGCATTACGGCCTGCTTTCGGGTCAGAGCATCCCGAATTCCTTCTGGTCCTCCCATCCCGATATCACCTTTTCCTTTTGCCACCTCCGGGAATGGGTTCATTCGGAAACCATGGACAATGTCCAGCGCGCCTATTCCGATGTGGCCGCGCAGATCGCCGCAAACGTGATCGCAACCGAGGTGCGGGAGGTGTTTCCGCTGGAACAGATCGGCGAGGCACTGCAAGCCGCCCTGCCCTTCCGGATTGGCGGCAAGGTGCTGCTGGCTTCAGGGGGCGCCCGCCTCGTCCTTTGAGGCCTTCGGGGCACCTCCGGATGAGGCTCTCGCGGGCATTGGCGCATCCTCCAACACCCCCGTGATTGTCGGCGCGGCATACTCCAACGTCCCTCATCCTTGTACGTTGGGGATAGTGTGGGGTATGCGGCGTGACGGAGGGCGTGTCATCCCAGGGTTTTGAACTCGTGCCTCAACGAGCGCCTCCGTTGCGGTGAGCCGGTCTCGATCATCAGGCGCTCAGGTGAGCGACAGCCGCGCCGCGCACCAGTCCCACACCGCGTCCACGGCCTTTCGCGGCGATGATGAGCGTTTGCGGACGAGAAAGTAATCGGCTCCGATGGTCGCTGTGGCATTCGTCACCTGCACCAGCCGCCCAGCCTCGAGATCGGCCGCCACGAAAGCCCGGCAGGCGAGCACAACGCCCTGGCCGGCAAGCGCCGCATCCAGCGCCAGTGTCGTGTGGTTGAAAGCCGCGCCCGGCAGCTTCTCCCGGATTCCGAGGAACACGCCCCAGCGATCGTGTGAGTCATGCAGGAGCGGCAGCTTGCAAAGTTCTTCGCCGCTCAACGGGAGGGTAAGGCCCTTGACCAGATGCGGGCTCGCGACCGCGACAAGTTCCTGGCGGAACAGCAGCCTTGCCTCCAGCGTCGCCGGGAAAGCTTGGCTGGTCAGGCGCACGGCGATATCCACCTGGTCGCGGTCGAAATCCGACAGCGCCTCGGTGGCCACCGTCCTCAGATCCACCTCGGGAAAGGCGCTGTAGAGCTCGGCGAGGCGCGGGATCAAAAGCTTGGCGGCTACGGTCGGGGTGACGCTGATCGTCACGGTTTCCGGCCGCGCCAGAAGCCGCCCGGTCGCTTCGCCAAGCATGTCGAAGGCGCGGGTGACGTCGGAGAGGTAGGCCGCACCCTGCGCGGTCAGCGCAAGGCCGCGGGGCAGGCGCTGGAACAGCATGAGGCCGAGCTGATCTTCCAGCGCGCGGACCTGCTGGGCGATCGCACCCTGCGTGACGCCGAGTTCCTCGGCGGCGGCGCGGAAATTCAGCCTGCGGCCCGAAGCCTCGAAAGCGCGCAAGGCATTCAACGGCGGCAGCGCGCGGCGGGATTGGATCATTGGCTTATCCAGTAGATTTTCTACAGTCTCGCATGTTTCTTTCTCGCGCGAAAGCAGAGAGCATATCTGGCATAATGCTTCGCAAACTCAGCAGTCGGAGATTTCAATGTCTGAAGAAAAAGTCGCTCTCATCACCGCAGGCGGATCCGGCATGGGCGCCGCAGCCGCGCGGAAGCTGGCGGCGGACGGCTACCGTGTCGCCATTCTGTCCTCCTCCGGCAAAGGTGAGGCGCTGGCAAAGGAACTCGGCGGCGTCGGCGTCACCGGCTCCAACCAGTCCCACGACGATGTGAAGCGGCTCGTCGATCTCTCGATGGGGCGATGGGGGCGCATCGACGCGCTGGTCAATTCCGCCGGCCACGGCCCGCGCGCGCCGATCCTCGACATCTCAGACGAGGACTGGCACAAGGGCATGGAGGTCTATTTCCTGAGCGCGGTGCGACCGATCCGGCTGGTGGCGCCGATCATGGAGAGACAGGGCGGCGGCGCCATCGTCAATATCTCGACGGCATGGGCTTTCGAACCCTCGCCAATGTTCCCGACCTCGGCCGTCTTTCGGGCGGGGCTGGCGAGCTTCACCAAGATCTTCGCGGACAGCTATGCGGCCAAGAACATTCGCCTGAACAACGTCCTGCCCGGCTGGATCGACAGCCTGCCCGCCACCGACGAGCGGCGCGACAGCGTTCCGATGGGCCGCTACGGCACCAGCGAGGAAATCGCGGCCACCATCGCCTTCCTCCTGTCGGAGGGGGCCGGCTACATCACCGGCCAGAACATCCGCGTCGACGGCGGCATCGCCCGTTCCGTTTGACCAGGGACCTGCCGGTGGATCTCGCTGGGATCGACGCCTCGGCATGGGCGGAGCTCGAAACGGCTGCGGCGGATCCGCAGTCGGGTTTCCGCTATCTCAACCTCTGCTCCGTCGATGTCGAGACGAGGCCGCAGGCGCGCATGGTCGTGCTGCGAGGCGCCGACAGATCGGCGCGGCGTCTCGAATTTCATACGGATACGCGCAGCCCGAAATGGCAGGAGCTTTTCGCAAATCCTCGTGTCACGGTCCTCGGCTTCAGCGCCGAAAGCCGGCTGCAACTTCGGCTTCAGGGAGAGGTCAAGCTTCATGGGCCGGGAAGCGGAGGGACCGAGGCCGCATGGGACAGGCTACCCGCGCGGACAAGGATGACCTATACGGGCGGCCCGCCCGGGGACGAACGCGCCTTCGAAACGATCGACACGGCGGCGGAGCCTGCGGATGAGGCGGAGGCAAAGGCGCGCTTCGGCGTCTTGGTCTTTAGGGCTCGGACGCTCGATTGGTTCCAGTTGCGGCAGCAGGACAATCGCAGAGCATCATTCGGCTATGACGAAGCCGGCGCCCTCTCCTTTTGCCGCTGGGTCAATCCCTGACCTTAGATTGGACTCGCCGACGGATCGGCGACACGGATCAATCGATCCTGGGGCGTTCCGATTTCGGCGTCGCCAGCCCGTGCCTGGCGAGTTCCAGCGTCAGGATACGGGTTTCGAGTAGGTTGAAGATGCGCAGGACCGCCTCGATCGCATCGAAGGGCTTGGTCAGGAAATCCTTCGCGCCGAGGGAAAGCGCGCGCCGGCGCGTCGGCAGGGTCGCATCGGCGGTCAGAACCAGGATCGGAAGGTAGCTGTCGTCGGGGACGAGCCTTGCGAAAGTCTCGAGCAGCGCGAAACCGTCGAGATCGGGCATCATCAGGTCGAGCAGGACGAGATCGACGGGATACTCGCGGAAGAGCCGCAGGGCCTCGCGCGGCTCGGTGGTGCTGATCAGCGCCGTAAAACCCTCGCGCTTGAGGATGCGCTCCAGCAGCGAAACATTGGCGGGCTCATCGTCGACGATCAGGATCGTCGAGGCGCGCAGGATATCGGTGGCATCTGTCATGGACCCAAATCCGCGACGTCATCCTCGGCCTTGTGCCGAGGATTTACGCCGGCCCAATTAAGTTTCTGAAAATAAATGTTTTCCAGCCAAGAAATTATCGTGGTCAGATGCTCGGCACAAGGCCGAGCATGACGGAAGAGAGCCTTTCAACAAACCGGCGGCGCCTTACGGCACCGCGACGTCTTGCGCCGCCGCCTCCCGCATCGCCGGAGGCGCACGCGGCAGATCGACGTGGAACGTGGCGCCGCCCCCCCGCCGGTTGCCGAAGCCGAGCGTCCCGCCCATGGCGTCGATCAGATGTCTGGAGAGCGCGAGCCCGAGGCCGGTACCCTCCTGGCTTATGCGCTCGGCGCCCAGACGGTCGAAGGGGGTGAACAGCCGCGCGACGCGCTCGGCCGGAATGCCTGGGCCTGTATCGCTGACTTCGATGCGGATGCGGTCATCAAGCGCCTGGTGGCCGACGGTCACGCTGCCCCGCGGGCGATTATATTTCACCGCATTGGAAAGAAGGTTGAGCAACACCTGTAGGAGACGCCGGCGGTCGGCGAGCGCCGCCAGATCCGGCTCGGCCTCCATGATCTCGATGCGGATCTGCTCCTTGCCGCAGAGCGGCCTTGCGAGCGACACCGCTTCCTCGATCACCTCCGCGATGGGCTGCGGCTCGACGGCCAGATCCATGCGCCCGGCCTCGATTCTCGCCATGTCGAGAACCTCGTCGATCAGGCTCAGCAGATGCCGGCCGCCTCGCAATATCTGCGCCACGCTCTCCCGGGACTCCGGGTCGTTGACGTCCATTTCCAGAAGCTGGGCGAAGCCGAGCACGGAATTCAGCGGCGTGCGCAGCTCGTGGCTCATGCGCGACAGGAACTCGCTCTTGGCGTTGCTGGCCCGCACGGCATCCTCGCGGGCGGCCAGCAGCGCTTCCTCGAATTGCTTGCGCTCGGTAACGTCGCGGGTGATCTTGGAAAAGCCGCGCAGCCGCCCGGTCTCGTCATGGAGGGCGGTGACGACGACATGCGACCAGAAACGCGAGCCGTCCTTGCGCAAGCGCCAGCCCTCCGCTTCGGTGCGGCCGTGCAGCGCTGCCTTGGAAAGTTCCTCCGCCGGAAATGTCTCCCTGGTCTCAGCGGGATAGAAGCGGGAGAAATGCTGGCCGACGATCTCTTCGACCTGGTAGCCGGTGATCCGCTCGGCGCCGGCATTCCAGCTCACCACCCGCCCATCAGGATTGAGCCCGAATATGCCGTAATCGCTGACGCCCTCGACCAGCTGGCGGAAGCGCTCCTCGCTCTCGGTCAAATCGGTCTCGCGCTTTTTCAGAAGTACGCTCGCATCTGCGAGCGCCTGTCCGAGATTGCCGAGCTCATCACGGAAGGGATCGGCTGATGTCACGACCTCCCCCCGCGAGAGGCGGTGCGCCTCGGCCTTCAGCGCGTGCACGCGGCGCACGATGCTTGCCGAAAACAGGAAGACGGCGACGAGCGCCCCGGCAAAGCCGAGAAAGCCGGCGGCGATCATCAGGCTGCGCGACAGAGTGCGGACCCGGTCGGCGGCCTGCGTCCTAGCATTGAGGAGATCGGCCTCGCGCCGGTTCATCGCGTCGATCTCCTGTCGCAGCATGTCGAGCACCTGCTTGCCCTCGATGAGCTTGGCGGCAAGATCTTCTCGCCCGCCGACGCGCAGGACGTCGGCCTGTTTCAGGAGCTGCAGACGGTCGACTTTGGCGTCGACCAGGGCGCGGATGCGCTCGAGGCGGGCCTTCTGCTCCTCATCGCGCAAGCGCCGGCCGACTTCGTCGAGCACCACGGGCAGCCTGTCCTCCGCCCGGCTGAAGGGATCGAGAAAGTCGCTCCTGCCGGTCAGCAGATAGCCACGCATGGCGGTCGCCGCTTCGGCGATCAGGGCATGCAGCTCCTGAATGCCGGACTGGATCTCCAGCGTCACCCGCACCTGGTCCTCGGCAATGCGGCTCTGCCGGTCGGCGACGAAGACCGAAGCGAGTGCGGTCAGGAGCAGCGCCAGCGGCACCATGATGATGACGATGCCCTTTGCCCTGAGCGGCAGGTTGGCGAAGCGCGGCATCATTGCCCTTCCCTAGCTGTCGGCACGAGCCCGCCGCGCACCGCCATGACGGCGGCCTGCGTCCTATCGCCGGCGCCGAGCTTGGCGATGATGCGCTCGACATGGATCTTGACCGTGCCGGGCGAGATTTTCAGCGCGCGGCCGATCTCCTTGTTGGTCAGGCCCTCAGCTACCTTGCTCAGCACCTCGCGCTCGCGCACCGTCAACGTTTCTAGGCTGTTGGCATTGGTCTGCGGCTTGGTGGCGGCGCGCTTCAGCAGCCTTGCGACCAGCGGGCCGTCGAAGAAGGCGTCGCCTTCGAGCACGCGGCGGATTGTGCGCAGAATGTCGTCGCGGCTCGCATCCTTCAGCAGATAGCCGCTGGCGCCGGCCTCGATTGCCGCTTCCAGATAATCGAGGCTGTCATGCATGGTGATGATCATGACGCGGGTGCCGGGTGAGACGCGCCGGATCTCGCGCGTCGCGGCAAGGCCGTCCATGCGGGGCATGCGGATATCGAGCAGCGCCAGATCCGGTTTGTGCAGTGCTGCCGCTTCCACCGCCTCCGCGCCGTCGCCCACGTCGAGGGCGACATGGAAATCGTCCTGGCCGCCGATCATAGTGATCAGACCGGCGCGGGCGATGTCGTGATCGTCGGCAACGAGAATGGATGCGCTCATCCCGCCGCCTCCTGCTTGAGCGGCGCTGCGGCGTGGACGTGCGTGCCGCCGGAGGCGCCGGCGCCGATCTCGCAACGGCCGCCGAGCAGCGCCAGCCGCTCGCGCATGCCGGCAATGCCAAGCCGGGCTCCCCTTCCCTGAACTTCAGCATGGCGGGCCTCGCCGATGCCCTTGCCGTCGTCGATCACTTCGAGATGGGCCTGCCCAGCGCCGTCTTCGAAAAGGCGCACGATGAGCCGGCTCGCTTCGGCGTGCTTGAGCGCATTGGTGATCGCCTCCTGGGCGACGCGGTAGAAGATGATCCCGGTCGAGGCCGGCCAGCGGTCGGCGGCGCCATCGAGATCGGCGATCACCTCCATGCCGTCGATCGCATCGAGGCGGGTTCGCAGTGCGGCGGCGACACCGAGATCATCGAGCTCAGGCGGGCGCAGATCGGCGATCGCCGCGCGAAGATCGGCGACGGAATGGCGCGCGAGCGCCGCGAGCTCATCGATCTCGGGTTTGAGCGCATGCGCTTCGCCCATCCGCGCCGCCAGATCCTGCAGCCGGTAGCTGAGGCCGGCGGCAAGCTGGGCCGAGCCGTCATGCAGGTCGAGCGCCACCCGCTGGCGCTCCTGCTCCTGCGCCTGGATCAGCTGTGCCACGAGGGCCGCGAGTTCGCTGCGCTGCCGTTCGAGATCGCCGAGCAGCGCCTGCTTTTCCACTGCCTGCCGTTCGAGATTGCAGGCGTCGGCAAGCTGGCCGGCCACCACCTCCAATGTCTTCAGGTCGTCGGCATCGACGGCGTGTCCTCGCAACGGGCCGATGAGCGTGAGGCTGAGACCCGAGCCGTCTTCGGAGGCAAAGAGGATACCCTCGTAATCAATGCTCCTGCCGATCTCCAGCCGCACCGGCGCTGCTCCGTGCAAGGAGGGAAAGACGAGTTCGGCCCGGGAGGCGCCGGCAAAATCGGAAAGGCGGGACAGCACCTCGGGCGCGGCCGCTTCGAAGGCCCGCGCATCGAGCAGGTTTCGTGCCTCGATGATGAAGCGCAGCCGCGCCGCGCGGGCTTCCGCCGCCCGGTAAAGCGCCCGCATTTCCGCGACATCGGGCGCATGGGCGCTATCCGTATTACGCTCCCGACCCAAAGGGACTGCTCCTGCGATGAATGACGCGGGCACGATAGTCATTCCGGCGCGAATGTCATCTATGCCGTTCGGCAGATCGGATCGAAGCCACCCGGCAGATGGGGCAGCGGCGCCCGGCACCTTAGATCTCGGTCATGCGGTCGACCGATGCGATGTCCGCCGGAACCGCGATACAGGAAAGTCAAACATGCGTATGATCATTGCCGCCGCCCTCGTCTTCAGTGCCGTTCAGGTCCAGTCGGCCGCGGCCGCCAGCGATACGGTAACCTGCGCCCCGGTGAGCGACCAGCAGGTCGCCAAGCTCTTCGACCGCTGGAACGGCTCGCTCGCGACGCTGAGCCCGGATGAGGTCGCCAAGAACTACAGCGAGGACTCCGTGCTGCTCGCCACCCTCTCGAACAAGCCCCGCCTGACCCAGGAAGAGCGGATCGATTATTTCAAGCACTTCCTCGCCAACGAGCCCAAGGGCCATATCGACAGCCGCGACATCAAGACCGGCTGCAACTGGGCCGTTGACACCGGCACCTACACCTTCGCGATGAAGGACGGCTCCAAGGTCCCCGCCCGCTATACCTACACCTATGAATTCAAGGACGGGAACTGGCTGATCACCTCGCACCACTCCTCGATGATGCCGGAGAAAGCCGCGGCTCACTGATCGCTGCGGCCCGGCAGGAAGACCCCGTGTTCACCTCACACGGGGTCTTCCCATGACGAGGGCGTGCAATTGCTCTCACTTCAAAAAACACTCACCAAGGAAGGAAGTTTTGACGGCCGAGCGAAATCAGGAGTAGCATTCGCGCGGCAGCGGCAGGTCGCCGAAACGGCCGGCCCAGGAGACGCGATGATGAAGCACAGTCCCTTTTGCCTGATGGTCGCGGTGCTGGCATTGGTTTCCACATGGCCGGTTTCAGATGCATTTGCCGCAGCCCAGCCCATTTTCTGGAGTGCTTTGCGGCCGGCCGATCAGGCCAAGGCGACAATGCCGCTGTCGGGCAAGACGGTCAGCGGCCCGCAGGGCGAAACGCTGGCCTGGCATGACGAGGGCCAGCCGGTCGAATTGACGGGCTTCGTGCTGCCGGTCGACCAGGATGGTGACCTCGTCTACGAATTCATGCTGGTCCCCTGGGCCGGAGCCTGCAGCCATATGCCTTCCCCTCCGCCCAACCAGCTGGTGCGCGTCGTTCCGCAGGAGCCTCTGCATCTCGAAAGAATGTATGAAACAGTCACCGTGACGGCAACGCTGCGGCCCGGCCTGGACCAGGCGCAGTTCTTCATGATCGACGGCGTCCGCGTCCTTGCCTACGGCTACAGCATGAGCCACGCCGAGGTGGCGAAAGCGACGGAGACTGATGATCCCGATCTGCTGACGCTCTCGCCTTTCGGCATTCTGCCTCGTTAGTGGAACGGCTTCTTGGATGAATGCCGCCAGCCGCGGGTATACATACAAGCTGTGGAGCGTTCTCTATGCCGCAATATGCGCGCGTGTTTCAATCCGGCAATTCGCAGGCCGTCCGGCTGCCGAAGGAGTTTCGCTTCGACGTGGATCAGGTGGAAGTGACACGGGAAGGCGATGCGATCATTCTCCGGCCGCGGACTGATCATGGCGTGCGGTGGGCCTCGTTGCGCAGCGCCCTGGAGCGCGGCCTCAGCGACGATTTCATGGCGGAGGGACGCGAGGAGCCGGAAGATCAGGAGAGAACTGGCCTTCAGGACTTGTTCAAGTGATCACCCATCTCATCAACACCAATGCGATGATCGCTCTGATCGGCCGGAAGTCCGACACGCTGCTCGCCCACGTCATGGACAGCGATGAGGGATCGATCGGGCTGTCGAGCATCGTCATGCACGAGCTCTATTACGGCGCCTATAAAAGCGCGAAAATTTCCTACAATCTCGAAACCCTGCGCCTGTTCATGGCGGATTTCCCGACCGTCGGTTTCGAGCGCGAGGATGCGCTGGCCGCTGGAGAGGTCCGCGCGGCGTTGGCGGCAAAGGGAACACCGATCGGTCCTTACGATGTGCTGATCGCCGGGCAGGCGAAGACGCGGGATCTTGTTCTTATTACGAACAACGTCGGGGATTTCCGGCGCGTGGATGGCCTGCGCGTCGAGGATTGGACGACCGGGCGGTAGCCCCAGAGAGCTTCAGCCGTTTCGGCGCGCCGTATCCGCCTCCTGGCCGGTTTATACGGAGATGATTCCACCCTGCCTTCCGCTCAACTCAAATGTCGAAGGAGCCTGCCGCAGGCTGCGTCCAGCGCCGTCTCGTCCCGATCGATCATCACCACCGTACCGCCGGCAGAGATGATCGCTTCGGTCGACGCCAATCCAATACCCGAGGCGGCTCCGGTGATGGCCGCGACTTTACCTTGAAACCGTTCCCCCAAATGCGGCGATTATCTATCGCATTCGAGGTCGCTCATGGCTAGAAGTCTGCGACACTGCATCGACGGCCCGAACGATCGGGAGCTGGAGCCGGGAAACTCCGGTGTGGGAGAGAATGGCTGGAGGCCAACCCCGCTCCTCATTCCTGTGCCACAGGAATCCAGCCACCGCGCGTCCGCGCGGTGAACGACTCAATACAACAATTGAAAAGTGTCTCGCGCCCAAGGACTTGGCGCACTGGATTCCTGTGACGAGCACAGGAATGAGGAAGGAGAGGTGGTGCCCATCTCCACCTAATCTGACTTGGTGAGGCAGGAGAATCACGGCCTTAGCAATACAGGCATTCGATAGAGACGAAAAAGCCCGGGCGCAGCCGAAACCGCGCCCGGGCAAAATTTGCGGGACTGATCAGACGAGGTCGAAGCGGTCGGCGTTCATGACCTTGTTCCAGGCGGCGACGAAGTCATTGACGAACTTCCCCTTGGCGTCGGCCTGGCCATAGACTTCGGCGAAGGCGCGCAACTGCGAGTGCGAGCCTAAGATCAGGTCGACGCGGGTGCCGGTCCACTTGGAAGCGCCCGTTTTGCGGTCGCGGCCCTCATAGACGCCGTCCTTGCCGGCGGCGGGAACCCACTGCGTGCCCATGTCGAGCAGGTTGACGAAGAAGTCGTTCGTCAGCGTCTCGGGACGCGAGGTGAAGACGCCGTGCTCCGGGGCGCCGGCCTTCAGCACGCGCAGGCCGCCGACAAGGACGGTCATCTCAGGACCGGTCAGCGTCAAGAGCTGAGCGCGGTCGACGAGAGCTTCTTCCGGCTTCATGAACTGATGACGCTTGTCGTTCACGTAGTTGCGGAAGCCGTCGATACGCGGCTCGAGTGCTGCGAAGGAAAGCGCGTCGGTCTGGGCTTCAGAAGCATCCATGCGGCCCGGCGTGAAGGGCACGTTGACGGCGTTGCCGCCGGCCGCTGCCGCCTTCTCGATGCCGGCAGCACCGGCGAGAACGATGAGGTCGGCGAGCGAGATCTTCTTGGCCCCGGTCTGGGCGGCGTTGAAGTCCTTCTGGATGCCTTCGAGGACGCCGAGCACCTTGGCGAGCTGCGCCGGCTGGTTGGCGTCCCAGTCCTTCTGCGGGGCAAGGCGGATGCGCGCGCCGTTTGCGCCGCCGCGCTTGTCGGAGCCGCGGAAGGTCGAGGCGGACGCCCACGCGGTCGAGACTAGTTCCTGCACGCTGAGGCCGGTGGCGAGAACCTTTTCCTTCAGTTCGGCAATGTCCTTGTCGTCGACGAGGGGATGGTCGACGGCTGGGATCACATCCTGCCAAATCAGGTCTTCGGCCGGAACTTCCGGGCCGAGGTAGCGTACCTTCGGGCCCATATCGCGGTGGGTCAGCTTGAACCAGGCGCGGGCGAAAGCGTCGGCGAACTGGTCGGGGTTTTCGAGGAAGCGGCGCGAGATCTTCTCGTAGACCGGATCAAAGCGCAGGGCCAGGTCGCTGGTCAGCATGGTCGGCAGGTGCCTCTTCGAGGCGTCGTAGGCGTCCGGAATGGAGGCTTCGGCGTTCTTCGCCTGCCACTGATGCGCGCCGGCCGGGCTCTTCGTCAGCTCCCATTCGAAGGCGAACAGGTTTTCGAAGAAGTGGTTGCTCCACTTGGTCGGCGTCTGCGACCAGGTGACTTCGAGGCCGGCGGTGATCGCATCCTTGCCGACGCCGGAGCCGAACGAGCTCTTCCATCCGAGGCCCTGGTCCTCGATCGCGCCGCCTTCCGGCTCTGGGCCAATGAAAGAGGGATCGCCGGCGCCATGCGTCTTGCCGAACGTGTGACCGCCAGCGATCAGCGCCACGGTCTCTTCATCGTTCATCGCCATCCGAGCAAAAGTCTCGCGGATGTCGCGCGCCGAGGCGAGCGGATCGGGGTTGCCGCCCGGGCCTTCCGGGTTAACGTAGATGAGGCCCATCTGCACGGCGCCGAGCGGTTCTGCGAGCTGGCGTTCGCCGCTGTAGCGCTCGTCGCCGAGCCACGTGCCTTCAGGACCCCAGTAGAGCTCTTCCGGCTCCCAGACATCGGCGCGGCCGCCGGCGAAGCCGAAGGTCTTGAAGCCCATCGATTCGAGCGCGACGTTGCCGGTGAGGATCAGGAGGTCGGCCCAGGAGATGCGGTTGCCGTATTTCTGCTTGATCGGCCACAGCAGGCGGCGGGCTTTGTCGAGGTTGGCATTGTCAGGCCAGGAGTTGAGCGGTGCGAAACGCTGCTGGCCCTGGCCGGCGCCGCCGCGGCCGTCGGTGATGCGGTAGGTGCCGGCGCTGTGCCAGGCCATGCGGATGAAGAGGCCGCCGTAATGGCCGAAGTCGGCCGGCCACCAGTCCTGCGAATCCGTCATCAGCGCGTGAAGATCCTTCTTCAGGCCGTCGAGATCGAGCTTCTTGAACTCCTCGGCATATTCGAAATCCTTGCCCATCGGGTCGGCGCGGCCGGAGTTGTGATGAAGAATCTGCACGTTCAGCTGGTTCGGCCACCAGTCGCGATTGGCTCTGCCGCGCGGCGTATTACCATGGGCCACAGGACATTTGCCTGTGCTGTCAGTGGGGTTGTCCATGATCGTCTCCTTCATTGTTCGATCTGCCTGCGGTTCAAAAGATGAGCCGGGCCGATGCCCCACTCTCTCCCTTGCAGTGTTCATATCGGAAGCATCCAATAATTTTAAGTTGGATTTACTGATTGCTGCGATAAGCTAAGGTTATGAAGAATGTTACCCTGAAACAGCTGCGTTATTTTGAAGCCCTGGCAAGGAACGGCCGTTTCCGCCGCGCGGCCGATGCCTGTGCCATCTCCCAGCCGGCGCTCTCCATGCAGATCAAAGAACTGGAGCAGGAATTGGGCAGCGAACTCTTCGAGCGCAGTGCGCGCGAGGTGAAGCTCACCCCCTTCGGCCAGACCTTTGCACTCAGGGTCGGCGACATCCTGCGCGCTGTCGACGAGCTCGGCGAGTTTGCCCGCGCTTCGCGCGATTCCTTTCTCGTGCGCCTGCGCATCGGCATCATCCCGACGATCGCGCCCTATCTGCTGCCGGCAATTATAAACGATCTCAACAAAACCTTCGCCGGAATTCAGATCGAGGTGCGCGAGACGCAGACGGGTAAGCTGGTTCAGGAGCTGGCGCAGGGCCAGCTCGACATGGCGATTGTCGCACTGCCGGTGTCGGAACCCTCACTCACCGAACTTGAGCTTTTCAGGGAGGAATTCGTGCTGGTCCGGCGGCGGGAGGACGGCGAAAAGCCAGTGCCCGAGCGTGAGGCGCTCCGCGAAATGAGGCTGCTGCTGCTCGAAGAAGGCCACTGCTTCCGAGACCAGGCGCTGTCCTTCTGCAAGGTGGGCACTGCCCGCCCGCGGGAGATCATGGAAGGCAGCTCGCTCTCCACGCTCGTCCAGATGGTCGGCGCCGGCATCGGCGTCACCCTGATCCCGGAAATGGCCGTTCCCGTCGAAACGCGCTCGGCCCACGTCTCGATCTCCCGTTTTCCGTCGCCGCAGCCGTCGCGAACCATCGGCATGGTTTGGCGCAATTCCACGCCGATGGCCAGGCAGTTGCAGGAGGTTGGCGAGGCAGTCCGCCGGTCGGCGGAGACGATGCGTCAGCAGTATGGCGGTGGGTGACGGACTTGGCTGTCCCCGTTGGCGCCCCGAGACCTTCCCCCTGCGGGAAAGGGTTGAGGAGCGATAAGCGGCCAGACCCTTCGTCTTACGGCCGTCGCTTGAACGTGTGGTCGGCTGCCGGGAACTTTCGCGAGCGCACGTCCTCGGCATAGGCGGCGACGGCATCCGCGACCCTCTTGCCGAGTTCGTCATAACGCTTGACGAAACGTGGCGTGAAATCGTTGAAGAGCCCCAGAATGTCGTCAGAGACCAGAACCTGGCCGTCGCAGGCGGCGGAGGCGCCGATGCCGATGGTCGGTATGTGCATGGCTGAAGTCATTTCGCGAGCGAGCGGTTCCACCGTGCCCTCGATGACGACGGCGAAAGCTCCCGAACCGCCGATGGCATGCGCGTCGCGACGGATCTTTGAGGTCTCGTGTTCGGAGTGCCCGACGGATCGATAGCCGCCGGCGGTCTGGACCTGTTGCGGCATCAGGCCGATATGCCCCATGACCGGAATTCCGCGCTTCGTCAGGAAGGCGATGGTCTCGGCCATCTCTTCTCCGCCTTCCAGCTTGACGGCGTCGCAGCCGGTTTCCTGTAGAATGCGGACGGCGTTGCGGAAGGCGGTCTCCTTCGATTCCTGGTAACTGCCGAACGGCATGTCGACGACGACGCAGGCCTTGGCAACGCCGCGCATGACAGCTTTGCCATGTGCGATCATCATATCGAGTGTGACGCCGATCGTGGTCTCCATGCCATAAAGCACCATACCGAGCGAGTCCCCGACCAGCAGCAGGTCGCAATGCTCATCGAGCAGACGCGCCATCGGCGTGGTATAGGCGGTGAGGCAGACGATCGGTTTGCCGCCCTTCATGGATGAGATGCGGGCTGGCGTAAGACGCTTGTGGGATCCGACCGCACTCATCTGCTTACTCCCTTTCCCGGCAAGCTCCGCTCGCCGATAAGCCTGTTGCCCCCGATAACCCTGTTGTCGAGAAGCCGTGTCGAACCGATCCTTACGAAGAGCGCCACGACAACCGGCGCCGTGATCGAGGCGACCGGCTGCAGCGTCGAGGCGTCCCTGACCGCAACGACCTCGGGCTTTGCCAGAGGTTCGCGACCGAGAAACGCCGTCAGCTTCGCCTCGAGTTCGCCGGGATCCGCAAGACCATCGGCGACGAGACGCTCCGCCTCGTCGAGGGTCTGAGGGATGATCACCGCGGCCCGCCGCTCCGCCTCGCTGAGATAGACATTGCGCGACGACAAGGCGAGGCCGTCGCTGTCCCTGACGGTCGGCACGGCAATGACACGCACCGGAACGGCGAGATCATTCACCATTCGCTTGATGATGACGACCTGCTGGTAGTCCTTCTCTCCGAAATAAGCGGTCTGCGGCTGCACGATGTTGAAAAGCTTGCAGACGACAGTCGCAACACCGGCGAAATGCCCGGGTCGCACCGCGCCTTCCAGCTCGCCCCCGAGATCGGGAAGATCGACCACGGTCAGCATCGGGCGGGGATACATATCCTCGACACCGGGCGAAAAAAGGAAATTGACCCCGGCCTGTTTCAGCATGGCTGAATCGCGCTCCAGATCGCGCGGATATTTGCTGAGATCTTCCGCCGGGCCGAACTGCAGTGGATTGACGAAAATCGAGACGACGACGATGTCGTTCTCCGCGCGGGCACGCGCGACAAGCTGCATATGACCGGCATGGAGATAACCCATCGTCGGAACGAGGCCGACGGTCCGGCCCTGCCGCTTCAGCGCATCGAGCGTGTGGCGCAGCTCGTCAATGCTCGAGAAAACCCGCATATATCCTCCCCGCGGCCAGTCATTCTTCTTGGGCGCGGATAAGAAGTGTAATCGATGCCGGAGGTCAATGCACATTCCGCGATAAAAACGATTATATGGGAATGGCAGACCGATAAGGCCGAACCTATATCCGCCCGGAAATGGAAGCTTGCCGCGGGCTAGCAATGTGCGGGCCGCGGCGTTATTGGCCCTGTCCGTCAAGATACCATCATAGTCGGCCGTTATGGAGGATGCATGGACAAACCCTGGAAGATCAGCCGCGGGCCAATTGCGGCGACCGAGCTCGATGTGGAGAAGGCAAACGCGATCAACAGCATGTTGATCCGGCCGGTCGGCGTGCTTCCGGCCAAGCCCGGCGATCCCGTTCTTCCCTTCGCCGTCGGCCTGTTCAACGAGCTGCGTCCGCTATTAAAACCCGAGGCCGGGGTAACGACGCTCCGGCGCGCGACCGCCGCCTATGTCCATTGCCGGCGCTATTATTTCGCCAGCGCCCAGCCCGATTCCATGCGCCACAACATCGACGGCGAACCGGTCGACCCCTTGTCGGCCGAAGACCGGCTGGTCGCGCAGAAGCGCTTCCTGAGCCTCAAGCAGGGCGCTAAGGCCGAGGCGCCCGAGCCGGCGCCGGTTCCACCGCCCGTCCTCAACAAGAACGAACAGATTCGCGCCGCTCTTCTGCGCGGCAGAAAGAGCACCGTCAGCTGACTTTGGCGATTGGCGGATTTTTCACCCGCAACAGCGCCATCAGCATCGGACCGAGCGCGAATTCGCCGCCTCCGGCGCAGCGCGTGAGATCCCTGAGATAGCCGCCGGCGGAGGTGATGCCCCCTCCCCTTTGCAGGATGCAGGCCATGACGGTGGCGGCGTTTTCCGGCCCCATCACCGAACAGGCTTCCTCATAGGCCGGCGGGCTGACGCGCAGCATCGCGCGCACGGTGATCGCCGCCGTCATCAGATCCCGCCAGCTGCCGATGGCCCCGCCCGGACCGTATTCGATGATATCGGGGCAGGCCTGCAGCACCATGCCGAGCGGGAAGGATTTCAATCTCCCCGCATGCGGCCGAGACACGGCCCGCCATCCCTGCCCGCCATCCCCTCGCCTGCTCTGGTCATGGCTTTCCAGTCCTGCCCTCGTCTGATCGTTCCGCCTCGCCTCCTGCCCCGTTTCCAGGCCCGGTTCAAATTCAGATAGGGATTCGGGATTCGAATTCTGTATGTGGCGCTCACTCTGGGATTCATTGGTGCTCGCCATTTGCATTTTATCGTGCGATTCCAATGTGTTGATGATGGAAAGGCGAAGCGTTTCCAGCTCTTCGAGAAGCGGCGGCAGATTTTCGAGCTTTGTCGCCTTCGGGATGCGCCGCAGCAGTGTGTGAAACAGCGAAGACACCCGCTCCCACTCTCCGGGAACGGTTTCCTCAAGTGCTGCTGCGATGAGCTTGACGATGTCGCGTCGGCAGATCGTCAGCCGCTCCTTCATTGCCCGCAGCCTCTGCCGGTCGGCGGCGAGCCCGGCGGCCATCGCCTCAATTTCCGATGCGCGGGCGAGCAGCGGCGCCAGGCTGAAGCCATAGGCCTCGTCGATGCTGCCTTCCCTGCCGCGGCGGACGTAACGCTTGCCGTTCGGGCTGTCCTTGCGGGAGATGAGGCCGGCCTCAACGAGCACGGCGAGATGCCGGCGAAGAGTGGCGGCGGCCATGCCGCGTGCTCGC
Source organism: Rhizobium mulingense (assembly GCF_029194105.1). Taxonomy (NCBI): domain Bacteria; kingdom Pseudomonadati; phylum Pseudomonadota; class Alphaproteobacteria; order Hyphomicrobiales; family Rhizobiaceae; genus Rhizobium; species Rhizobium mulingense. The sequence goes on along the minus strand of NZ_JARFVE010000011.1, from coordinate 113,931 downwards.
AGCGAAAGCTGCACATTCGAGGGAAAGACCACCAGCCCTTTTTCGCTGGAGAGCTCGTCCTCGGGATAGAAGCTCAGCAGCGCGTCGAGCACGGTGAGCGCCCGGTCGGTCACGCCGAGCCCTGCCCGCGCCTCGCAGACCGATCGGAACAATTTCCATTTGTTGCGCGTGGTTCCAGCCGCGATCGCTTCGCCGCGCCGCTGTTTCAGCAGCAGGGCAAGCGACATCGGCCGCCGCCCGAAGGGCGTCGTCACAGATTCACTCTCCATTTCCTTCACCTCTCATCAGGCAAAAGAAATCCGCTCACCGAAACGATGGGAGGAGGAAAAGCGCTGCAGCGTCATTGCCGCATCTGAAAAGACACGGGTGCGCGCTTCAGGACTCTTGACGGGGATTCGTGAAAATGCGATTCTCTGTCTTGCTTAAGGATGTGAGAAGGGCTTCCACGACTCGTTCGTTTGGGGGCCTTTTTCTTTTGCGGTTTCAGTCTCCTTGTGTGCCCTCCTCGGCGAGGAATTGCTCATAGAGCGCATCCAGCCTGCCGGAGAGAAATTCCCCGAAGCGGCCGGCATTCCTCGCCTTCATCGAGAGCGAGAACGCCTTGCCGTCATTCTTCATTTCCGCCTGAACCGCCTTGTCCAGCGGCTGCCATGTCACCTTCCTGGCGGCGGCGGTTTTCCTGACCGGCCGCGCGCTTTTGTTGAGCGCCGCATAGAGCGCTTCGAATCGTTTGTCGGAGGGTAACTCATGAAAGTTGTCGTCCTCGAGGACCTTGGCGACACTTGCGGCATTGGCCGATTTGCCGGCGAGCAGCGACAGTTCCACCCAGCGTTCGCGGCCGACGCCGGGTGCCGGGCCGATCGCCTGGACGACCTCCTGCGGCAGCCGCTCCATCACCGACATCATCTTCGAGACCGAGGCCGCATTGGCGGCGAGCGCCGTCGAGATCACCTCTCTGTCATAGCCGAGCTCCTCCAACCGCTTGGCGAAGAGCGCCCGCTCGATGAAGGTGAGGTCGGCGCGGGCCGAATTTTCCTGGCCCTGGGCGATGACATGGGTGCGGTCGTCGATCGCCTTGACGACGGCGCGGACATTGCGGCCGAGTTCGCGGGCGGCGCGCAGGCGCCGGTGGCCGAACACGACCTGATAGCGTCCGTCGATCTTACCGTGTGGGCGCACCAGGATGGGCGTGTGCTGTCCGCGTGCACGGATCGCCTCGACCAGCGCGCGGAACGCCTCGTCGTCTTCCGACAGCCGGTCCTTGACGAATGAGACCTCGACGACATCGGGGTCGAGATCGACCACCGCCTCGCCCTCGAGGAATTTCTCCGCCTGCTTGGCAAGCTCGTCCAGCGATCGGACGAGCGAGCGGCCTGCCCCGCGCATCGGATAGTTCGGCGCGCCCGCGCTCTCGGGCATCTCGGTGAGCCCCTCAAGCAGATTTTTCCGTGCCATGACTTCCTCCGATTGCAGTCATTCCATTGATTTGCTTCATGGAAACGGTGAATTTGTCGGCCGACAAATTCACCGCCCCCATGCCTGGTGAATGAGCCCGGCGATCTCGGCGTTGACGGCGTCCATCGCCTCGATCGCGCGATCATAGGTTCCCCGGTTCATCGAGGAGCGCTCGACCTCATAAAGCGTCTGCTTGGTGATGCCGGCATCCGAAATCGCCGTCGATTTGACCATCTGGTTCCTCAGCATGAATTCGTGGAACATGGTCGACATGAAGCCGACCATCTGCGCCTGCGGCACATCGGTCGGCTCGTAACGGGTAATGAGGTAGCGGTACCAGGAGAGGTTCACCTCGGCGCCGGCAGCGCGGATCGGCTTCAGGATGCCGCCGAGCATGAGCAGGAACTGGCCCATCGACATGACGTCGAGCATCTGCGGATGGATGGTGATCAAGACGCTGGTCGCCGCCGTCAGCGCCGTTAGCGTGAGGTAGCCGAGCTGCGGCGGGCAATCGATGACGACGACGTCGTAGCGATCGTCGACTTCGGCGATCGCGCGCGAGATGCGGGTGAAGAAGGTCTTGCCGTCATTGCTCGATTTGTCGGCCATGGCGAGCGGCGTGTCGTACTCGTACTCCTGCAGATCCAGATTGGCCGGCACGATATCCAGGCCGGGAAAATTGGTCTGGTGGATGATTTCCGACAGCTTCTTCTTCTCGCCGTCGTAGCGGATCGCCTCGTAGAGCGAGGAGGCCTGGTCGAATTCCGGCTGGAAGCCGTGCAGGGAAGAGAGCGAGGCCTGCGGATCGAGATCGACGGCGAGCACGCGGTGGCCGGTCAGCGCCAGATGCTGGGCAAGATGGGCAGCTGTTGTCGTCTTGCCCGAGCCGCCCTTGAAGTTGACGACGGCGATGACCTGCAGCTTCTCGTTTCCGCGGCGATGGGGCACATACATGCGGCTTTCGGAGCGGCCATGCGCATCGAGATAGCGCCTCAGTTCCAGCATCTGCTCGGCGCTGTAGGAGCGCCGCCCGGAAGGCGAGGTCCTGGGACAGGGGCCTTTGCCTTCGAGATGCAGCTTCTTCAGCGTGCTCTGCGACGCGCCGACATAATTGGCGACCTCCGCCAGCGAGAAGCTGCGCAGCGTCTTCTTCGCATTCGGCGGAAAACGCTGCACGCTGAGCAGATGCAGCTTCTTCGATATCACGTCGCCATGTTCGAGAATCTGATCCTCGAAATGCAGTGGTGCTGCCTTCAAGGCATTCAAATTAGCGTTCATCGGCGGCAATCTCTCGGATAACGATTTTCGGGATCAAAAGCCCCTCTAACCGTTATTATCCGCGATTCTCCGATACCGGCCAAGAAATTTAAGGTTAACGCATATTAACCTTTTGGCCGCGTATTCAAACACTTGCTCGGTGCTGCATGATGTCTGAGAGGCCGGGGAGTTTGGGCCGGGGGCGCTGATAACGCGCCCCCGGCGGCGCCCGGCCGAAGGGGAGGGGCATTCGGCGGGCTTAACTCAACGGCGCTTCGCCTGTGGTGATCCGCTGCTCGTCGGCGGCGAAGAGGTGCACGGCATCGTGGATCGGCGCGATCTTCAGGATGTCGCCGGGCGCAGCCCTGATCCGCTCGCGGAAGACGCAGGTCAGCGTCTGCCCTCCCAGCCGGACGAGGACGAGGGTTTCCGAGCCCGTCGGCTCCACGACGACGGTCGTCACCTCGATGCCTTCAGGATCGAGCGCGATATGTTCGGGACGTATGCCATAGGTGACGGCGTTTGCCGGGCGCCGCTCGCTCGGCAGCAGCAGGCCATCCACGGTCCTGAAGCCGTCTTCGCCCATGCTGCCCTCGATGAAATTCATCGCCGGCGAGCCGATGAAGCCGGCGACGAAGAGATTGCTCGGGCGATCGTAGAGTTCGAGCGGCGAGCCGGACTGTTCGATCAGCCCGTCCTTCATGACGACGATCTTGTCGGCCATGGTCATCGCCTCGATCTGGTCGTGGGTAACGTAGATGGTGGTCGTCTGCAGCCGCTGATGCAGTTCCTTGATCTCCGAGCGCATCTGCACGCGCAGCTTGGCGTCGAGGTTCGACAAGGGCTCGTCGAACAGGAAGACGGCCGGATCGCGCACGATCGCCCGGCCCATCGCCACGCGCTGCCTCTGGCCGCCAGACAATTGCTTCGGATAGCGCTCCAGCAGATTTTCGAGGCCGAGGATCTTGGCGGCATTGACGACCCGGTGGTCGATCTCCGACTTCGGCATGCGCTTCAGCCGTAGCGAGAAGCCCATGTTCTTGGCGACCGTCATATGCGGATAGAGCGCGTAGTTCTGGAACACCATGGCGATGTCGCGATCCTTGGGCGCCAGCTCGTTGACGATATGCTTGCCGATCTGGATCTGGCCCGAGGTGATGCCTTCCAGCCCGGCGATCATCCGGAGCAGCGTCGATTTCCCGCAGCCGGAGGGGCCGACCAGCACGACGAACTCGCCGTCACCGATATCCACCGACACGCCTTTGATGGCTTTGAACGCGCCGTAATCCTTGCGCGCATTGTTGACCGAAACATGGGCCATGAAACTCCTCCAGAATTCGCCGTCAAAGTCCGTTCAAGACACTCTTGAGATAATCGAGGCCGAGGCGTTCGCCCTCCTTGCGCGCATGGAGATCCTTGCCCGGCCAGCCATAGGCGGTGTCCTCGTGCTCGATCGAGAGCGTGCCATCGAAACCATGTCCGCGCGCCTGGCTGAGGAAACGCGGCCAATCGAGAAGGCCGAGCCCCGGCAGCTTGTATTGCCACCAGCCCCTGCCGTGATAGCCGATCGCCTGCAGGGCCTGCTTGTCGATCGCCGTATCCTTGGCATGCAGGATGGCGAGGCGATGCTTCACCGCCTCCATTGCGTGATAGGGATCGACGCCGATGCGGATGAGGTGCGAGGGATCGAATTCGAGCCCGAAGCGGCGATCCGGGATTCTGGCGAAAAGCTCCTGCCAACCCTTTGGCGTGGTGCCGATGAAATTGTCTTTCGGTCCCGGCCAGTTTTCGATCGCGAAGGTTAGGCCGGAGGATTGGGTCTCGACGATCAGACCGTTCGCGAAGTCGGCGAAATCGTCGTAGTTGACCTCGTCGCTGGCGCTGTCGTCGCGGCCCGGGAAGATCACGAAGATCTGCACGCCGGTCTCGCCGATCGCCTGGGCGAACTCCGCCGTCCTTGTCCTGAGCTCCCGGCGCTTGTCGCGGTCGGCATCGAGCTGGTTGCCGAAATAGGTGATCGAGGAGACGAAGAGGCCGCGCTGCCTCGCCAGCGCGACGGCGTCCGCCACTCGGTCCGGTGTCTTGATGTGGCCGCCGACATCGATCTCGATGGCGTCGAAACCGGCCGAGGCGGCGAAATCCACCACTTCCTCCAGCGGGCGGTCATTGAATGTCGAGGTATAGAAGCCGATCTTCACCATATCCTCCCGCGCCTTGCGGCCGTTTCAACTGTTCAGCCGATCCATGAATTTGAGCGGCGAGCGCGTGCGTTGCGCCACATCCGCCGATGCGAGCATGAGGGCGGCCGCCATCGGCATCGCCGCCGCGCCGATCGCCGAGGCGTCCTCGCCGAGCGAGGCGCGATGCAGCGAGGGCAGGTTTGTATCCTCGGCGTCGAGATGCTCGTGCACATAACGCAGCAATTCATCGACGATGCGGATCGGCAGCCTGCCGCCGACGAGCACGGCATCGGGATCGACGATCATGGCGATATGTTTGACGGCGACCGCCAGATGCGCGCTCATCTCCTTCAGCCACTGCGAAACGAGACGCTTGCCCTGCGCGTCGAGCGCCAAAAGATCCTGGGGAACGCTCACTTCGATGCCGTGTTTGGCCAGGAAATCATAGAGGAAGAACAGCGAGAAGATCTCGCCGAGAAGCTGGACCTTCTGGCCTTTGCCGTCGCGGCCGTCGGCGATCGGCAGCCAGCCGATCTCGCCGCTGAGGCCCATGGCGCCGCGATGGCCGTTGCCGTCGAGCACCAGGCCGCCGCCCGGGCAGGCATTGACGGCGATGTAGAAAAAGCTGCTGCTTTCGGCGCCGAGGCCGTAATCGAGCTCGGCAAGGGCAGCAGCATTGGCCTCGTTTTCGATGAAGACGGGATGCTGCGTCAGGTTCTCGAGGGCGGCGCGCACATCGAATTCCGTCCATTCCTGATAGGCATCCGGCTTGCCGAGCAGCGAGATTTCGCCAAGCCAATCCGGCACCGCCAGCCCGATGCCGCAAAGGCGCGCATCGTCGATCAGCCGGCTGCGCTGGAAATGCGAGATCGCGTCCGATGTCAGCTGCATGAATTCACCAGGCAGGATGAAGCGCTTCTCGTGATGGACCCGGGCGCGGACATTGCCGACGGCATCGACGGCGAGGATCGTCAGATGGTCGCGATCGATGTTGATGCCGATGGCGTAAGAGGCGTCCGGGTTGATCTCCAGCTCGATCGCCGGCTGGCCACGCAGCCCGTGGCGTCGGCGCGCTTCCATAATCAGGCCTTCATTGAGCAGGCGGTCGACGATACGGGCGATGGCCGGCTTGGTGAAGCCGGTCCGCCGCGCGATTTCGGCCCGCGAGATCGGCGCCTGGCGGTGGATGCAGCGCAGGACGACGGCCCTGTTGTGCTCGCCGGCATCTTCGACATTGGCCCCCGTCAGATCCGGGGAGAGCCTGGCGCCGAGCGTCTGGTTCATGCGTTCGATCCTTCCTCACGCGTCAAGAAGCAGACCGTCTCATCCCTTCACCGCGCCGCTGGTCATCGCGCCGAGGATTAGCCTCTGCAGCGACAGGAAAGCCACGATTGCCGGAACGACCGAGATCAGGCAGGCGGCGGCAAGCAGCTGGATGGATGAGTCGGTCTGCATGCCGCGGAAGTTAAAGATTCCGACACCGATCGGCATCAGGTCATTTTTAGTGAGCAACAGGAAAGGCACCAGGAATTGCGACCAGCCGGCAATGACGGTGATGATGAAGACCGAGGCGATGCCCGGCGCCGACAGCGGCAGAATGATCCGCCAAAAGACCGAGAAGCGGTTGCAGCCATCGATCATCGCCGCCTCGTCGAGGCTGCGCGGAATGCCGTCGACCGTGCTCTTCAACAGCCATGTCGCAAGGGGAACGCCGAGCGCGATATAGACCATGACGACGGCAAAATGCGTATCCAGCATTCCGAGCCGGTTCATGTAACGGTAGAGCGGCACCATGATGACGAGCGGCGAGATCATCTGGAAGAGCAGCAGCCCCATCATCGACAGGCCCTTGCCGCGGAAATTGAAGCGGGAAAAAGCGTAGGCCGCGGGCAGCGCCACGATCAGCACACCAAAGCCGCTGAGCGCCGCGAGCTTGAGGCCGTTCCAGAGATAGATCGGGAAATAGCTGTTGTTGAGAACGGTGATGAAATTGTCGACGGTCGGATTGTTGGGGATATAACGCGCCGCGCCGCGATAGATCTCGCGCTTGTCGCGCATCGCCATCGACAGGAGATAGGTGAGGGGGCCGGCGAAGAAGATGAACATCGCCAGCATGAAGAGATAGCTCATGGCATCGCCGAGCGGTGTTCCGGTGCGTCGGCTCATTGCTCTTCCTCCTTCGGCAGGAACGAGGCGTAGATGAAAGCGAGGCCTAGGCTGATGATCAGCATCACCACGGAGAGCACGCTGCCGCCGGAGAGATCGTAGTTCCGGAAGACGATGTTGAAGACGTAGAGCGAGATGACCTCGGTCGCGCGCCCGGGACCGCCGCCCGTCAGCGTGATGATCGCATCGAAGGTGTTCACCGTCTGGATGGTGATGAGGATCATGTTGACGAGGATGGCAGCGCGCAGCTGCGGCAGCGTGACGAAGAAGAACTGCTGCGAGGCGGTGGCACCGTCGACTTCGGCAGCTTCATAGAGCGAGGGATCGATCGCCTTCAGCGCCGCATACATGACGACCATGGAAAAGGCGGTGCCGCGCCAGATGTTGGAGATCAGCGTCGACCATGGCGCGATGGCCGGATCGGATAGCCAGGCAACGGTCGGCATGTGCATCAGCCTCAGAATGCTGTTCAGCGCGCCGTAGGGCGCTTCGGAAAACAGCATCTGCCAGATGATGCCGCCGGCAATGCCGGGCACGACCCAGGCGACCAGCGCCGTCGTTCTCAGGATCGTCGTGCCGAACAGGCCGCGCTTTTCACCACGGATGACCGTGACGGCGACGGCAAGGCCGAGGATCTGCTGGCCGATGACGCTGCCGCCGACGAAGATCAGCGTCGCCCATAAAATGTCGGGCAGCTGCGGCGAGCTCAGCGCATTGGTGATCGAGCCAAGCGTATAGTCCTGATTGTCGCCGATCAGCGTGGCGTTCGTGAAGGAAAGCCGGAAAACATCGATGACGGGGTAAAGATAGAATATGCCGATGACGATGATCACGGGCATGATCCAGGGCAGGGGCGCGCCGGCGAAACGGCGCATGAACGTTCTGCTTTGAGGCGGGCTGTCGGCCTCGATGGCAATAGGGCTCATTGGCTTCTCTGTCCTGATTTGGCAAAGCCGGCGACGCCCGCGGGCGGGCGCCGCCGCTGTCTTATGCGTTGGAGATCGCGGCTGCCCCTCACCCTAACCCTCTCCCCGCTCGCGGGGAGAAGGGACGTGCCCTGCGAGAGGTAGAAGGGAACGGAGAGATCGCGGCTTGTCCCTTCTCCCCGTCACAACGGGGAGAAGGTGGCGGCAGCCGGATGAGGGCCTTCTCCTGAGCTTAACCGCAGCATCACAGACGCTTGTAAGCCTCCATCGCCGCGCTGAATGCGGCATCCAGAGCTTCTTCCGGCTTCTTTGTGCCCGAAAGCACGTCGCCCATCATGATCTGGATCTGGTTGGATATTTCAGGATAGATCGGCACGCCCGGGCGAGCCTGGCCGTTGACCAGAGCCTGGGCGAAGGTCTTGTTGGCTTCGGTAGAGAAGACCTCATACTTGTCGAAGAGCGATTTGCGGGTCGGCAGCTGCTCCTGCAGCGCGTTGGCCGGGCCCATATAGACCTCGCGGGCGAGGTTGGCGCACATCTCGATTTTGTCCTTGTCCTTGCTGAAGGACGCGATCGTCCAGCCGCCAGTGCCCGTTGAGCGCTGATCGGCCGTCGGGCCGGGGATCGGCGAGAAGGTCCAGTTGGCGAACTCGTCTTCGTCCAGCGTCGTCTTCAGCTGCGCATATTGCCAGTTGCCGCCGATGAAGAGGGCGGTCGTGCCGGCTGCCGCGGCAGCGTTCATGTCGTCGTAATTGGCGATGGTGCTGACGCGTTTGGGAGCCGCGCCGGAATCGACGAGATCCTTGAAATAATTCAGCGCCTTCAGGAATTTTTCCTTATTCTCGCCCTCGCCGAAGACGGGCTTGCCGCTGTCGTCGACGAGTTTGCCGCCGAGCGCCCAGTAATTGGCGAGCCAGTCGAACGTGGTGCCTTCCCAGCGCCCGCCATTGAATAGCACGCCTTCCATGCCTTCCTTGGTGGAGGCAAGGGCGGCCTTCTTCAGGTCGTCCCAGGTCTCAGGCGCATCTGCTACAATCGACTTGTTTCGGTAGAGCACGCGAAGGTCCGTATCCCACCACCAGGCGCGCACCGTCTGATCCTTGTCGGTGATGCCGGCGCGGATGAAGGGGAAGAGATCGTCCACTTCTTCCTTGGAGAAGTAGGGCGTGAAATCGGCCAGCACCTTGTTGACCATGAACTGAGACAGCACGAAGGAGTCGACGGCGGCGCAATCCGGCGCATTGCCGGCCTTGGCCTGTTCCAACATCTTGGCCTGCTCAGTGCCGATGTCGGAGGACATGAACTGCATCTGCAGTTTCCACTCGGGATGCTTCTTGATGAATTCGACGAACAGCTTCTGATAGCCCTCCGCAATGGCGGGGTCGGAGTTGTTCGGGCTGTCGTTGGTCAGGCGGACGACCAGGGTTTTGGCCGCATTGGCGAGGCCGATCCGGTCTTTACTAGCTAGTTCCTGGGCAAAAATGGCGGATGCTGAAAATAAAACAGTGCTCAGCGCCAATGCGCTGATGGTCGCGCTCTTCATGATGGGTCTCCTCCCCATTTGGAACGGTTACAGCCTGGCGGTCAGTTGACCTCTCCTCATTTCCGTGCTGCATTAAATAGATTAAGTTACTTTGATTTGATGTCAAGCCAGAGCTTTGGGAGGATCGAGATGCTGGCGACATTCAACAGCAGCTAGCGCGCCCCCGGGGAAAATCGAGTCGACTTCGCGAGGCATGCGCCGGTCCGCTATGTTGGAGCGCTCTCCTGGACGCTCGCCGCATCCACCTCGCAATTTTCCCGAGGAAGAGCCCGAGCGACCGCGGATGGCCGTGACCGCAAGCGGCGGTTTTTGCCCGGCGGCAGCCGGAAATCCAACTCTGTGGAGGAGAAGATGCGTTTACTTATTCTCGGCACCGGCGGCATGGCCAACCAGCACGCCGCACGCTTCAAGGCGATCGAAGGCGTCAGCGTCGTCGGTGGGGTCGATGTCGTCCCGGAAAGGCTCGCGGCCTTCTGCACCGAACATGGCATCGCCAATCATTTCCTCTCGCTCGAGGATGCGCTTACCTGGGGCGAGTTCGATGCGGTGGCCAATGTCACGCCTGACAGCATCCACCACCCGACGACGCTGCAGGCGATTGCCGCCGGCAAGCATGTCTTCTGCGAAAAGCCGCTCGCCACCGATGCGGTCAAGGCCATGGAAATGACCGAGGCGATCGAGCGGGCGGGCAAGGTCGGTATGGTCAACTTCACCTACCGCAACTCGCCGGCGCTGCAGAAAGGCCGGCAGATGGTGCTCGCCGGCGAGATCGGCGCGGTCCGCCATGTCGAGGCGTCGCATCTGCAGAGCTGGCTGGTCGGCCGCCACTGGGGCGACTGGAAGAGCGAGAGCAAATGGCTGTGGCGGCTGAGCAAGAAGCACGGCTCGAACGGCGCGCTCGGCGATATCGGCATCCACATCGTCGATTTCGCTTCCTACGGCTCCGGCCTCGACGTCGCCCATGTTTTCGCGCGGTTGAAAACCTTCGACAAGGCGCAGGATCACAGGATCGGCGAATACGATCTTGACGCCAATGACAGCTTTACGATGAATGTCGACTTCACCAATGGCGCAATCGGCACGATCCAGGCAACGCGCACCGCCGCCGGCCAGATGGACCAGCTGCGGCTTAGGGTCTATGGCGAAACCGGCTCGGTCGAGATGATCTACGACACCGGCAATTCGACGCTGCGCGCCTGCCTCGGCGAGGACGTGCACACGGCGACCTGGCGCGACGTGCCCTTCGATCCCGTCGAGACCAACTACCAGCGTTTCGTTCAGGCGGTGCGGGCGGGCAAAACCCAGGAGCCGTCTTTCCGCCGCGCGGCGAATATCCAGAAGGTGCTCGACAAGGCGCTCGCTTCCGATCTCAGCCACAAGGACGAGGCACTCACTTCTTAGGCCGAAGCCGGCGGCAGCAGCAGCGTGTTGAGGAAGGGCAGCAGCGCCGCACCGAGCGCGACACCGCCGCCGCTGAAGCTTGCCGGCCGCATCGGCGAAATCCACGGCGTGATGATCGGGCGTGTGGATGTATCGCGCCGCTCGATCGAAAGCTGGTGGATCAGCGCCTCGATCACGCCCTGCGGCAGATCTCCGCCGATCATGACGGTGCTCGGGGCGAAGAAACCGGCCATGGCGATGATCGGATCGAGCAGATGGCCGGCAGCCTCGCGGATCCATTGCGACAGCAAGGGGCAGGAGAGTTCCTCGCCCTTCAGCAGCCGGGCGAAGTCCTCGTCGCCGATGCGCGCGCGCAAGGAGCCGAAGCCGACAACGGTATTGAGCAGAACATTGTCCGGCCCCGTCAGCATTTCGCCGATGCTGCCCGCCCGCCCGTGCACGCCGGAATAGGGAACGCCGCGGATGAGGAAGCCCGCCTGCACGTCGTCGTCGATGATGATCATCGCGAGCCCGCCCTCCGGCAGGGCGCTGCCGATGGTGCGTTCGGCAAGAAGGCCCGCCGTGCACTCGTTTTCCACATAGGGACGCGCGATCGTCGACATCGCGGCGATCGCGTCGCTCTCATCCTCCGTCCAGTCGTTGGCGGCAATGCCGAGCCCGATGACAGGCAGGGCGGGGTGCCGATCGACCAGGTCACGGGCGGCCGCATGCACCAGCCTGACCTTGTCCGCCGGATCTACGTCGAAATAGGCCCGCTCATGCACCTGGCCGCTCAGATCCACGAGCACGATCTCGCCGCGCCGCTCACGAAGCTTGACCCCGACCGAAAAGGCCCCTTCCGGCCGCAACGCGAATTCCGTCGCCGTAGCGCCGCCACGGAGCCCGTTGCGGCGGTTCGACGTGACGAGCTTCTCATCCGCCAGCCGCCGCAGTATATTGGTGATGCCAGGCCCGGTCAGCCCGCTATGCCGCCCCAGCTCGGTGCGGGTCAGCGGCCCATGCCGGCGGATCGCTTCCAGGATGACGCGAATATTCCGGTCGGCGATTTCCCCCGACCTCAGACCCACCGTTTTGGCGCGCGGACCGCCCATCTCCTGGGTGTGAAGCCGACGCGGCCCTGACCGAAGATACCGCATGACCGTCTTTCTTAGAGCACTATCCGATTGTGTATCACGCTTGCAGGTGTTCGTAACAATTTTCCAGTAGGTGGTGTAACGAAGGGCTGCGGCTCTACACAGTTAAGGCGTGCTTGGAATTACTTGCGTGGAGAGTTGACCGATGACCAATGAACATTCTCCCGCCACCGACCGTGACCCAAACGCCGCCCAGCCAATTCTCGTACTGCGAGAGCGTTAGATACCTCTCCATGATCCTTGGCCTCCTGGCGCTCTTTTCCGTCTATCTCTCACTTATCGCCCTTGGGCAGATCGAAATGAGCAGACGCACGAGCGGTGTCGGAGAGGGCTTGTTCGCGATCGTCTTCCTCGGCCTCATCGTTTATGTCGTGGTAAACGCTCGGAATGTGGACTTCACGAAGCCCATTATGGTGATCGGGCCCGACGGCATCATTGCTCAAAGGCTGCCGAAGCCCATCCCTTGGTCGATGATCGAACGTGTCGATATCCCCCAATCCGGGCAGGCGGAATTCATCTATGTGACTGTCCGCAAAGACGCTGATCCCGAGATACTTGGACAGTTGCGCAAGGAGCAGCCTGTTGAAAGGACCGTCGCGATACCGCATAGATGGGTTCCGGGGTTCAGTTCAAGCGAAGTCAAGGACATCGTGAATCACTACTTTGAACGCTCACGACAAAGCTGAAGCGGAATGAATATCTGCTTCCGGCGGCTCATCGCTCCGACCGGCCCTATGATTTAGTAGCTGCAAGGGCGATCGTTGCCGAAGCCGTCCCGGCAGGCAGGTCTGAGTCCATAGTCGACGCTGCTGTATCCAACCGAGCCGGTTTGCACCGAGTCTGTTGAGCTGGTCGTGCAGGAAGACAATGACAAGGCAACCGCGATGACGGCTGCTACGGCTGCCAATGATTTGCGAATCTGGAGCATCCTACCCTCCCAATCGCCGGCTGAGAGCCAGCGTCTTCAGTGTGATTCCCCTGCAGATAGGCGGATGCGACGATCGGTAAACTGTTGCGCCCGATCAAGATTCCGTTATTTGTTGAAAGTGCGGCGCCGGCTTTCGAGCGGAGGACACCATGCCCGCAGCAATACTGATTGGAGCCTCTGGTTCCGGCAAAACGACCATCGCTCGGGCAATTGCCGAGCGCTCTCCCGACGATACGGATGTTCTCTTCTTCGACTCGATAGGCGTGCCGAGCGCTGAGGACATGATGCGTGAATATGGATCGGGCGAAGCTTGGCAGTTGGCCAAGACGGTCGAATGGATGAGGAGGATCGCCGAAATTGCCACGTCAGGACGACAGGTCGTATTTGAGGGCCAAACGCGGCTTTCATATTTGGCTGAAGGCGCGGTCGCCGCGGGCTGGGGCGACTATATCCCGATCCTCATTGACTGCAATGATGCCACAAGAGCCGCTCGGCTGACTTTCGACCGACGACAGCCCGAACTCGCTAATCCCGAGATGATGAAATGGGCGAAGTATCTGAGACTAGAGGCGCGAGCGCATGGATGTGAGGTTTTAGACACCTCTGCCATCTCGGTAGAGCAAGCCACCTCTTGTGTCTTGAGCCTCATACTGACCGCCGGTACGCGGCCATCGGAGCCTTCTCTATCGTCGAGGTGACGCGGCGGTAATGAGGGTTCACAACAACCCCTTTCGGACTTGACGGCAAATCAAAGTTACTTAATCTAAGCGCCGCCAGGAACCGCTGGGAGGAGGGCCGGCATATCGCGATCTCTGCGCCATCTTCATCTCCCAAGCCATGACTCCGAAATCGCTCGCCGCCGATTTTTCAACAGGGATAGACCATGCCTCTGACAATTGCCCAACGCCTCGATCGCCTCAAAGTCCGCATTGCCGAGCTGGCGCACTGGCGGGATCGGCAGAGTAGCCCGATCGACGGCTGGACCTTCGAGGGCGAGCCGATAAGCCATCAGCAGGATTGGCCGCATCGCCAGGGCGTGGTGCATTTTGCTGCCAGCGCCGAGGCGCCGGCGGGCTGGCCGCTCGTGGATATCCGCCTGCAGCTCGATCTCGGCGGCGAGAGCCTGATCACGCTGAGCTATCCGGATGGCCAGAGCGAGACATTCGGGCTCGATCCCTATCATCAAGAGTTTCCGGTCAAGGGCCGCCGCTTTTCGATCGCGACGGAAAGCGTCGCGCGTTTTCCCTTCGGCGAACCGAACCGGGCGCCGAGACTGAACAAGGCCCGGTTCATCTGGCTCGACGGTCCGGCCCATCGCCTGCATCTTTTGCTGAAGCAGGTTTCCGAGGCGATCGAGGTGCTTGGTGATCATGAAGTTGTGCCGCATCTGGCCGACGCCGCCGAGCACGCCTTGCGCAGCCTCGACTGGCCGTCGGATACCGCGACCTACGTCTCCCGCACCGCCGATGCCGTCATGCAGCAGAAGATCTGGGAGCTGCCGGAACTCGAGGAGAATCCGACAGGGCTCTCCCACCAGCAGAGTGCTTCGGCATCGTCCGCCTTCGAAGTGCTGACGGCGCGGCTGAAGGAATTGCAGAAACGCTTTCCGCCGAATGGCGAGCTGCTGCTGACCGGCCATGCACATATCGATCTCGCCTGGCTCTGGCCCTATCGCGAGACGCAGCGGAAGATGCGGCGCACGTTCAACACGGCGCTGTCGCTGATGGAGCGTTCCGACGATTTCCGCTTCAACCAGTCGACCGCGCATTATTACGCGCAGATGGAAGAAGAGGATCCGGAACTTGTCGAACGCATCAAGGCGAAGGTCGCGGATGGAAAGTGGGAAACCGTCGGTGGCATGTGGGTAGAGCCCGATACCAACATGCCGACCGGGGAGAGCCTCGTCCGCCAGGTGCTCTACGGCCAGCGCTATTTCGAAAAGACTTTCGGCTTCCGTCACACGGTGTGCTGGCTGCCGGATTGCTTCGGTTTCTCAGGCGCGCTGCCGCAGATCCTGAGGCAGGGCGGCATGGACAGCTTCTTCACCATCAAGGTCAATTGGAGCGAGACCAACCATATTCCCTCCGATCTTTTCTGGTGGAAAGGCCTCGACGGCAGCCAGGTGCTGACCCACACCTTCGACAATCCGATGCAGGGCTATAACGGCTTCGTGCAGGCCGATTGCTACGTGCCGACCTGGAAGAATTTCCGCGGCAAGGTGCAGCATCATGCCTCGCTTCTCGCCGTCGGCTATGGCGACGGCGGCGGCGGCGTGACGCCCGAAATGGTGGAGCGCGAAGTGCAGCTACGCGATTTTCCCGCCATTCCGCAGGCGCGCTGGGGCACGGTCAAGGGTTTCTATGAAGAGGCCCACCGCACCGCATCTGAAAAGAGCCTGCCCGTCTGGGACGGCGAGATCTATCTCGAACTGCACCGCGCGACGCTGACGACGCAAAGCGGCGTCAAGCGCAAGCACCGCCAGGCCGAGCGTGCGCTGATCACCGCCGAGACCATTGCTTCGCTTGCCCATATGCTGGGCGCGGACAAGCCTAGAAGCCTGGAAGCCGATTGGCGCGTGGTGCTGAAGAACGAGTTCCACGATATCCTGCCGGGCTCGAGCATCCGCGAGGTCTATCAGGATGCCGAGCAGGAGCTTAGCGGCGTGATCGACAATGCCGGCGCCGAGCAGGCAAAGGCCTTGCAGGCGCTCTCGGCCCATCTGCCGAAAGGCGGCGTCGGCAATGCGCTTGTCGTCGTCAATCCGTCGCTTGCGCCGCGGCCCCTCAGCGCAAAGCTCGCCGACGGAACCGTCGTCTCGGCCGCGGATATCGTCGCTCCCCTGTCCGTCGCCGTCTTTGACAGGCAGGCGCTGCGGTCAGCGGGGGAGTTGAAGGCAACATCCGATCGCCTCGAAAACGATCATCTCGCCGTCGTCATCGGTAGGGACGGAGCGGTTGCGAGCCTCGTTCATAAGGCGAGTGGCCGCGAAGCGGTCGACGGCTCGGCAAACCAGCTCTGGGTCTATCCGGCCGACAAGCCGCGCAATTGGGACGCCTGGGATATCGATGCCGATTATGCTGAAAAGGCCGTCCGTCTCGAAGCGCCGGAAAGCATCTCGCTCGTCGAAAGCGGCCCGCACCGCGCGGCGATTCGCGTCGTTCACCGCTACCGGAATTCGAGCGTCACGCAGACCTACGTGCTCAGCGCCAATGCCAAGCGGCTCGACATTGAAACGACGATCGACTGGCACGACCGCCGCACACTGCTGCGCACCCTCAATCCGGTTGACGTCAAGGCCCGCAAAGCCGCGTTCGAATGTGCCTTCGGCATCGTCGAGCGGGCGACGCACACCAACACTTCCTGGGAACAGGCGATGTTCGAGGCTGTCGCCCATCGCTTCGTCGATATCAGCGAGCCGGGATTTGGCGTTGCGCTGCTCAACAATGCCAAATACGGCCACAGCGCCCGCGGCAATGTCATCGGCATGAGCCTGGTGCGCGGACCGGTCTATCCCGATCCGCTGGCCGACGAAGGCGAGCAGAGCTTCACCTATGCGCTGATGCCGCATGACGGCGCCTGGCATGAAGGCGGCGTGCTCGACGAGGCGATCGATCTCAACCAGCCACTCGTCGCGCTTGGAGCTCAAGGCCTCTCGGCCGGCACTTTCACGCCGCTGGCGATCAGTGGTGTGCCGGTTGCCTTTTCGAGCCTTAAGCCGGCGGAAGAGGGCGATGGCCTGATCCTGCGCCTCTACGAACCCGCCGGCCGGCGCGGCCGCCTCTCCCTTGCCCTGCCATCCGGATGGTCGGTATCGCAGCCGCTCAACATTCTCGAAGAGCCGATGGCGCGGAAAGGCCCCGCCGACATCATGCCGTTCGAGATCAGGACCTGGAAGCTGCAACGGGCCTGAGACTGTTCTTGAGATGACTCGCAGCAAATGCTGGGGGGCGTTCCCCTCACGCGAGCCTGCCCGTCCTATCGGCTAGGGGAACTGGTGACGGCGACGGGCGAGGCTGGGCCAGACCCAGGATCGACGAGCATGTCCGGTCGATCGCAACGGCCGCAAGAGAACAGTCGACCGGCCTTTTCGAAGTCTCGACCGCGGTCAACCAGATGGATCAGGTCACGCAGGGGAACGCGGCCATGGTCGAGGAAACCACGGCCGCGGCCAACCGGCTGGCGGAAGAGGCGACCAATCTTTCCCGGCTTGGCTGATCGCCCGTTTCAACCTGGACGCCGTGCAGATCGCGCCCCAGGCCGTCACCCCGCAAAGGAGACGGTCGCCTCGCCAGCGCACCCGCTCGGCCAGAAACTCGCCGGCGCCTTTGGCGGTAGTGCTGCACGGCGACTGCTGCCGCGGCCTCCTGCGAGGAGTTCTGACGGAAGCGCGTACGGTCGGCTCTTGAAAGCGACCTCAATGTGCTGATGAAATCGTGATCAGTTTGCCGCCGGTCGAAAAGCCTCGGGTCGAGCGGCGAAATTCTCGACCACGAAATCCACGAAGGCGCGGATTTTGGGTGAAAGCTGGCGGTTCGACGGCCAGACGAGCGAGAGCGAGCCTAAGGGCGCCATGAAGGTGGTGAGGGCGGGGATCAGGGTGCCGGCCCTTATGTGCGGCTCGGCGACATAGACGGGCAGATGCGCGAGCCCGAGCCCATCCTTTGCCGCCCGCAACCCGGCATCCGTATTGTTGAACGTCAAGTTTTTCGGCAAAAGCAGGCGCTCGTGCGGCGGGCGGAACGCCCAGGGCGCGGTGCGGCCGCTGGATGGGTATTTGAAGTGAATGCAGGCGTGCCCCGAGAGATCGTCAGGCGTCTCCGGCTGTCCGTGAAGTTCGAGATAGGCGGGGCTCGCGCAGACGACGAAATGCTGCTCGCCGAGACAACGGGCGATCAGCCGCGCATCGGCAAGCTCGCCGCTGCGCACGACCACATCGAGCCCTTCCGTAATGAGATCGATGACCCTATCTTCAAAATCGATGTCCAGTTCGATCTCTGGGAACTGCGCGGTGAAGCTTGGTAGGATCGGCAACAGAAGGTGGTGGCCGACGATATGCGGAACGCTGATGCGCAGGCGCCCCCTCGGGCGGTCCCGGCCCTTTGATACGGCTGCCTCCGCGTCCTGCATGTCGTCGAGGACGCGTTTGTAGCGCTCGTAGAGGACAGTCCCTTCCTCGGTCAGGCTGATGCTGCGCGTCGTGCGGTTGAAGAGCCGCACGCCGAGGCGGCTTTCCAGGCGCGCCACCGCCTTGCCAATGGCCGAAGGCGAAATGCCGGCGAGACGCGCGGCGGCCACATAGCTTTGCTGTTCGGCGGCATGAACGAAGGCGACGACACTTGCGAGACTATCCACGGCCACATCCCGATTGAGGACATTTTTTCCTTTATGTAAATCCAAGCACCATGATTGATCAACATTGCGTAACAAATATCCTTTGTCTCGGATCCAGCCCAACTTGCAGGAGCGAATGCCATGCGGGACTATGCTAAGGAATTGCCCGAGCACAGGGAAAAATTCGTCGGCGAGAATGACCTTTTCCTTGAGATATTTCATGGGGACCATGGCTCGCGACAGCCCGGCCGGCCGCCTCTGCTGTTCGTCCATGGGGCCTTCACCGGAAGCTGGATGTGGAGCAAGTACATTCCACATTTCATGGCCGCAGGATGGGATTCTTACTGCATCAATTTGCGCGGCCACTACAAAAGCAGATCGGTCGATTTCACGCAGGTCGAGTTCGCGCATTATCTCGAAGACATTCGAGAGGTGATCGCCGAAATCGTCGATGAAACGGGAAGCCCGCCTGTCGTGATGGGCTTCAGCATGGGCGGGATCCTCAGCCAGAAACTGGCGGAAAGCGTGGAGATCGCCGGGCTGGTGCTGATCGATTCCAGCATCTGCAGGCAAGTGCATGACGCGGTGCCCTATCAGGACCTTGCCCCGCGGGCGCCCGGCCTCGTCGTGCCCGCACCGGCGCGAGGCGAGCAGTTCACCGCCGATGAGACCTCCGAGGATATCGCGTTCCAGCGGAAATACCTGTCCATGGAGTCAGGCAAGGCTTTCGGCGCCTTCTCCTTTCATTTTGGAGCGCAGGGAATTTCCGTCGACGGCGGCCGCATCACCTGTCCCAGCCTGGTCATCTCAGCCGTCGGCGATGAAGACGATGACCACCGCGGCCGGGCGGCGGCGCGGCACATCGGCGGCGAATACTTGGGTCTTTCCGGTACGACCCACACGGGTCTGCTGGTTGGGCAAAGGTATCACGAAGCGGTCAGCAGCATTATGGATTGGTTGGCACGCTTGGAAAATTGCTCCAGTCAACCTTCCAAGCCGTGGCCCGCGAATGGACACCAAAATAGGCTTCCCGGTGCGACAAATATCGAGCTTCACGGGCCTCGATGCGATAAGTGAGCATCTGGCGCGCTTCGCTTCAAAACCTGCAATCAAGCCGATAGTCTGGCAACGAGATGCCCTGGCAAGGTGACTGCTTCGACGGCGCGGGCTCCGATAATCATCTCTACGATCGTGTTGATCATGTCATAAGTGGGTTGCTCGTAAGTCGTCAGCCCATAGGCGGGCGTCGCGCCAAGCGCGATATTGTCGAAGCCGACCACCGCAAGCTCTTGCGGAACGCGGCAGCCAAATTCACTGCGGGCGGTATCCATGGCTCCTAAAGCCAGGATATCGTTTTCACACATCAATACATCCACGCGCGAAGAAGAGGGGGTCGCGCTCAGATAGGCTCGCGCCGCCTCGGCGCCCGCCTCAGCACTGTACCGGTCCGCATTCAGTTCTACGATGCTCTCCACGCCCTTCTGCCTCCAGAAGTTTGCGTAGTGGTGGCGCCTGCCGAGTGCGGTCGACAGGGTTCTTGCTCCCGTCATGAAACCCGGACGGCGATATCCCTTGTCGAACAGGTAATCGACCATTTGCCTGAGAGCGAGTTCAGCATCGCAGGCGATTGCAGGGACGCCGGGGATCTGGCTGTCTCTTGCCAGAACGAACATCGGCGGAAAACCTGGGCCGAGGCGTCGATCGCCCAGAGTTTCCTCGCGAAACGCCGTACCGAAGAGAATCACGGCGTCGAATTGCCGTTGGTCGGCATTGATCAAGGCGTGTACATGATCGAAATGCCGATTGATGTTGATCAATACCGTCAACAGACCCTCCGCCTGCAGACGCTCCGTGAGCATCTCCAGAACCGGAAGCTTGTGCGGATTGGCAAAGTCGTCGACGAAGACCGCGACTTGATGCGTGATGTTTGTCGCAAGGCTGCGGGCAAGCAAGTTCGGCGAATAGTTCAGCGCCTCGGCGGCCTGAAGCACTTTATGCCGACTGGCGTCGGTAATGGATGCGCCTGGTGTAAACGCACGGATCACCGTCCATTTCGATACGCCGGCGGCTTCCGCTACCTCCTTCGCCGTTGCCCTTTTGCGCATGCGGGTCTCCTCTCAGTTGGAATGAATATTCCATAAAAAATAAAAATGGAATGGATGCTTGATTTTTACGGACAATAAAGTAATTTGGCTGCGCTTGCTACCGGTAGCAAGTGAGATGCAACCGGTAGCAAGCGGCGAGGTCCGCGTAAGGCGGACTGTTTTTGGGAGGGTAAAATGAAGTTAGGTTTGAAATCGCTTCTCGCCGGCGCGGCCGTTGCTGTTGCGCTCATGTGCTCTTCGGCAGTTGTCAGCGCTGCGGACATTCGCATCGTTGCCGTCACTCATGGCCAGGCCAATGACCCGTTCTGGTCCGTGGTTAAGAACGGCGTCAACGCGGCTGCGAAGGATGTCGGCGTCAGCGTCGACTATCGGGCGCCGGAAACATTCGACATGGTCTCGATGGGGCAGCTCATCGATGCGGCCATCAATCAGAAGCCTGACGGTCTTATCGTATCGATTCCGGACGCCTCGGCGCTCGGCCCGTCCATCAAGAAGGCTGTGGCCGCCGGCATTCCGGTTATCTCGATCAACTCGGGATCGGATGTTTCGAAGGAGTTGGGAGCGCTTCTGCATGTCGGCCAGGACGAATACACCGCGGGCAAGGCCGCCGGTGCGAAGCTGCATGAGCTGGGCGGCAAGGAAGGCTTGTGCGTGAATCAGGAGGTCGGCAATGTCGCGCTCGATCTGCGCTGCAAGGGCTTCGCCGACGGTTTTGGCGGCAAGGTCACGGTTCTGCCCGTCAGCAACGATCCTGCTGATGTCCGCGCAAAGGTCAAGGCGGCACTGAGTTCCAATTCGGCGGTTGATACCGTCATGGCGCTTGGCGCCGGAACCGCCGGCGAGCCGTCGCTCGCGGCTGTCGAGGATGTTGGAATGACCGGCAAGATCAATGTCGCGACCTTCGACCTTTCGGCCGATTTCCTGAAGGCCGTGGCCGACGGCAAGGCAGCCTTCGCGATCGATCAGCAGCAGTTCCTGCAGGGCTATCTGCCGGTCGTATTCTTGGCCAACTACGCCAAATACGGGTTGATCCCTGGAGGTAATGTGCCATCCGGCCCCAATCTTATCACCAAGGAAAAGGCCGCCCAGGTCGTCGATCTGTCGGCCAAGGGCATTCGCTGACCAGAACTGCCGGAAGGCATTCTCTCAGAATCTCCTCCCTCTCAAGGGGAGGGGGTTCGGTTGACCGAGCGCTGCCGAGCAGCGCCGCCCCTAACTCAAAACAAAGATTCCATGGGAGGAGATATGGCTTCGCTTGAGCAGAACACGGCGGCTGCGCCGACGGTCGATGAGCGCGTCAAACAAGTGAGTTTTTTAACCCATATGATGCGGCGGCCCGAACTGGGCGCCGTGGCGGGTCTTGCTCTCGTCGTCGTCTTTTTCTTTCTCACCGCAGATTCGACGATGTTTTCTCTTTCGGGCCTGATGACCATCATGGCGCCGGCATCGCAATTGGGAATCCTCGCCATTGCGGCGGCACTGCTCATGATCGGCGGAGAGTTCGATCTCTCGATCGGCTCGATGGTGGCTTTCGCAGGACTGATCTTCGGCGTCATCCTGACCAATTTTGGTCAACCGCTTTCGGTTGCCATCGTCATGACAATGCTGTTTGCGGCGTTCATGGGCGCGATCAACGGGCAGATCGTCATCCACACCCGGCTGCCGTCGTTCATCGTGACCCTGGCATTTCTCTTCATACTGCGCGGCTTGACCCTCGTCGGTTTGAAATGGGCCACTGGCGGCTCGACGCAGCTTCGCGGCATTGGTGACCATGTGAAGGACAGTCCGCTGCTCGGGCTCTTTTCTGGCGATGCTCTGAAGAGCCTATTCGTCTGGCTCGCAGATCACGATATGATCGACAAGTTCCCCAATGGCCTGCCGAAGGTCACGGGCATCCCCGTGTCGGTCCTGTGGTTCGTCGCGCTTGCCCTGGCTGCAACCTGGGTCCTATTGCGCACCCGCATGGGCAACTGGATCTTCGCAGCTGGTGGCGATCCGAATGCAGCAAGAAACTCGGGTGTGCCTGTCCATAGGGTGAAGACCGGCCTGTTCGCCTTGACGGCGTGTGCTGCCGCGCTGGTCGCCATCATCACTGTGCTTGACGCCGGCTCGACCGACGCCCGACGCGGTTTTCAGAAAGAGTTCGAGGCGATCATCGCCGCCGTCATTGGCGGGTGCCTGCTCACAGGCGGCTATGGTTCGGCGATCGGTGCCTTCGTCGGAGCGATCATCTTCGGCTCGGTTTCCATCGGCCTGACCTATACCAGGTTCGACTCCGACTGGTTCCAGGTCTTCCTCGGCTCGATGCTGCTGCTGGCTGTTCTCTTCAACAATTTCATCCGCCGCAAGGTTACCGGGGAGCGCTGATCATGCCAGACGTCAACAACCGAACCCCGATCATCGAAGTAACCGATATCGTCAAGCACTACGGCTCCGTCATCGCCCTCAACGGCGTGTCGATGCAAGTGTCGGCCGGAGAGGTGCTTTGTCTCCTCGGAGACAATGGCGCGGGCAAATCCACCTTGATCAAGACGCTGTCCGGTGTCGTACGGCCAAGCGGGGGCTCCTTTCTCGTCGAAGGCAAGCCGGTCAATTTCCGCAGCCCGCGCGACGCCCTCGATGCAGGGATCGCGACGGTCTATCAGGATCTCGCCATGATTCCGCTGATGTCGATCACGCGTAATTTCTTCATGGGGCGGGAGCCTCGCAAAGGCATGTTCCCATTCCGTCACTTCGACCTCGCGCACTGCAACGATGTCACGCGTGAAGAGATGCGCAAAATCGGCATCGATATCCGCGATCCCAATCAGGCGGTGGGCACTCTGTCTGGCGGCGAACGCCAATGCGTTGCGATTGCGCGCGCGGTCTATTTCGGCGCAAAGATCCTTATTCTCGATGAGCCCACCTCGGCACTCGGCGTGGCGCAGACTTCGATGGTGCTGAAATACATTCATCAGGTTCGACAGAACGGATTGGGCGTGATTTTCATCACCCACAATGTTCGGCACGCCTATGCGGTAGCGGACCGCTTCACCATCCTCAATCGCGGCCAGACGCTCGGCACTTTTGCCAAGGCGGATATCGCGATGGACGAGCTTCAGAACCTGATGGCAGGCGGCAAGGAGCTGCAGCAACTGTCCGAAGAGCTCGGCGGCACGATCTAGCCCTGCTTATCCCGCGGTGCCCGATTGGCTTTGGCAGGCTGCCGCATTCTCAAACACCAAACATGGAAATGGTCATGAACGATGGTTCGTCGAATACCTCATCCCCCTTCACGCTTGCTGTCTGCGCCGAAATGGTCTTCAAGTCGCTTCCTGTTGTCGACAGGCTGAAGCGTATCACCGAACTCGGCTTTCAGGCCGAGATCTGGGACTGGACGAAACATGACATCGCTGCCCTTGCAAGATCCGGGGCGGCCTTCTCGTCGATGACTGGCTACGTGACCGGTACGCTGGCCGACGACGATGGCGCAGAAGAATTGCTGCGAACTGCGAAGCAATCGATCCCGATTGCCAGAGAACTGAACTGCCCGCGTCTCAATCTGCACGGCACCGGTCTCGACGGCCAGGGTCTGCCGGTCGTCAAGGCGGAGCAAGTGACGGGCGCCATGTGGCTCAAGGCACGCGATACGCTCAATCGCATCGCCGATCTCGGGGAGCAGGAAGGCGTCACCTTCGTGCTCGAGAACCTCAATCAAGCCGTCGATCACCCCAAGACGCCCTTTGCCAAGGCCGAGGATACGCTTGCGCTCGTCTCGTCCGTTAACCGGCCGGCGTTGAAGCTCAATCTGGACCTCTATCATGCGCAGATCGGCGAAGGAAACCTGATCGAGCTATGCCGGCGCGCGCTGCGCTATATCGGCGAAATCCAGGTGGCGGATGTGCCCGGTCGCATGGAACCGGGTACCGGCGAGATCAACTACAAGGCAATCGCGCGCGCGCTCAAGGACATGGGTTATCGCGGCACGATCGGCATGGAGGCCTGGGCCTCCGGAGACGACGAGACGGCGCTTGCCCGCTTCCGCGACGCCTTCACCGTTTGAAGGTTTCGATAGTGAAGACTTACATATAATGGAGAGACATCAATGATCAGATTTGGAGTGATCGGCGCCGGCCGGATCGGCAAAGTGCATGCAACAACGATCGCGGCGAACCCCAATGCGAAGCTTGCCTATGTCGCGGATGCCTTCAAGGCATCAGCAGAAGAGCTTGCCGCACGGACGGGCGCCGAGGTTGCCGAGGCGGAGGATGTCATCAACTCCTCGAACGTCGATGCGATCCTCATCGCGACGCCGACCCCGAGCCACGCCGATCTCATCGAGGCGGCGGCGCGCGCCGGCAAGGCCATCCTCTGCGAAAAGCCGGTATCCCTGTCGGTCGACCGCATCAATGCCTGCCTCGAGATTGTCGAGAAAAACAGGTCGACCTTGATGATCGGCTTCAATCGCCGGTTTGATCCGAACTTCGCAAGTTTGGAGGCCCGCCTGCGCCGCGGTGATATCGGCGCGATCGAGATCGTGACGATCACCAGCCGGGATCCGGCGCCGCCGCCTGCCGACTACGTCAAATCCTCCGGTGGCCTGTTCCGTGACATGATGATCCACGACTTCGATATGGCCCGCTTCCTCATGGGCGAGGAATTCGTGGTCGTGAACGCACTCGGATCCTCGCTCGTCGACAAGGCGATCGGGGCCGAGGGTGATGTGGATACCGCCGCCGTCCAGATGCAGACGGCTTCGGGCCGCGTTGCTGTCATCACCAATTCGCGCCGGGCGACTTATGGATACGACCAGCGCATCGAAGTCCATGGTGCTGCCGGTATGCTTGCAGCGAAAAATATCGCCGCGACGAGCGTCGAGCTTTCCAATGCGAACGGCATCAGCGGCGATCCCGTTCAACATTTCTTTCTCGAGCGCTACGCGCAGGCTTATGCCAACGAGATCAATGCCTTCATCGAAGCGATCGACAGCGGCAACCCATCGCCGAGGCCGGGTGGATTGGATGGGCTTCAGGCTCAAAAACTAGCCGAGGCCGCCACAGTGAGCTGGCAGACAGGCAGGCCAGTTGCCGTCGATTGACGTCAAGGCGATGCAGTTCGGTCCTCGTGGCTCCCCTGCATCGCCCGACTCCCCGAATGCAGAGTCGACTTGTCCTGCGCGAAATGCATCTGCCACGGAGGCGCCAAATGTCAGCCACGCGTCCTATGAAAGATCAACGTCCTCAAACCTTTCAGGAACTAAAGCAGTCCATTGCCGAAGGAAGGATCTTTTTCCCTAACCAGGTGGAACAGGTTGCCAGGCGGATGCTTGAGCATCCGGAGATGGTAGCCTTCGAAAGTGCTGCTTCAGTCGCAAAAAAATGCGGCGTCTCGCAAACGACAGTTATACGGCTGAGCAGCTTTCTGGGAATTGGATCATACCGCGGTCTGAAGGATCTCTGTGCCCGCTATATTCGAGAACGCTCCAAAGGCATGTCGCCGCCTTACCAAGTCCCTCAGCCGCCACCGCGCAATGTCGGGTAGGATGTCCGTTGCTTGAAGTCGCCGCCGGCAAGGAATGAGTAACCGCCAGGGGACGCATGAGGGGAGCAGGCAACCGCCGGCAGGCGACAAATGCCAGGCCTTCCGATCTGCACTCCATCCTCGTTCAGCCATCCAGACCGAGGCTCGTCTGCAGGCGGCTGACATAGGCTTCGAACCCGCCGACCATATCGAAGCGATCGGGGTCGCGCAGCCAGAGCATCTGCAGGCCGTCCATGACGGCGATCAGTTCGGCCGCCATCGCCTTGCTATCGATGTTCTTGGCGAACGAGCCATCGGCGGCGGCGCGTTCGAAGGTCGCGGCGATATGCTTCTGCATCTGCGTGGCGCGATCGAGAAACCAGGCCTTGGCGGGGTGGTCCTTCATCAGGCTTTCGGCATTGAGGATGGCGAAAGCCCTGGTGACCTCGACCATTTCGGCGTTGCGACGGAAGACGGCGACCATGCCTTTAAGTAGGCCCCGAAGGTCCAAACGATAGTGGTCGATGAAATCTGCGCTTTCCAAATCGCGGTTGTCCAGAATGGCGAGCAGGAGATCGACCTTGGTCGGGAAATGGTGCAACAGGCCGGGCAGCGACAGGCCGACATCTTGGGCGATATCCCCAATGGCGGCATTCTGATAGCCGTCTTCGGCGAAGCGGCGCATCGCCGCCGCAAGGATTTCCGCTCGGCGCGCCTCCCCCTTGCTGGATTTGCGCCGCTGCTTTTCCCTCGGGCCGGTCTCTTGTTCTGCCATCGTCTCTTTCCGTTTGCCTCCTTTTAACGGCGACGCGCCAATCGGCAAGCCTGCAGCCCTGCAAGCTGTCTACCCATACATCAGACAGTGGCAGTTGACATCTTAAAAATACCGAGTAATCGGTAGGTTTAATGATCAAAGCGCCCGGATCGCGTCTTGGATCCGGAGTCGTAGCAGGGAGGTTTGCATGATCGATTCCATTCTCGACCAGATGACGCTCGAAGAGCAGGTCTCCCTTCTGTCCGGTGCCGATTTCTGGACGACGTTTCCGGTCGAGCGTCTCGGCGTTCCGAAGATCAAGGTGACGGATGGACCGAACGGCGCGCGCGGCGCCGGCTCGCTGGTCGCCGGCGTCAAGGCGACCTGCTTTCCCGTCGCCATCGCGCTCGGCGCCAGTTGGAATCCCGAACTTATCCATCAGATGGGCGCGGCCCTTGCGCGCCAGGCAAAGAGCAAGGGTGCCGCGGTGTTGCTGGCGCCCACGGTGAACATCCACCGCTCCGGCCTCAACGGGCGCAATTTCGAATGTTATTCCGAAGACCCGATGCTGACCGCTGAACTGGCCGTCGCCTATATCGAGGGCGTACAGGGCCAGGGGATCGCGGCGACGATCAAGCATTTCGCCGGCAACGAATCCGAGATCGAGCGGCAGACCATGTCTTCCGATATCGACGAGCGCACGCTACGCGAAATCTATCTTCCTCCCTTCGAACAGGCAGTGCGTCGCGCCGGCGTCATGGCTGTGATGTCCTCCTATAACCGCCTGAACGGCACCTATACCAGTGAGCATCACTGGCTGCTGACCAAGCTGTTACGCGAGGAGTGGGGCTTCGACGGCATCGTCATGTCCGACTGGTTCGGTTCGCATTCGACGGCCGAGACGATCAATGCCGGCCTGGATCTCGAAATGCCGGGTCCGGCCCGCGACCGCGGCGACAAACTGGTCGCGGCCGTGCGCGAGGGCAAGGTCGAGGCCGCGACGGTACGCGCTGCGGCGCGGCGCATGCTGCTTCTCCTCGAGCGGGTCGGTGCGTTCGAGAAGAAACCCGATCTAAACGAGCGGTCGGTCGACCTGCCGGAAGACAGGGCGCTGATCCGGCGTCTCGGCGCGGAAGGCGCTGTGCTCCTCAGGAATGACGGCATCCTGCCGCTTGCCAAAACCTCCCTCGATCGCATCGCCGTCATCGGCCCCAATGCCGCAAGCGCGCGCGTCATGGGCGGCGGCAGCGCGCAGATCGCCGCGCATTATACGGTGAGCCCGCTCGAAGGCATCCGCGCCGCCCTCTCCAACGCCAACAGCATCAGCCACGCGGTCGGCTGCCGCCACAACCGCCTGATCGACGTGTTCAAGGGCAAGATCTCGGTCGAATATTTCAAGGGCCGCGGCTGCAAGGGCGAGCCGCTCTATGTCGAAACGGTCGACAAGGGCGAATTCTTCTGGTTCCAGCTGCCGTCGGGCGATCTCGACCCTGCCGATTTTTCGGCCCGCATGACAATGCATTTCCTGCCGGAGGAGAGCGGCAATCACGTCTTCGGCATGACCAACGCCGGACTGGCGCGGCTCTTCGTGGATGGCCGGCTGACTGTCGATGGCCGCGACGGCTGGACACGCGGCGAGAATTATTTCGGCACCGCCAATGACGAACAGCGCGGGGCGGTGTCCCTCGAGGCCGGCCGGTCATACAAGATCACTGTCGAATATGAGCCGTGCACCGCGGCCGAGGAGGGCATCAACCTCATCGCTGTGCGCTTCGGCGTCGAAAAGCCGCTCGGCGAGACCGATATCGAGTCGGCCGTCGAGACGGCGCGCAATGCCGATGTGGCGCTTCTCTTTGTCGGCCGCGACGGCGAATGGGATACGGAAGGGTTGGATCTGCCCGACATGCGGCTGCCCGGCCGGCAGGAGGAACTGATCGAGCGGGTTGCGGCCGCCAACGCCAACACGGTGGTCGTGCTGCAGACCGGCGGTCCGGTGGAAATGCCCTGGCTCGGCAAGGTTCGCGCCGTGCTGCAGATCTGGTATCCCGGGCAGGAACTGGGCAATGCCGTCGCCGATGTCCTATTCGGCGATGTCGAGCCGAGTGGGCGCCTGCCGCAGACCTTCCCGAAGACGCTTGCTGACAATTCCGCCATGACAGGCGATCCCGCCGTCTATCCCGGCCAGGACGGCCATGTGCGCTACGCCGAGGGCGTCTTCGTCGGCTATCGTCATCACGATACACACGCCGTCGAGCCGCTCTTCCCCTTCGGCTTCGGCCTCGGCTATACCCGCTTCCGCTGGAGCGAGCCGCGGCTGTCGGCCGGCGAAATGAGTTCCGACGGCGTCACCGTCAGCGTCGACCTGGCCAACATCGGCGACCGGGCTGGCTCCGAACTGGTGCAGCTCTATGTGCGTTCGCCGAAGACCAAAGTGGCGCGGCCGGACAAGGAACTGCGCGCCTTCGCCAAGCTATCGCTGCAGCCCGGCGAGACCGGCACGGCGATAATGCAAATCCAGCCGCGCGATCTCGCTTACTTCGACGTCGAAGCCGGCGCTTTCCGCGCCGAGGCCGGCAATTACCAGCTGGTCGTGGCGGCGAATGCTGCGGATATCAGGTTCGTGCTCGATCTGCCGTCATCATCCAGCTACGAGTTGCCGCCCTCCTAGAACAGGAGGCCCGAGATACGGTTGGCGCGTCTACGCGAGCGTCGAGTGGTCCAATCTGCGATCAGGCCGCGTCCGGCTGGGCACGCAGATTGGTGACGACACGCCGGTTCTGCACCTTGCAGGAGCGGTCCGTGCAGTCGCGAACTTCTCGATCGTTGCCATAGCCTTTGGCCCACATGCGCTTCGGGTCGACGCCCTTCGAGGCGAGATAGGCCATCGCCGCGTCGGCGCGCTTCTGCGACAGCGTTTCCATCTGGGAGGCGGAACCGGAATCGTCGGCAAATCCCTGCAGCTTGAGCAGCCAGGTCGGGTTTCTGTTGAGCCAGGCGGCCTGGTTATCCAGCGTTGCCATGGCGACGGAATCGAGGGTGGCGGAATCCTGCTTGAAGTAGATCCGCCGGCCGACATTGAGGATGAAATCCTCTTCGCTTCCGGCCGCGACGTTTTCGAACCCCGGCGCCGGATCATTGGTCTGGCCGGTCATCGGCGCCGCAGTCGGTTCTTCCAGGGAGGCGATCTCGGTGGTGGAGCAGGCGGCAAGCGCCAGGAGCATGGCCGCGGCGAGAAGGCGGCTCGTATATCCGGTCGTAGCAGACATCAGGGTAAGGTTCCTTATTCGACCGGGGTTGTTTGGCTGACCTGCGTGGGGCTTTCGGCTTGGTCGGCAATACGCGGCAGAACCTGTACAGCTGTGCCGATCGGGCAGCGTTGGTAAAGATCGATGGCGTCTTCGTTGAACATGCGGATACAGCCGCTGGAGGCGTCCTTGCCAATGCTCCATGGCTCCAGCGTGCCGTGGAAGCGATAGCCGGTATCGACACCGTCACGATGTAGATACATGGCGCGAGGCCCGAGCGGATTCTTCGGTGAACCGCCCGCGACGAATTCGGGCAGTTCAGGATGGCGCTTGCGCATCTCCGGCGGCGGCGTCCAGCGCGGCCAAAGCGATTTGGCGTCGATCGTGGCGCGACCGAACCATTTGAAGCCTTCGCGGCCGACGCCGACCCCATAGCGGATGGCGGTCTTATTCTCCATGATCACGTAGAGAAAATGGTGCCTTGTGTCGACAACAACCGTGCCGATCGGCTCGCTGCTGAAATATTTGACAACCTGGCGGTGCCACCGCTTGTCGATTTTGGCGAAATTGGTGCTGCGGAACGTCACGCCATTGTCGACGGCCGTGCCGTCAAAATAAGAAGATGCCGCGGCGACCGCCGGTTTTCGAACGGCGCCGGCCCCAAGCAACGCCAATCCACCCAGCACAATACTCCTGCGGTTCCACGTCATCGGCCAAGCCCCCCTGAAAGCCAACAAGCGAAGCGCCAGTAAAGCAGATTTTTCATTTGCCTCAATAGAAAACTCCTCGCCTCATCAAGATCGATATCGAGTCGAGGGTCGCTCAGATTTGTATTGCTCCGGCCGTTACTCGGCTTTGGATCATGTTATACCAACGCCGCACGGGGTCACTGGATTGGATAGAAGGATGCGGTCAGTGCCGATCTTCTGTCGAAAGTCAGGCAGTTCGCCAGCGGAGCGCCGCATCATCCGCAGCGCCGGCATTCCGACGATTGATCGGTTGTATCAAAAGAATTGTCTATCCCAGGCGGCAGGTATTGCATAGGTTTCACGCGACTCGCTTATTGGGATCGTCCCATTTTGCTGGATTCCCTCATGCTGCCGATTATCAGTGCCAAGAGCGTAAGCAAGACCTTTAGCCAGCGGGTTCCGCAGCCCGGCCTGGTTGGGGCGCTGCGCAACATCGTCGCGCCGGTGACAAAGCCCGTGCACGCGGTGGAGCAGATTTCCTTCGCGGTCGGGCCAGGGGAGGCTGTCGGCTATCTCGGACCGAACGGTGCGGGCAAATCGACCATGATCAAGATGCTGACCGGCATCCTCATGCCCTCCTCCGGCGAAGTAAGCGTGCTCGGTCGCCGGCCTGTGGAGGACCGGATTGCCAATGCGCGCGAGATCGGCGTGGTCTTTGGCCAGCGCACGCAATTATGGTGGGACCTTCCCCTTGCCGAGAGCTTCGAGTTGCATCGGCGCATCTATCGGGTTCCGGATGCGGCCTTTCGCTGCAATAGAGCCGAACTTGTCGAGATGATGCAGCTGTCCTCATTCATCGAGCGGCCAGTGCGTCAGCTCAGCCTGGGCCAGCGCATGCGCGCCGAGATTGCCATGGCGCTTATGCATGAACCGAAAATCCTGTTTCTCGATGAGCCGACCATCGGACTCGACGTGGTTGCCAAGGATGTCGTGCGCAAGTTCCTTGCGCGCACCAACAGGGAACGCGGTACGACGATCATTCTCACTACGCACGATCTGCAGGACATCGAGGAGATTTGCCCGCGCCTGATCATGGTGGACGAAGGGCGGCTGCTGTTCGACGGTCCGCTTGCGGAATTGCGCGTGACTTTCGGCGCGAGGCGCCGGCTGACGCTGGAGTTCGACGGCGAACCCGGCGCAGTCTCGTTGGCGGGGGCCGAGCTGCTCGGGGGTGAGGGAACGGTGCGCGAATTTCTGTTGGCAGACGACGGACGCTCGCTGATCGATCTGATGGGCGCGCTGACGGCGAGGGCCGCGCTTCG
Organism: Rhizobium mulingense; assembly: GCF_029194105.1. Taxonomy (NCBI): domain Bacteria; kingdom Pseudomonadati; phylum Pseudomonadota; class Alphaproteobacteria; order Hyphomicrobiales; family Rhizobiaceae; genus Rhizobium; species Rhizobium mulingense. The sequence continues at coordinate 81,997 of NZ_JARFVE010000011.1, read as the reverse complement.
CGATGTCCGGCTGCACGAGCCCGGGATCGAGGAGGTGATCCGCACCCACTATCAGGCACGGGGGTGACATGCGGAGCTTTCTTGCATTTGCAGCGGCCGCGGTCCGCCAGCAGGCCGGTTATCGCGCCGAAATCCTCTCGATGGTTCTCGGCGCGCTGATCGAAGTCTTCGCCCGTATTTCGATATGGAAAGCTGTCTATGGTGGTCAACATGCCGTGGCCGGCATCACGCTGCCGCAGATGATTGCCTACGCCATCATCGGGGCTACCCTGCTTTCGAGTTGGGATGCCGCACTGGTCGTACGGGAAATCGGCGCGGCGATCCGCACCGGCCAAATCGCCAATTCACTCGTTCGGCCGGCAAGCTTTCCGCTGACGCTGTTTGCCGAAAATCTCGGGCCGCGGCTCTTCAACTTCGCCGTCGTGTGCACGCCGGTGATCGTCGTATTCTCGCTTATATACGGGCTCTTGCCACCCGCGAGCGTGGCGCATGGCCTCGTTTTCATCGGCTATCTGGCCGTCTCCACGACCCTGCTTCTGTTGATCTCGATCCTGTTCGGACTTCTGTCCTTCTGGGTCTTCGACGCACATTCGCTGGAATGGTTCATGCGCGGATTCGGGGCGCTTCTGTCCGGCGGGCTGGTGCCACTATGGTTCTTTCCCCCGGTGCTCGCCGAAGCCGCGCACGTGCTGCCCTTCGCCTGGATCACCTATTATCCGATGGCGGTCTATCTCGGTCAGCTCGACCTCGTTTCCTCTCTCGCATATCTGGCCGTCGGGCTTTGCTGGATCGCCGTCCTCGTCGGTCTGATCGCAGCGCTTTGGTCCGGCGCCTGCCGGCGGATTGTCGTTCAGGGAGGCTGATCATGCAGGAAACGCTGACGCTTGCCTGGTATCTCATGCGGCTGCGAATGCGGACCCGGCTGCAATATCGGGCGGCACTGGTCCTGGCCTGGGTCTCGCAGGGCTTCGGCTATGCCGGCGCCTTCGCCTCCCTTTGGATCATCCTCACCCGATTCGGCGGCATGGGCGGCTGGCGTTGGCAAGATGTGGCGCTGCTGCTGGGTTTCCACACTCTGGGTTACGCCCTTGGCGCGTGCTTCACCTTCGTGCAGCTGCGCCGAATGGAAGAAATCGTCAGGGATGGCGAGTTTGACACGCTGCTGACCAGGCCGGTGAATACATGGGCTTTCCTGTCGTTTTCCGGGTTCAACATCGAGTATGGCAGCCATGTCATTCTCGGCGTGGGCCTGATGGCCTGGGCTTTGCCCAAGGTGGCGATCGACTGGAGCATGCTGACCCTATTGCAGCTGGTTGCCAGCCTTTTCAGTGCGGCGCTTCTGACCGGCGCGGTCATCACGTCGATCGGCGCAAGTGCGCTGGTGTTGCGGCGCGCGCGCTATATTTTCGGCATATATTTCGATTTCTGGGAATTATCCCGCTATCCCATAACGATCTTTGCAGCGCCACTCCAGTTTCTGCTGCTTTCCGGCTTGCCCTTTGCCTATATGGCCTATGTGCCGGTCGCCGCCCTGATCGGAAAGCCGATTCCTTATCTCGGCGATGCCGCCGCGCCCGCGGCCGTCGCCGTGGGGCCCTTCGCCGCCTTGATTGCCGCCGCCTTCTGGCGCTTCACGATCCGGCGTTATCAGCGTGCAGGCGGCTGACATGCTGCAGCTGGACCATTAGCCATCTGCGCTTGGAAATGTGCATGTACATCTCGACGCTGCATGCAACCTGTTCGGGAACGCCAAGCATACAAAAATCATCGATGAAAAGATGACCAAAATAATCATCTTATGTTGACAAGGCTTCCTTCGCTCCATAGGTTCCGCGCGCATCTATGACGTAGGGACCAAGCAATGGCGCGTGTTTTTTTGAATGTTTCGCGGCATCGCCGGCTTCCGCCCAGAGCGCCAACACCGGCGACACGGCGACGACGCTGGAACCGATCGTCATCCAAGGTGCAGCCTCTGATAGCAAGACGGACCGGACGTCGGTCGCCGCCAAAAACAGCGCCGGCGCGACCAAGATCAGCACGCCGCTCGTCGAGACGCCGCGTTCCGTGTCGGTCACCACCGAGAAGGAAATCGAGCAGCGCGGCGCGCAGACGGTCATCGAGGCAGTGCGCTACACCGCCGGCGTGACGACGGGAACGAGCGGCTTCGACCCGCGTTTCGACCAGATCTACATTCGCGGCTACAACGCTACGACGGTCGGTGACTATCGCGACGGGTTGCGCCAGCCCTACATCAATTATGGCATGTTCCGCACCGATCCCTATCAGCTGCAGCGCGTCGAGGTGATCAAGGGACCGGTATCGGTTCTTTACGGTTCCGGTTCGCCGGGCGGCCTCGTCAACAAGATATCGAAGCTTCCGACCGAGGAGCCGATCCGCGAAGTCGGCATTACCTACGGCACCGAGGACCGGGTGCAGGGAATGTTCGATTTCGGTGGGCCGATCAGCGAGGGCAACGACGATTTTCTCTATCGCATCGTTGGTGTCGCCCGCCGCGGCGACACCAATTTCGACATCGCCGACGACCGCTATTTGTTCGCGCCGTCCTTTACCTGGAAACCCGACGAGGGCACGTCCTTCACGGTCTACGGCCTGGCGCAGGCGGACGAGACCGACTCCAATGTCGGCGCGATCACGACCGTAGACGGCCGGATTCTCGATCTCAGGGCGAGCGATCCCGACTACGACCACCAGAAGATCAAGCAGCAGCAGGTTGGCTATCAATTCGAGCATGAATTCGACAACGGCCTGACCTTCCGGCAGAACCTGCGTTACTCGCATCTCGATCTGGAGGCTCGCTACCTCGGCGTTACCGGCTGGACCGGGACCGTCGCGCATCGTGGCACCAACGCGATCCGGGACGAAATGAACGTTTTCCAGGTCGATAACCAGCTCGAGGCGAAGTTCGATACAGGCCCGCTTGCGCATACGATGCTGTTCGGGCTCGACTACACCAATCTCCAGTCGAGCTTTGGCTACGGCGCCGGAGCCGCAGATCCGGCATTCGACTTCGATATCGCCAATCCGACCTATGGAGTCTCGGGCGCTACGCCGGATTATAATATATTGGCGTCCGAGGCCGATATGCGGCAGGTCGGCATTTACGTCATGGACCAGATCGAGGCCGGAAACTGGCGCTTCAACCTCGGCGGCCGGCAGACCTGGGTGAACCAGACGCGAGATTCGACCTTGCCCACGGTCAGCGCGGAGGACGTCGACAAAAATGCCTTCTCCGTGCAGGCTGGCGCGCTTTACCTCTTCGACAACGGCATCGCGCCCTTTGCTTCCTACGCTACCTCCTTCGATCCGGTCACCAACCGGTCGGCAACCAACACGATTCTTCCGCCGACGAAGGGCGAGCAATTCGAACTCGGGGTGAAATACCAGCCGCCCGGCTCCGACATCCTGCTCTCGGCTGTCGCCTATCACATCGTTGAGCAAAACAAGCCGAGGCTCGCCGACCCGCTGACCTTCGCCTACGACTCCCAGGGCGAGGTGACAGGAAAAGGTATCGAGCTTGAAGCCCGCGCGGCAATCGCCGATGGCCTCGATATTATTGCCGCCTACACCTACAACGACTCGGAAATAACCGGGGGCAACAACGTCGGAAATACGCCCGCCATTACCCCGACCCATGTTGCGAGCCTGTGGGCGAATTATACCTTCCAGGAAAGCAACCCCTTCAACGGTCTGTCGATGGGCGCCGGCGTACGCTACATTGGGGAGACCTGGACGGATGTCGCCAACACCTCGAAGAATTCCGCAACTTTCTATGTCGATGCCGCCCTCGCCTATGATTTTGGGGCCGTCGACAAGAAATATGAAGGACTTACGGCAGCCTTCAACATCCGCAACATCGGTGATCAGCGCGAAACAGTCTGCGAAGAGGGCTTCTGCTACCTCGGCCAGGGTCGCAACATGACCGGCACCCTGAAGTATCGGTGGTAGCACCATGGCGGCAGAGATGAACGGGGCGGCATCGCGCCCTTCGATCGCCGATCATCCTGTCGCGCACCAGGCTGTCGACCTCGACGGCCTGGTGGGCGATGGCCCGTTCGCCTATTGCCGCGGCAAGCTGCTTGCCTCTCCGCCGCCGGCCGGGATTGTCGTTCCCTGCAGCGACCTTGGCGACCGGGACGTCTTTGACGGCATCATCGCCCGCTATGGCGAAAAATTTCCGGGCAGCGACCGCCGCGCGATCGTCTCCATGTGGACGCTCTATTATTTCAGCATGCTGACGATCGCTCCGAGCGTCCACATGTTCGTGAACCGCATCACGCTGCCGCTGGACATCGACCGGCTGTCGCTCGTTTGCAACGGTGAGACAGCCGAGCCGGAAGCATTCGTGATGTCCGATCGGCCGGAGGCTGCGGCCGATCCGACAGCCGAGCTTCACCGGCTGATGCTCGGTCACGCCGAACCGGTCATCGCGGCGATCGCTGCCAATGCCGGCGTCGCGCCGAAGCTTCTCTGGAACAACGCTGCGGCCTATCTCTCCTGGATCCTCAAAGAGATCGCTCACCGGCACGAGCCCGGACTCGTCGAGGGCGGCCTGGCGCTGCTGAACGATGCTGAGTGGCCGGGCGGCGGGCGCAACCCGATGTTCGGCATGATCCGCATGGCGCGCCAGCAATGCGGGCTGGAATTCGCCCGCCGCAAGGTCTGCTGCCTGCGCTACAATCTGCCGGGCGTCGGCGGCTGCGGCGAAGCCTGTCCGCTGCCGGACGGGCGGCATTGACGCAGATGCCGGCCGTCTCGGAGACGGGCGCGATCACGACCTTCGTCTGAGAATGATGAGCAACATCGGGGCTCCCACGAGAGCCGAGATCAATCCTGCCGGGAGCTGATAGGGGAAGGCGATCATGCGCCCGGTCCAGTCGGCGATGACGAGCAGGATCGCCCCGATCAGGGCGGCCGCGAGAAGCTGGCCGGAGGGCCGGCGAAGACCGAGCCCTTGGGAAAAGTGAGGAGCCATCAATCCGATGAAGCTCAAGGGGCCGACGACCAGCGTGGATGCGGCCGTCATGAGCGCGCAAAGCGCATACAACGTGCCGCGTGCGGGAGCGATCCTGAGCCCGAGTTCGCTCGCCGTCTCCGATCCGAGTTGCAGAAGGGCAAGCCATCTACTGGCGAGGAAGGCTGCGGCCAGGCAGGCGAGCGCGACCAGCAGGGCGCTTGCGGCAACGGTGTTGTCGACGAAATAGGTCGAGCCCGACATCCAGCGGATGAGCGCCAATCCGCGCGGGTCGCCGCTGGCGGCAAGAACGCCGATCCCGGCGTCGAGGATGGCGCCTAAGGCAATCCCGGCGAGCAGCACACGGATCGGGCCGAAGCCCGACCGCGCGCCGAGGAGGAAGATCAAGGTCAGCACGAGGAGAGCCCCGCCGCCGGCAAAGGAAAGCTGAATAGTCAGTCCCGGTGCAGCAAAGACGAACATCGAGGCGGCAACGCCGAGTGTTGCTCCCGCTGATACGCCAAGCACCTCGGGGCTTGCCATTTCGTTTCCGGTCAGCCGCTGCAGAATGAGGCCGGTGACGCCAAGCACGGCTCCCGCGCCGAAGGCGGCGGCGACTCGCGGTAGCCGAAGAGGAAGGATGTCATCCCATGAGGCTGCGGGCAGCCATGTCCAGGCTCCATCAGGCGCGCGGCCGAAGAAGATTGCGGCAATCGCAAATGTGACGACCAGGGCAAACAGCAGAGCAAAGCTTGCCGCTCCGTTGCTGGCCACATGCCGTGGGGAGGCCAACTCGGGCAGCGCGCGCGTTGTTGTCGCCAGGCGCGGCAGCAGAGCGATCAGGATCGGTCCGCCGAGCAGCGCGGTTACTGCCCCCGTCGGCACGAAGTCGCCGGGAGCAAGGAGCTTGTTCGCCTCGTCCGTCAGGAGAAGAAGGCCGGCGCCGGCAATGGGCGACCAGATCAATTGGCTGACGACGCGGCGTGCGCCGGCCAGTCGGACGATCTGCGGGGCGACCAGCCCGATGAAGCCGATGACGCCGACGGCGCTGGTGACGAGGGCGCTGAGCGCAATTGCGATCGCGAGGATGACGCCGCGCGACCATTTGATCGGTAGGCCGAGGCTCGTCGCGCCGGCATCGCCGAGCTGGCTCAGCGCCAGCGGCCTCGCGGCGAGAAAGGCAAGGCCGGCGAGGGGGACGACCTTCGGCAGCAGCGATATCGGAATCGCCCAGCTCTGCTGCGAGAGCGATCCGGCGCCCCAGATGAATATCCCGGAGAGATATTGATCGTTCATCAGGATGAGAATGGCCGCCGCCGCGCCGCACCAGAGGCCGATGATCATGCCCGACAGGATGAGGGAAAAGGGCGAAAATCCGTGCCGGGCGCTGATCGAGAAGATGGCGAATGCGGCAACAGCACTTCCGGCAAGCGCGACCGCATCGCGGCCCCATCCTGTCAGCGACGGAAAGGCGAGCATGACGGATACCAGCGCCAGATTGGCGCCGGCCGAGACGCCGAGCGTCGTCGGCGAAGCGAGCGGATTGCGCAGCACCTGCTGCAGGATCGTGCCCGACAGCGCGAGGGCGGCCCCGGTGATCACGGCCGTCGCGATGCGCGGAAGCGTCGAATAGAGAAGGAGAAGGTGCTGCGCGTCGTATCCGCCTGATGCCTCCAGATGCGGCAGCGCCGGGAGCAGGTCGAGGAGAGCCAGGCCGAGGCCCGAAAACAGCAGCAGCGCCGCGAGGGCGGGCGCGCCAAAGCAGGAAATTTGCGCTTTCATCAGGCGGCAGCCTCCAGAACATCGACCATCAAAGTCGAAAAGCGCAGTGCCTCCTGGACCATTCCAAACATCAGCACGCCTGGAACGACCGAGATCCGCTGCTGCCGGACGAAGGGAAGGCTGGTCCAGAGCGGGCTTTCGGAAAGCCGGGTCAGGACATCGGGCGGAAGCAGCGGCGAAACGACGACGAGATGCGCCTCTTCATCGAGTTCGGCGAGCTGTTCAAGGCCGATCGTCTGAAATCCCCAGTAGCTCGCCTCGCCTTTCCAGGCGTTCTCGAGGCCGATCCGGCGCATGGCGCCGCCGTAAAGTCCGGGGCCGCCATAGATGCGCGCATGCCTCTGGTCGATGAAGTTGATGACGGCGACCGGGCGCGCGGACAGGTTTTTCATCCGGTCGCGCAGCCGGGCGAAGGTGGCATCGGCGCGGGACAGAAATGCCTCCGCTTCCCTCTGCCGCTCGACCATGGCGCCGAGCCGCAGTGTTTCGGCGTAAGAGCGGTCGAGCGCCTCGCCATTCTCGGCGTAGACGGTGAAGGTTTCGACCGGCGCGATCTGAGACAGTTTCTCATCCATGGCTGCAAGAAAAGGCGTGCTGAGGATGAGCGACGGCCTGAGGCTGGTGAGGACTTCGAGATTGATCTCGGCGGTGGTGCCCACATCGACGACGCCTGAGGGCATCGCCGGCTCGACCACCCATTCCGGCCAGTTCCTGAGCGAGGCGATTGCGCGCGGCACGCTGCCGAGCGCCAGCATCGTCGACGCCAGTCCGTAGTCGAGTGAAACGATGTTGGCATCGCCGGCGCGCGCGATGGTGGGCGCGCCGGTCATCGCCAGCGCGCCAAGAAGAAAGTCACGTCGTCTCAAAGCGCGGTCCTGCCCGGCTGCGTCTCCGTGAGCGGTTTGACCATCAACAGGCACGGATGGTCCTCATGCCAGAGTTTTGGAAAGACCTCGGCCCTCACGAAGCCGGTCCGGTCATAGAAGCGCCGCGTCGCCTCGAATTGCGGCTCGTGGCGGCCGCGCGGCGCCAGCGTTTTGACCGTCAGCAGCCGGGCGCCGGAGTCATGGGCGAAGCGCTCGGCCGCATCGACGAGATGGCGCCCGGCGCCGCGGCCATGATATTCGGGCCGCGTCGCGATCAGCGCAATCTCGACGGCGCCGGGCAGGTGCGGCTTCAAGGCGATCAAGGCGGTGACGACATCCGCTTCGATATATCCAAACACCGGCAGGTCCTCGACCGCAAGGGCGCTTGCCTCGATCACGTCCGGCTCTGAAAACCAGTCGGGCAGCGCCCCCATGATCGATCGGCAGAGCTCTGCCTTGCCCGTCAGGATCTCAACTGTTCGTCCCATTTTTTCTCGCCTTCGTTCGGTCGATTTAAACTTGACTCCTGTTATCATCTTAAAATAGACACTGCAATCAGATCGTGTAGCTTCCTTCGAGAAAGGAACGCCAAGACCGCACTCACCAGCAACGACAGAGCCTGATTTTCCATTTGTAAAAAGGGTACGGGACAATGCGCGCATCGCATCGTGATGTGAATGGAAATGCCGTGGTCAACGCCATGATCGAAAACAAGGATAAGCTCCTTAAAACGATTGAAAGCGTTGTCAAAACAAGGTCATATTCTGAGGATATATTTCAGGACGGAGTGATAAAAGCTTACGGGGTCAAAACCGACGAGATCCGTTGCCCGATCGGTTACGCCTTCCGGATGGTATATAATCTCGCCCTCGACGAGAGCCGCCGACGACGCCAGCAGGTGAACAACTATAGGTCGATTGACCAGGTTCAAGAGATGACGGCGCCCATCCCCACCGTTCTCGATCAACTGGTCGCCGCAGAGACCCTGCGCGATGTGCTTGCCTCGCTCGAGGCACTACCGAAGCGCACCAACGACGCCTTCATCCGCCATCGCCTGAACGGCGTGCCGCAGAAGGATATCGCCGCCGAACTCGGCGTCTCCAGAACCCTCGTCAACTTCATGATCAAGGCGGCGGAGCAGCATTGCCACCTGGCAATCGCCGAGCCCGGCCGCCCCGATCACGAGCGCCTGCGGGATATTACCGCTTCGCGGCGTGCAGCGCCTGCTGCAAATCGCTCCACAGTAACTCCGGTTCTTCCAGCCCAACAGCAAAACGGATCGTCTGCTCGCTCACGCCGAACCGGATGAAGGTGGTCATCCGGTCAGGGATCTGCAGCGCGACCTTGGCCGGAACGACCAGCGTTTCCGGCCCTCCCCAGCTGACGCCAAGGCGGGTCTCGCGAAGCGCGTTGACGAAGCGCGCGACATCGATATCGGGCGTCAGGTCGAAGGCGAAGAGGCCGGCATAACCTGACAGCGTCGCCCGCCCGGGATGATCCTGAAAGGCCGGATGGCGGACGCGCGCGATGTCGGGATGCTGCTTCAGCCGATCGGCAAGCAGAAGCCCGCTGCGTTCGTGCTCCTTGAGGCGCACACGCAGCGTGCGCATGCCGCGCAGCAGCAGCCATGCCTCGAAGGGCGAGAGCTTGGCGCCGACATAGGGATAGGAGGTCGAGTTGATCTTGGCGATCGCCTCCTTCGAGCCGACGACGACGCCGGCGACCGTATCGCTATGGCCGCCGAGATATTTCGAGGCGGCGTGAATGACGATATCGACGCCATGCTCGATCGGCTTCTGAAAGAGCGGCGTTGCCCAGCTATTGTCGATGATCGTCGTCACACCAGCCTCTTTCGCCATGGCCGACAGGGCCACGATGTCCTGAAGCTCGAAGATGAAGGAAGACGGGTTTTCGAGATAGAGCAGCTTGGCGCCCGGCAGCGTCTTGCGCACCTCGTCATGATCGGAGGGATCGACGAAATCGACGGTGACGCCGAGCCTGCCGAGCAGCTTCACCAGAAGGCGGTAGACGTCATTATAGAGGTGGCGGACCGCAACGACCCGGTCGCCCGCTTCCACGAGGCTGAGAATGGTCGAGGTGATGGCGGCCGTGCCGCTCGAAAAGGCGCGCCCATCCTCCGCGCCTTCGAGTCGGGCGACCAAGAGCTCGAATTCACGGACAGTCGGATTGTCGCCGCGCGAATAGATGAAGTTGCGCGCCCGGCCGGCGAAGACATCCTCCATCGCTTCGTAGCTGTCATAGGTGAAGAGCGAGGTCTGGAAGATCGGCGGCGAGACGGCGTTGAATGCTGCCGGATCGACGGGCGTGAAGAGATCGTCGGCGGCCGCATGGGCGCCGAGGTCGCTGGGGCTGAACGACTGGTTCATGATAATCTTCTTATGGACAAAAGCTGGGATAGGGACGGAGGGAGGCCAGATCTTCGGCCGAGCGCTGCCGGAGCGCGCTGAGCGATCTCGCCAGGCAGAAGCATGACAGCAGGCCGGTCAGCGCCGAGGCCAGGAACATGGCGGCGAGCAGGCCGGAGAAGCCGAAGAAGGGCGGCAGGATCGCGAGCAGCGGAAGGAGAAGGTACCCGTTCTGTGCCAGGCCGACGGCGAGCGCGGCTTTCGGCCTGCCCTGAGCCTGCAAGAGGATCAGCACCGTCTGCCGCAGGCCGAACAGCAGGAAGGGAAGATGGGTCGCGATGATTGCCTGGCCGGCGACCGTAAGCACCGAAACTTCGTCGGTGAAGACGCGGCAACGCGCACGGAAAAGATGATCGCTGCCAGCCCGCAGACGCCACCGACGACGCTCGTAACCACGGAAAGCATGCGGGCTGCCGCCAGAACCCGCGATATATCCCCGCGGCCCCAGGCAAAGCTCAGGATGGACTGCGCCCCGAGCGAAATACCGATGACCGGCAATGCACCGACCGCAAGCAGCCGCAAGGCGATGCCGACGCCGGCGATGCCATCTTCACCGTGATAGGTGCCGGCGACCGACAGCATCGCGGCAATCGCACCCGCTGTTGCGAGGCTTGTCAGCGTCGTCGGCGCGCCGACCGCAAGGACCGGCTTGAGATGCCTGATATTGGCGAACCGCCAGCCGAGCGTCAGCCGGACCGTTCCGAGTCGTCTCGCGTGATAGGCGCCGTAGATTGAGAGTGCCACGAGCTGCGAGAGGATGGTTGCCATCGCCACTCCCTGCAGGCCAAGGCCGAAACCGAAGATCATGACCGGGTCGAGGATGATGTTCAGCGCGAAGCAGGCGACCAGCGTCCACATGCTGAAGCGGGCATTGCCCTCGGCGATCGCCAGGAAATCGAGAATGATCTGCGCCATCGTCAGCGGTATCGAGATCGCGATGATGAGGAGATAATGCTGCGCGAGCGGCTCGATCGCGGATGTGGCGCCGAACAGCAGGACCGAGGGAAAGGCGACGATCGCCACCGCGCTTGCCGCGCCGAAGGCGATGCCGGCGGCAAGGCTGACCGAGGCAAGGGTGCTGGCTCTCGACCGGTTGCCGGCGCCGAGCGCGCGTCCGACCTCCGTCGCCACACCGACGCCGATGCCTTCGCCGAAGGCCGCGACGAGCATGAGGATCGGCAGCACGATCATGATCGCGGCGATCTGGTCTTCGCCGATCATGCCGACGAAGACCATGTTGATCGTGTGATGCGCGGCGTTGATCGACAGGCCGAACATGGCGGGCAGCCCGAGCCGCAGCAGCAGCCTGAACAGCTGCGGGCTGGCAAGATCTTCCGGCGCAAGCCGCCGTTTCCGCAGGCTGCCGCTCATCCCGCTCATGTCGTTCATGATGCAGGCACCCAGAGATGATCGCCGAAGAAGCGCTCGCGGGTCAGCATGACGAGCAGCGCCCGCTTATGCGGAAAATCGAAATGCTTGACCTTGGCGAAGCCCGAGCGGTCGAGATTGCGGATCTGCTGCTCGTGGCTGGCGCGCGGCTCGCCGACGATGCGCTGCGTGCGGGGATCGTCGAGGAAGATGAAATGCATCAGCGAGGGAAGCCAGGCGCTGATCCATTTCCTGCCGCGGTAATCCGGCTCGCCGATCGCCACATGCCATCCGCGATCGTAATCGTCGGCATCGTAAAAGGGACCGAGCCGGTTCTCCTTGGCCCAGTAGACCTCGAAATAGCCGAAGGGGATATCGGCGAAACTGCCGATCAGCGGCAGCACATGCGGATCGGCGAGCCGTTCCTCCAGGGTCTCCCGGTGTTTGTCGAGCGAGCCCGCATCCTCCCAGATCGTGTTGACCTGTTCGTCGTTCATCCAGCGGTGGAAGGCGGCAAGATCGGTCTCGGGATCGGCCACCCGGAAGCTGATGTCCCGCTCCAGCCAGGGAATGAACCGCTGGTAGACGGTGCCCTTCGGCTTTGCCGGCCGGCGCGGATGATAGCGGCCCGCGGTCATCTCGCGTACGGGCGGCAGCGGATAGGAGAGCTGCGGCAGCCATAGCGACGGCCATTGCCAGAGGATCGCGGAATCGAGCTTTCCCATGCTCGAAATATGCCCGGGAAGGCTTGCCTGATGGCCTTCGAAGGCGACCGACTTGATCGAGCGATCCTCCGCCGTCACCGCTTCGGCGGCGGCCATCAGAAGCTCCGCCGATTGCGGCGACTCGCCGTGGTAGAAGGTGATCGTTGCGACGCCGGCCCCCACCTCGAAGGCGGCTTCGTGGTGTCCGTGCGCGGCTTTCAGGTGGACGAGATTAGGGGCAAGCCTGATGTAGCTCCGCGACTGCAGAGCCCGCCTTTGTTTGGCGGCGTCGAAATCCATGATGTTCTCCTTGATCGGCAGGGCTTTTGACGCTGCGAGCATGAAGCCCGCTCCTGTGCCGATTTGGTAAAATGACGATCCATCTCTGGCCCGATTTAGGGTTAAGCGAAGAAAAAAATTCTCATCAATTTTCTAAACTGCAACCTGCCCGATCCGTCATTTGCGCATGACGTCAATCTCGGCAGGAGCTTCGAATGGACAATCTTGAGCCCCGCGACGATCTCTGGATCGTCGTCTACGACACCGAGCGCCACTACTCGGTCTGGCCGCAGGACAAGCGGATTCCGGTGAGCTGGGAGGCCGCGGGCTTTGCCGGTTCGCGCCAGGAATGCCTGGCCCATATCCGCGAAATCTGGACCGATCCCCGCCCGCTCTCCCTGCGCTCGGCAATGGCCGCTGACGCACGTCTCTGAAACCGTCTGGATGGCAAGATGAACAAGCAGATCACCAATTTCGCCGTTGCCCGCCCGACCGACGCAGTGGATGCCGTCTTCGAGAGTTTTCCGCTGACCATTGCGCAGAAGCGCATCTGGTCGCTGGAGCAGATCGGCAATTACACCGTCTTTCCCGACCAGGTCATCGGGCTGCGACTGAGCGCAGCAATCGACGTCGAGACGATTGCCGGGGCCTGCCGGGCGCTCGTGGCGCAGAATCCGTCACTTGCCTCGCGTTTCCGCCGGCTGGCGGGCGGCCGCATCGAGCAATACCGCGCCGCATCGAACGCGGTGCCGATCGAAATCCTCGGCAAGGATGACGCGGCCGTTTCCGAACCCGATGCAGCGGCCGCACGGAAGGCTTTCCGCGACAAGCGCTTCGATCTCTTGGAAGGTCCCGGTGCGCGTATCCAGGTCATCCGGCTTGCCGAGGGGCAGTCGCTGCTGACGATCGTGCTGCATCCGATCATCTGCGACGACCGCGAAAAATCCGTTCTTGCCGGCTCGCTCGCCCGCATTCTCGATGGCGAACCCGCCGGCGACATGCATCCGGTGGAAATCGCCGCCGGGGCGCGGGAGGCCGATTGGCTGGAGACGGATGAGGCGCGGCAAGTGCTTGCCTATTGGCGCGATGCGATCGGCCTCGACTATGCGGCCTCGACCTTCCCGACCCGCTTCAACAGCGGCGGGTTGGCCGGTGTGGCACGCGCCGAACATCGGTTTTCGATCGAGCCCGACCTCTGGGATAAACTCGAGCGGCATGCTGGGGCTAAGGGCGTTCCGGTCGAGCGCGTGCTTCATGCCGCTTTCTGCGCTCTGCTGGCGCGCTACAGCGGCAACTACGCCTTGCTGACCGGCCTCCTCGTCGCGCGGCCCCGCAACGGACATCTCGCCAGCCGCGGCCGCGCCGAGCAGGTTCTGCCCCTCGTGCTTTCGCTGACCTCCAGGCACTCGCTCGACGACGTCGTCGCGGCGATCTCGTCGGTGACGGAGGAGGGGCTTGCCCGCCTCGTGCCGCTGGAGCGCATCACGCAGGATCTCGTCGTCGATGAGGCCGCCGCCCAGGAGGCCGTGGTCAAGGCCTTGTTCGAATTCCGCGAGCCTTATCCCGTCGCAAGGCAGGCGACGAACCTGGAACCCTCCGGCGCACGTGCCGACAGCGAGCTTTCCCTGGTGATCGAGGCGCGTCCCGATGGCGCCGCATACGGGCTGATCGACTATGCCGGGGATCTCTATGACGGCGCCCTGATTCCCCGCGTCGCCCGGCATTTTTGCCTGGTGCTGGAGCAGATCGTCGCCAAGCCCGATCTCAGGATCAAGGATTTAGAACTCATGGGCAGCGACGAGCTCAACTGGCTGTCGGCGCCCTATGAGGATGACGTCGTCAACGACGACAGGCCGGTGCACGAGCTGATCTCGGCCCATTCGCGCCGCACGCCTGAGAAGACCGCGATCGTCTATGGCGACGAGGAGTGGAGCCATGGCTGGCTGGAGGCGAGCACCAACCGCCTCGGGCATCGGCTGCGGCAGCTCGGCGTTCGCGCCGAAGTGACGGTCGCCATCTTCATCAAGCGCTCGCCGGAAGCGATCGTCGGCATCCTCGCGACGCTGAAGGCCGGCGGCGCCTATATTCCCGTCGAGCCAGACCATCCGCCGGTGCGCAACCACCACATCCTGCGCGATGGCGGCGTCAAGATCGTGCTTACCCATAGCTGGCTGCGCCATCGCCTGCCGGAGGAGCTCGATGCGACCGTCCTCGAACTCGACAAGCTCGATCTCGACGGCGAGCCGGATACGCCGCTCTATGTTCCCACGCACAAGGACCAGCTCGCCTATGTCATGTACACCTCAGGCTCGACGGGATTGCCGAAAGGGGTTGCCGTCGAGCACGGGCCGCTGACGCACCATCTGCAGAATACCTCGCGCGTCTATGGCATGAGCTCGGAATCGCGCGAGCTGCCCTTCCTGCCCTTCAGTTCGGACGGCGGCCATGAGCGGTGGATGAACCCGCTGATGGAAGGCGGCAGCATCATCCTTCCGGACCAGCCGCTGTGGACGCCGGAGGAGACGCTGACGGCGATGCGCAAGCATGGCGCCAACAATGCGAGCATCCCCACAACCTATCTACAGCAGCTGGCGGAATGGGCCGACATCACCGACGGCGCGCCGCCGATGCGGCTCTATTCCTTCGGCGGCGAGGGGCTGGCGCAATCGACCTTCGATCTTCTGTCGCGGGCGCTGAAATCGGAGTGGCTGATCAACGGCTACGGACCGACTGAAACGATCATGACGCCGATGGTCTGGAAGGTCAGGGCCGGCACGAAGTTCCAGGGCGTCTATGCGCCGCTCGGCCGCGCTGTCGGGCTGCGGCGTGTCTATGTGCTCGATCCCGACCTCAGCCTGTGCCCGATCGGCGTGACCGGCGAACTCTATATCGGCGGCGAGGGCATCGCGCGCGGTTATCTCGGCAAACCTGACACCACGGCGGACCGCTTCGTCCCCGACCCGTTCTCCAAGGAGGGCGGCCGGCTTTATCGCTCCGGCGATCTGGCGCGTTGGCGTGAGGACGGGACGGTCGAATTCGTCGGCCGCGTCGACCATCAGGTCAAGCTGCGGGGATACCGCATCGAACTGGGTGAGATCGAGGCAGCTTTGCTCCAGCAGCCCGGCGTCGGCGAGGCCCTGGTCGTGCTGCGCGATGACGATGCCGGCGGCGAAAAGGCGCTGGTTGCGTATGTCGTTCCGAAGAAGGACGAGAGGCTGGACGTCGAGACAGTCCGCGCCGGACTCGAACGCAGCCTGCCGTCCTATATGGTGCCGGCTGCCGTGGTCGAACTCGAGAAGATGCCGACCAATCCGAACAGCAAGCTCGATCGCTTCGCGCTGCCCGCACCCCAACCGGTCAGACGCGCCATCGTCGAGCCGGCGACCGCGCTGGAGGAGGAGGTGCTGGATGTCTGGCGCCAGATTCTCAAGCTGGAAGCGATCAGCGTCGAGGACAATTTCTTCGCGATCGGCGGCAATTCGCTGGGCGCGATCCGCATCCTGTCGCTGCTGCGGCAGCGCCGGCCGAACGTTCCGCTGACCGTTGCCGATATCTTCAACAACCCGACCATCCGCGCCTTCGCCGGCGTGATGGAGCAGGGGGAAGAGCGGGATCTCTCCGAGGTGATCGTGCTGCGCGCCTCCGGCGCCAAGCCGCGGCTCTATTGCTTCCCGGGGCTTCTGGTCAGCACTCGCGAATATGTGAAGCTCGTCGATTATCTCGGCGCCGAACAGCCGGCGACAGGCTTCATTTGCCATTCGCTGTCCGAAAAGAAGGAAGTCGGCGCGCCGATCGAAGAGATCATCGAAAGCTATGTCGATTATATCAGGACGTATAGCAAAGGCGCGCCCTGCTACTTCCTCGGCTGGTCCTGGGGTGGGCTTCTCGCCTACGAGGCCGCCCGCACTCTCGGCAACGAGGTCGACGTCAGGATGATGGCGATGGTCGACGTGTGCGATCTCGGCTCGGAATTCGCGATCGGCGCCAAGCCGCGCTTCCGCCCCGGCGAACGCGATGCGCTGCATCGGGACGTCTAGGCATGGCTGCGGAAAACGGCGATGCGCCCGGAATGGGACCGGCTGCTTTCGACGATGGACGCCGATACTTACGAGCAGTTCCTGCGCTTCGTCGGCGACGAGAAGGATCCACTTCCGACCGACGGGCCTGACATCAGCAGCCGCGAACATACGTTCTGGGTGCTGATCGACAACGCCCTGATCTTTCGCAAGCATCGGCTCGTTCCCCATGACGTGCCGATCTATCCCTGGGCGGCCGACGACAGCCTCAACCGCGGCCTCAACCTGATCGATTGGCGCCGTCTGTCGCCGCGGGCGCGGGCGGCCGAAATCATCACCGGCACCAACCATCTGCACATGATCGGGTCTCCCGCTTTCCATTCAAGGCTTGCCCTGCGTCTCAAGGAAACAGAGAAGGATAACGCATGACCGTCGCTTTTACCCGCAGGGATGCCCTCAGCGAGCCGCTCGATCTTGCCGGCATCGGCATCGGTCCCTCCAATCTGAGCCTTGCCTGCCTGCTGGAATCCGTGCCCGAAGTGCGCAGCCGCTTCTTCGAGCGGCGAGCCTCGTTCGATTGGCATCCCGGCATGATGATGCCCGGCGTCGAGCTGCAGTCGTCCTTCCTGAAGGACCTCGTCACCCCGGTCCTGCCGACGAGCCGCTGGTCCTTCGTCTCCTATCTGGTGGCGCATAAGAGGCTCTATGCCTTCCTGAACGCCAATTACGAGGCCGTTCCCCGGCAGGAATTTGCGCGCTATCTCGCCTGGGTCGCGAACGGCGTTGACGGCTTGCGTTACGGAACTGACATTCGCGACGTCGAGCACCGCGACGACCGTTTCGTCCTGCGCTTCGACAACGGCCAGGAAGAAGCGAAGAACCTGGTGATCGGTACGGGATCTTCGCCCTTCGTGCCCGATTGGGCGAAACCCTTCCTTGGGCCCGATTGCTTCCACAACAGCGAGGCCAAGGCGCGTCTCAATGATCTTCGCGCCGCCCGCATCGTCGTGGTCGGCGGCGGTCAGAGCGGTGGGGAGGTGGTCGAAGCGCTGCTTGGGGATGCCAGTTCGATGAAGGAGCTGACCTGGATCAGCCGGCGCCACAATTTCGAGCCGATCAACGACACGCCGTTTTCGAACCAGGTCTTCTCGCCGGAATATGTGCAGGCCTATCTGAAGCTCACCGGCGAGCAGAAGCAGGCGGCGCTGAAGAACTCGATCCTGACCAGCGACGGCTTGTCGATCTCGACGATCCACTCGATCTACCGCCGCCTCTACGCGCTGCGTTATCTCGAGCCGAGCACGCTGAATGCATCTCTGTCGCCGAACCGCGATGTGATCCAGATGGAGCGGAACGGCAATGCCTATCGGTTGATCGTCCGCAACCACTTCGACGGCGGGATCGAGGTGCTGCATGCCGATGCGGTGGTGCTGGCAACCGGCTACAGGTTCCGCTTGCCGGATGCGCTCGGATCGCTCAGCGAAAGGATCAGCCTCGACAGAAACGGCTATCCCAACTTGAACGACGATTACACGATGCAGTGGACTGGCCCAAGGACAAACCGGCTGTTCGCACAGAATGCCGGCCGATACTCGCACGGCATCGCCGACTCTCAGCTCAGCCTGATGGCCTGGCGCAGTGCAAGCATCGTCAACGCGCTTCTCGGCCGGCAGCATTTCGATGCCGAACCCGACAATGCACAGCTGGTCTGGGCGACGGAGGCAGCTTCGAGCATGCCGCATCAGCTCCGGGCCGGCTATTCGGACGGCATGCTGTCATCCTGAAACGTCAAGACATGAATGCCGGGGGAGCCTGATTGGGAGCGGACGGCCAGCGCGACGACGTGCTGGCCGCTGCCCTCGATCAGGCGGTAATGCCATTGCCGGTCCGGTTCACCGCTCTGAACCATGACAGGGATGCCGTCCTGCCAGGAAAAGGCGACGCTGCGGGGATCTTCGCGCAGGCCCACCCCGAGTGCCTTGAGATGGCTCTCCTTGAGCGTCCAAAGTGCAACGGCTGCCCGCGGCCCTTCGCCCGCAGGCATATGATCGAGCCAACGCCGTTCGTCCGGACTGCAGTAGCTTCCCAACGCCGCCGCTTCGATTTCGGCGTCGGCGCGTTCACAGTCGATGCCGATGCGCTCGTATCCTGAAGCGATGGCGACCGCCACCAGCCCGTCGGCATTGGAAAGGCTGAATTGCAGCCCATCATGACCGGCGACTTTCAGCTTGCCGTATGCGTCCGACACCAACACGAGCTTGTCAGGCGGAGTTTGCGTATGCACGCCCAGCCGTTGCCGCAGCAGATACCGGCCGGCAATGAACGAGGTCCGGTCCCGTTCGAACCGGTAGGTTGTGGCGCGCTCCCGCTCATTCGATGAAAGCGACCGCATCCAGCGCTTCTCATCGCCTTCGTTCTGCGGATATCGCCAGAGCGCGACGTCGATGGCGGCTGGTTGATCGTCTGATTGCTGCATCAGGCCAGTATGCGTACCGCGGACCGGTTGGCAATCGCCGCGGGGTCTACTCCGCGGCTTCGATGAAGCGGTGGCGCTCGTAAAGGAACTTGAGCACGGCCTCGCGGCATTTGAGATATGTCCGCTCGGAGGCGAGTTCGATGCGATTGCGGGGGCGGGGCATGGTCACGTCGAGCACTTCGCCGATGCGGGCCGCCGGGCCGTTGGTCATCATCACGATACGGTCGGAGAGCAGCACCGCTTCATCGACATCATGGGTGATCATCACCATCGTATTACCAAGCCGGGCGTGAATTTCCATCACCGCATCCTGAAGATGGGCGCGCGTCAGCGCGTCGAGCGCGCCGAAGGGTTCATCGAGGAGCAGGATCTTCGGCTCCATGGCAAGCGCGCGGGCAATGCCGACGCGCTGCTTCATGCCTCCCGATATTTCCGCGGGCCGCTTGTCTTTGGCATGCGCCATCTGCACGAGGTCGAGATTGGTCATGACCCAGTCATGCCGCTCGGCCTTGGTCTTCGTTCTGCTGAAAACCTTGGAGACGGCGAGATTTACGTTCTCATAGACCGTCAGCCAGGGCAGCAGCGAATGGTTCTGAAAGACGACGGCGCGTTCCGGACCCGGTTCGTTGACCTCGCGATTTTCCAGGAGCACGGCGCCTGAAGACACCGGGGTCAGGCCGGCGATGAGATTGAGCAGGGTGGACTTGCCGCAGCCGGAATGGCCGATGATCGAGACGAATTCGCCCTCGGATATCGTCAGGTTGATATCCTTCAGGACTTCGGCGCGCGCGCCGCCGCGATCGAAATGCTTGTCGATATGATCGAGCTTGAGATAGGCGTTCATCAGAATGGTCCTCAGTTGGCCATGGCGCCGCGGGTGACGAGTTTGCCGAGCGCGGCCACCAGCTTGTCGAGGATAAAACCGACGATGCCGATATAGGCGAGCGCGACGATGATGTCCGGAAGGCGCGAGGAGTTCCATGCGTCCCAGATGAAGAAGCCGATACCGACGCCGCCGGTCAGCATCTCGGCCGCGACGATGGCGAGCCAGGAGAGGCCGACGCCGATCCTGAGGCCGGTGAAAATGTAGGGAGCTGCGGACGGCAGCATGATCTTCCAGAAGAATTCGAACTGGTTGAGCCGCAGCACTTCGGCGACGTTGCGATAATCCTGCGGAATATTGCGGACGCCGACGGCGGTGTTGATGATGACAGGCCAGATCGAGGTAATGAAGATGACGAAAATCGCCGAAGGGTTGGAATCCTGGAAGGCGGCGAGCGACAGCGGCAGCCAGGCGAGCGGCGGCACCGTGCGCAGCACCTGGAAGATCGGATCGAGGCCGCGCATCGCCCAGACCGATTGGCCGATGATCGCCCCGATGATGATACCGGTAACTGCGGCAAGGCCGAAGCCATAGGCGACGCGTTGCAGCGAAACCAGTACGCGCCAGCCGAGGCCGATATCTTGCGAGCCGTAGTTGAAGAACGGGTAGGCTATGAGGTCGTAGCTATCCTGCCAGACCTGATGGGGCGAGGGCAGAGAGGCATCCGCCGATGAACAGAGCACCTGCCAGAGAATGAGGACGAGTGCCAGCACGACGGCCGGCGGAACGATGTTGTGAAGTGCGGTCAGCGCCGCACGGCGAAAATCGAACCGCGACCCTTGCTTGCCGGAGAATGACAGAATTTTCGCCGCCGGCTTGGCGGAGGCGACGATCGAGGGAGTTTCTTTGTTTGCCAGGGCGGACATCAGCGCGCTCCTCACGGGAATGGAAGGCCGGCGCGCCGCGCGCGCCGGAGGCGGGATCAGGAGACGGCCTTAATCGAAAGGCTGTCGAGATAGGCGGAGGGATTTTCAGGATCGAAGACCTTGCCGTCGAAGAAGGTCTCCTTGCCGCGCGACGAGGATGCGGGAATGTCGGCTGCGGCGACACCCAAATCCTTGGCGGCTTCCCGCCAGATGTCCTCGCGATTCACCTGGTTGACCAGCGCCTTGATGTCGGTTGTACCAGGCAGATTTCCCCAGCGGATATTTTCCGTCATGAACCAGGTGTCGTGGCTCTTGAACGGATAGGAGGCGCCATCCTTCCAGAATTTCATATAGAGGTCGGTGGCCTTGGCCTCGCGGCCGTTGCCGTAGTTGATGTCGCCCTTGAGGCGGCCGAGCACGTCCTTGGTCGGAACGTTGAACCATTGGCGCTTGCCGAGGATCTCGGCCATCTCGGCCTTGTTCTCCATGCTTTCGCACCATTGCTGCGCCTCCATGACGGCCATCAGCAGGGCCTTGGCAGCATTGGGGTTCTTCTCGATCCAGTCGGCGCGCAGGCCGAGCGCCTTTTCGGGATGGCCCTTCCAGAGTTCGCCGGTGGTCGCCGCGGTGAAGCCGATGCCCTGGTTGACGAGCTGCTCGTTCCACGGCTCGCCCACACAGAAGACGTCCATGTTGCCGACCTTCATGTTGGCCACCATCTGCGGCGGCGGCACAACGATTGTGGAAACATCCTTGTTCGGATCAATGCCGCCGGCGGCGAGCCAGTAACGGATCCAGAGGTCGTGGGTGCCGCCGGGGAAGGTCATCGCGGCCTTGATCTCCTTGCCTTCCGCCTTCTTTTTCTCAAAGGCAGCCTTCAGCTTGGAAGCATCGAGCTGCACGCCAGTTTCGGCATATTCCTTGGCGACGGAAATGCCCTGGCTGTCGAGATTGAGCCGGGCGAGAATCGCCATTGGCACCGGCTTGTTGTTCTGCGTCACCTTGCCGGTCTGCATGAGGTAGGGGAGCGGCGAAAGGATGTGGGCCCCATCAATGCCGTTGGCCGCACCGCCGAGCACCAGATTATCGCGGGTCGCACCCCAGGATGCCTGCTTGGCGACATCCGTTTCCGGAAGGCCGTGCTTGTCGAAAAGGCCTTTCTCCTTGGCGACGATCAGCGGCGCAGAGTCCGTCAGGGCAATAAAGCCGAGCTTGACGCCCTTTACTTCAGGACCCGTCCCGGCGGCGAAGGCGCCGGAGGGAAAGGCAGTCTTGACGGCGCCGATCAGGGCGGCCGCCGCAGTCGTCTTGAGGATGCTGCGGCGGGTGATGCCGCTTGTCGAAATCCCAGTCGTCGAAATCTTTTTCATCTGCAGGTTCCCCTCTGCTTGGTGAATTCGGACGCAAAAAAACGCCGCCGGCATCTGCGTTCGGGATGGGAGATCCCGGACAGCAAAAACCTTGCGACGTCGGTGTCGAAGTCGGCGCCTATGCCGCGCCTCTCTGCCTCAGTCGCCGTTGACCGGGCGTTGGGGAACTTGCAACCAGCGTGCCAATTCGAAGGAAGGCAAGTAACAGCAGGAACCAAAACAACAAAATCAGAAATTTCAGGATGATTGTTTTTTGTGCACAAGTAGAATGTGATCATGATTTGTGCGAATGCGAATGCGGAGCGCACGCGCGGAGCGCCAAATTTGTGCAGCGCACATAATGGAGCCACGCGAATTAAGCCCCCGGATCCAATCGAAGGCTGCACCCGCGCGGTCGACGGCCGAAGGCATCAAACGACCATTCTCATGTTGGGCGGTCTGACGAATCGCAACGCAGTGACAGTCTGGGGCACCCCGCCGCGCACTGATTTGGCGTCCGGCAAAGTCGTAATTCCGCTTATTTTCCAGTAACTTTGAGTCGAGGCGACTTCGAATTGATCGCGGAAGTAATTGCGCCCACCAGAGATTTTGAAAACCAAGCGACTCTCCTCGTTTAGTTAATACTAAATTATCGAATCCGATGGGAGGTTTCGCATTAACCGGCAGCGACCGTCCCAAGAGGAGACCCGCATGAAGCGCCCGAGTATCAAGCAAGCCCTCATCCTAAACCTGTCCATTATTAGCATGTTCATATTTGGTCTGTCCTACGTCTCGCTGGACACCATTTCTTCGCTTCGCGCAAATGCGGAACAGGTCGGTACCTTCTGGGTGCATCGGCTGGTGACGGCGCGTGAAATTAAAGCCAACTTTCTTGATCTGAAACTTGCCCACGCCCGGTATTTGCTCGAAGACACGGTGGAAAACGACAAAACCGGAAAGCAGGCGATCGCGGCCGCTTCATCGGGGCTCGAGACGGTTGTTGGCGAATACGAAAAGGACGTGCGCACCGAGCGCGGGCGCCAGCTGATCAATCAGATAAAGCCCGAACTCGACAAATACCGCGCACTGGCGGAGCAGATGACAGCGCTCGAAGATAGCGGCAAGACATCTGAGGCCGTCCGGCTTTTCAAGGAGAAGATGGAGCCGCAGGCCGAGCTGGTGAACAATGGGGTAGCGGATCTGGTGGCATTCATTCTCAGCCAGACCGAAAGCTTCGTAGCGGCAAGCGATGCGTCCGCGAATTCCGCTTTCATCATGACGGCCGCGATCGCCTCTCTCGCCTTGCTGGTTGCCGTCGCCGGGATCGTCTTTGCAATTTCCGGCATTGCCAATCCGATCCGCAATACGGCGTCCGCCATGAAGCGGTTGTCGGCTGGAGATCTCGACAGCGATATTCCTTATGCCGGCCGCGCGGACGAAATCGGTGAAATGGCCGGCGCAGTTGAAGTGTTTCGCCAGAATGCTCTCAATGTTGTCAGGCTTGAGAAGGAAGCTGCCGAATCCCGCAGTGAGAGCGAGGCGGCGCGGGCCGCAGCCCAGCAGCGTACCGAACGCGAAGCCGAGCAGCTGCGCTTTGCAACCACGACCTTGGGCGGGGGCCTCCGGCGCCTTGCCGCGGGCGATATATCCTTCCAGCTCTCGGAACGATTTGCCGCTGAATACGAAGCATTACGCGACGATTTCAATACTTCCCTGCAGCAATTGGGCGCGACGATCGGCGCCGTGCTCCAGACGGTACACAGCATAGACAATGGCACCGGTGAAATAGCGTCCGGCGCCCAGGACCTGTCGAAGCGCACGGAACAACAGGCCGCTTCACTCGAGGAGACCGCCGCCGCGCTGGACGAGATTACCTCGAATGTCGCGATGGCGACGAAACGCACCGAGGAGGCGCGCAATATCTCTGTGGAAGCCAATGTCAGTGCCCAGCGCTCGGCCACCATCGTGTCGGAGGCGGAGCAGGCCATGCGACGGATCGAGGACAGTTCGCAGCAGATTTCCAACATTATTGGCGTCATCGACGAAATCGCTTTCCAGACGAACCTGCTGGCGCTCAACGCCGGTGTCGAGGCGGCACGCGCTGGTGAGGCAGGAAAGGGTTTTGCGGTGGTCGCACAAGAAGTCCGCGAACTCGCGCAACGAGCCGCCCAGGCGGCCAAGGAAATCAAAGGCCTTATTCAGAAGTCATCGACCGAAGTCGAACACGGGGTCAAACTTGTTCTCGAAACCGGGACGTCACTGAAATCGATCGGCGAACGCGTCGCCGAGATCAACCGAGCCATGGACGCGATCGCCACCTCGGCGCGCGAGCAGGCGACCGGGCTTTCCGAGATCAACACGGCCATCAATCACATGGATCAGGCAACCCAGCAGAATGCGGCAATGGTCGAGCAGTCGACGGCCGCCGCCTCTTCGCTAGCCTCCGAAGCAAGCCGCCTGCGCGAGTTGGTCAATCAGTTCCAATTGGATGGTGACAGAGGCCCTGTAAATGCCCCGTACAACACGCGCTCCTTGGAAAGCGGCATGCCGTCGCAGGTGGTCGCTCTGCGGCCCGCGATGCAGAGGTAAACTTGCCGCCGTGGTCAGCTTCGCGTCAGTCGGAAAGATTCCGACTGACGGGTCGAATGCTTCGGCTTCGGTCGAGTAGACAGTGTGCTTGCGCTTGCGGGGGCTTGTCAGCAAACTCGACCCTTGATCGAAATGATCGATCTGCGATTGGTCGGCGCCGACGGGCTCCTCTCGATTAGCACTCTTTAAAATGTTCAATGCGACATTCAGGCGAACGAAATAGCGAGATCGCCTTGAGCAACAAACTATCCAGGACAAATGTCGAGCTTGAGAACCTGCTTCGCCAGCTTGGATTGGCCCTTGAAGCGTCCGGGGTAGGGATCTGGCAGCACAACATCGCAAAAAACCAGACGCGATGGGACGAACAGCTCAAATCGATCTATGGCGTTTCGAAAGCGCCGCTCGATGTCATCTGGCTCGACAGTATCCACCCCGACGACCTGGTGGCTGCAAACGAAATATTTTTGCGCGCGATTGAAACCAGATCGGATTATGCATCCGAGTTTCGCATTATTCGGCCTGATGGAGCGACCCGCTATCTACGTTCGCGTGCTCGTTATTTCATCGATGCGGCCGGCGACCCATGCTTTGTCGGCGCCGAATGGGATGTGACGGACGACGTGCTTCTCAACAAGGAACTGGAGAGGAGCCGGGCCGAGGCGCGGTTCGCGGCCGATCACGATCACCTCACCGGCCTGTTGAATCGGCGCAGCTTCGATTTCGCCCTGTCCGAACTTGCCAGGCAGGAGAACGTCAAGGTTGCGCTTCTTCATATAGACGTGGACCATTTCAAGGAGATCAACGACCGCTTCGGACATGCGGTTGGCGACCTCGTTCTCTGCCACGTCAGCAAAATCCTGCTGGAGGCCATTTCCGCTGGTGACGTGGCGGCACGGCTCGGCGGCGATGAGTTCGCTGTCGTCATCACCGAGGATGAGTGTGACAGGATTATTGCGGTGCTCGATCATATTCAGAGACGTCTGGACAGCCCGCTTCCTGTCGGAGATCAGACGCTCATCGTGCGGTGTTCGATCGGCGTTGCAAGCGCCATGAGCGCCGATTTCGCCAGACTGCTCTCCCAATCTGATCTGGCGCTGTACCATGCCAAACGCAACGGCCGGAATCGGGCCGAGATTTTTTCCGACGAAATGGCGTCGACGCTTGCGAACGAAAGGCAGCTCGCCCAGGATCTACGGTCCGGGCTGACGCTCGGCCAGATCTGCCCATTCTACCAGGTGCAAGTCGACGCCCGATCTTTCCGGGTGAACGGTGTCGAAGCTCTGGCGCGGTGGCATCATCCCACCCGAGGAATTCTCGCCCCGGCGCATTTCCTTTCCATCGCTTCGTCTAATGGATTGGTCGCAGAGCTTGACGATATCGTTCTGAAGGCTGTTCTGTCGGACATGAAATCCGCCGCTTCCCCGCTGGAGGGCATCCGGGTGTCCGTAAATCTTTCCGCCGATCGTCTCGACGATCCCGAGCTGACGGCGAAGCTCACCGGCTATGACATCCCGCCCGGCCGGTTGAGCTTCGAGCTGATAGAGACGATCTTCCTGGACAGCCTGAGTGATCAGGTGCGGCAGAACATCCAGGCGATCAAGTCTCTCGGCATCGACATCGAGATCGACGACCTCGGCTCGGGTCACGCCTCCCTGTTGGGCCTCCTCGAGCTCAGGCCGGATCGCGTCAAGATCGATCGCCAGCTTGTGACGCCGATTTTGCAATCGGTGCCTAGCCGCCGGCTGGTCGGCTCATTGGTCGACATAGCAAGGGCGCTGGATATGGAGGTCATTGCGGAAGGCGTCGAAACGCTCGAGCATGCCAATGTGCTTGCCGCTCTCGGCGTCCACACCCTCCAGGGTTATGCGTTCGGACGGCCGCAGTCGTTTGCCGACCTGTCGGCGCGTTTGGAGCAGGAAATATTCGATTGCGAGCGGGCCGAAGTTTTCGGGGCCGGTCGATAACGTCGAAGCGATCAAGCGACGGCAGTTCATCGCCTGCCGGCCGAGTGGGCAACCTATTGGAAGCTCACATCTCGAGCCTTTCCTGGTTAGATTGAATCATGCAGGATCTGGAAACGACGCTGGACGAAGTCCGGCACATCTATGCGATATCGCACATGGTTTTGCATGTGACCCGCTCCTCGGGGATGGCGGACAGCAATCCATTACTGAGGCTGACCTACCCGCCCGAGTGGGTGAAACAATATCGTGACCGAGACTATTTCAGCATCGACCCTGTCGTGCGTCTCGGCCGGCGCGGCTTCCTGCCCGTGGAATGGTCCGCATCAAAATGGGATTCAGGCCGAGCCTATGGTTTCTTCAAGGAGGCGATGGCCTTCGGTGTCGGCCGGCAAGGCGTTACCCTGCCGGTGCGGGGATCTCAGGGGGAGCGATCGCTGTTTACCGTGACCTCCAATCATCCCGATGCCTACTGGCGGCAGTTCCGCATGGACAGCATGCGCGACCTCCAGTTTCTCGCCCACCATCTGCATGACAGGGCCATGGTGCTGTCGGGCATGAGGGAGATTGCGGATTTTCCGCAATTGTCGCGCCGCGAACTGCAATGTCTTGAAATGACGGCCAGCGGCCTAGCAAAGCAGATCTGTGCTCGACTGTCCATTTCGGTGAGTGCGGTGCAGCTCTATCTCGCCTCGGCACGCCGGAAGCTGACTGTCGCCACGAAAGCGAAGCGGTCGCCAAGGCCACGGCGCTTGAATTGATATGAGCGTGGGGACTGGGGACCGCGGTTCAGCGCCGGCCCCTGGTGCGTGTTGCCAGAACGTTGCGGATTGAGAAGCTGGAATGGATCCTGAGGACGCCGGGCAGGGTCGACAGGATCTCCTTGTGGATGCGTTCGAACTCGCCCGCACTGGCAACCTCGACGCGCAGGAGGTAGTCGGAGCCGCCCGTCATCAAAAAACATTCGCGGATCTCCGGATGCCGGCGGACCGCCGCCTCGAAACGGTCGAGATGGTCCTCCGTCTGCCGCTCGAGGGTAATGTTGATGATCAC
This sequence comes from Rhizobium mulingense, assembly GCF_029194105.1. Classification (NCBI taxonomy): domain Bacteria; kingdom Pseudomonadati; phylum Pseudomonadota; class Alphaproteobacteria; order Hyphomicrobiales; family Rhizobiaceae; genus Rhizobium; species Rhizobium mulingense. The sequence continues at coordinate 54,407 of NZ_JARFVE010000011.1, read as the reverse complement.
GGCAATCATCTCATCGGCATTGCCGGTGTCCACCAGCGCCGTATAACCACGGATGACGCCTGATTTTTCCATGATCTTGATGCGTCTGAGACAGGCCGACGGCGAAAGGCCGATCTCGGCGGCGAGTTTGGCGTTGCTCATACGCGCGTCAAGGCGCAACAGCCTGAGGATATTGCGGTCGACCGTATCGAGGGCGGGCATGACGGTTTCCTTCACATCTTGGTTGATTATGCGAACAGTGTGCAAAATTCGCAATAACCAACGACAAAATCATCGGCAATTTCGCTCATTATTTCATAAACTCCTGATATCGAGATGGGGTGGACATGGATAGCGATACTTTGGTTTCCCGCGCACGCACCGCTACGATCACGCAGGGAGCCACGGGCTATCTGACGATCGATCTTGCGGCACTCGGCCGCAATTATTCGAAGCTTGCATCGATGCTGACGCCGGTGCGCGCGGGAGCCGTCGTCAAGGCCGACGCTTATGGCCTCGGTGCCGAACGGGTCGCCCAAACGCTCCACGATCAGGGCTGCAGGCATTTCTTCGTTGCCCAGTTCGTCGAGGCAGTGAGGCTGCGGCCGGCCCTTGCTGAGAGTGCCCAGATATTCGTGCTGAACGGCTTGCAGCCCGGCAACGAGGTCGCCTGCGCAGAAAGCGGCATCGTTCCGGTTCTCAATTCGCTCGCGCAATGGCGGCAATGGTCGGCGACCGCGCGCCGGCTGAAGCGCTGCCTGCCGGCCGTTCTGCAATTTGATACCGGCATGTCGCGGCTCGGCTTTCCCGAGGAAGAGCGAGCCGAATTGGCGGCAGCCCTTCGCGACGGCGCCAATGTCGAAATCCTGTTCATCATGAGCCACTTAGCCTGCGCCGACGACCTGGAGAGCAGCCAGAACGGCGAACAGTTTGCCGAGATGGCGCGCATTGCCAATGGATTTCCGGGCTTCGACATCTCCTTCGCCAATTCCGGCGGCGTGTTCCTCGGCGATGCCTATCATGGCGTGCTCGCCCGCCCGGGCATCGCCCTATATGGCGGCGCACCGAATGCCGGCGGCACGAACCCGATGGAACCGGTCGTCAGGCTGGACGTCGCCGTCGTGCAGACGCGCACAGTACCTTCAGGCGCCAAGATCGGTTATGGCGGCGCGCATGTGACGCGCAGCGAGACCCGCCTTGCCACCATTGCCGCCGGCTACGCCGACGGCCTGCCGCGCAGTCTCGGCGACTCCGGCGCCGTTTTTCACAAGGGCATCCGTCTGCCGATCGTCGGGCGCGTGTCGATGGACAGCGCGACCGTCGATATCACGGCCTTGCCCGAAGGGGCGCTGAGCCTCGGCAGCCTTGTCGAAGTGCTCGGCCCCAACCAGACGCTTGAAGACGTGGCGAGCGATGCCGGAACAATATCTTACGAAATACTAACCGGTCTGGGCGATCGTTACGACAGGCACTATTGCTGAAGCCGGCCGGCCTTATTCTTGAGGAAATCATGAAAGTCATCGTTCTGGGTGCCGGCATCGTCGGCGTCACATCCGCCTATCAGCTGGCCAAATCAGGTCATGAGGTGACCGTCGTCGACCGGCAATCCGGGCCGGCGTTGGAGACGAGCTTTGCCAATGCCGGCGAGGTCTCCTTCGGTTATTGCTCGCCCTGGGCAGCTCCCGGCATTCCCGTGAAGGCTATGAAATGGCTGTTCATGAAGCATGCGCCGCTCATCCTGCGCCCGAAATTCGACATGGCCATGCTCGCCTGGATGACGAGGATGCTGTCCAACTGCACCTCCGAGCGCTATGCGATCAACAAGAGCCGCATGCTGCGCCTTGCCGATTACAGCCGCATCGCGCTCGCCGAGCTTCGCACGGAGACCGGCATTGCCTATGACGAACGCATGCAGGGAACCCTGCAGCTGTTTCGCACGCCGCAGCAGCTCGAGGCCTCGGCCAAGGACGTCAAGGCGCTAGCTGCAGACGGAATCCCCTATGAGGTGCTGGACCAGGACGGCTGCATTCGTGTCGAACCGGCGCTGAGACATGTGCGCGACAAGATCGTCGGCGGCCTTCTGACGCCGAAGGACGAAACCGGCGACTGTTTCAAATTCACCAATGCGCTGGCCGCCAAAGCCGAGGCGCTCGGCGTCCGCTTCGCCTATGGCACGACGATCAAGGCCCTGGACGTCGAAGCCGGCCGGGTGCGCGGGATCGTCACCGATCGCGATCCCGATCGCGAGCGCGAACGGATGAGCGCGGACGCGGTGGTGGTTGCGCTCGGCAGCTATTCGCCGCTGCTGCTCAAGCCGTTCGGCATTAGCCTGCCGGTCTATCCGGTCAAGGGCTATTCGCTCACCATCCCGATCACCGACACGTCGCGCGCGCCGGAATCGACCGTCATGGACGAAACCTACAAGATCGCCATCACCCGGCTCGGCGACCGCATCCGCGTCGGCGGCATGGCCGAGATATCAGGCTATACCAACGATCTCGGCCTCGCCCGCCGCGGCACGCTGGAACATTCCGTCACCGATCTCTTTCCCGGCGGCGATGTGTCCAAGGCTTCCTTCTGGTCGGGTCTGCGCCCGATGACTCCTGATGGCACGCCGGTCATCGGTCCGACGAAGATCGTCGGCCTCTTTCTCAATACCGGTCACGGCACGCTCGGCTGGACCATGAGCACCGGCTCGGCAAGACTCATCAGTGACCTCGTCGGCGCCCGCACGCCTGAGATCGACGCGCGGGATCTTGCGATCAGCCGCTACGCCTGAAATCCCACTAAGAGAACGCAAAAGAGAAGTGTTTATCTGCGGGAATCGACTATTACTCGCAGGAATTAAATTCGAGGTCGTTAATGTCCGTTAATTTCGAGGTACATGCCGCTGGCGGCTTCCTCCATCATCCGGCGGCGCAGAGCCCGATCTTTTCGGAAACGGCATACAGCGGAACGGACCCGGATGCCCTCTCGGAAATATTGTCGACCTCGACCTCTCCGATCAAGGCTGCGGCGCAAGCCAATGCCTCCATCGCCTATCGCTGCAATTTCGTCTCCGCCGGAGATCTGGCAATAGCCGATTGCGCCTATGAGGGCGCGATCTCGCTCAGGCGGGAGGCGCCGAGCGGCAAAGTGATCATATTCCTGCCGGTGGAGGGAGACGCGGTCTTCAATGCCGGGCAGGAGGCGATCCATTCAGTTCCCGGTCGCGGCGCCATTCTGGGAGCAGGTCGCGCCACCGGCGCCCGCCTGCTTGGCCGTCGCCGCCATCTCGGCTTGTTCGTCGATCAGGCGAGGATCAACGCGCACCTCACGCATATGTTCGAACGAATGATAACTGGTGACGCCGATTTTCATCCCCATATCGATCTGACGGCTGGCGCGGGGCTGTTGTTGCAACAACTCGTTACGAACCTGCATCGCGGACTTGGCGGGGGCGGGCTGCTGCAGGAGTCGCCGCTGGCCGTCAGCGCGCTCTGCGACGCGACGGTCTATCTGCTTCTCGAGAACTTTCCGCATCGCTACTCGAACGAGCTGACGCTTCCTGCACCGGCGCCGGCTCCACGCCATGTGAAATGGGCCATCGATTTCATGCACGCGCACATCGCCGAACCGATCTCGCTCAACGAGATCGCGACGGCAGCCAAGGTCAGCATTCGGACTTTGCAGCAGGGCTTCCGGCAGTTCAGGAATACCACTCCGATCGCCTACCTCCATGAAATCCGGATGGTCGCTGCCCGTCGTGACCTGCTCGAATCCGGTGCGAAGCAGGCCGTCGCCGATATCGCGCTCAGATGGGGATTTACCCATCTTGGGCGTTTTGCCGCCGAATACAAGAAGCGTTTCGGTGAGCTGCCCTCGCAGACCCTGAAGCGCTGAACTCCGCCTCGGCGGCCGGATGGCTCCATCGGCGACGGACCGGGCGTCCGATCGCCAACGGGATTATGCCTGGGATGCAGATCTAGGCTGCGCGTTTCAGGGCATCGGTAAGCGCCGAGACGAGCGTGTCGATCTGGCCCTTCTCGATGATCAGCGGTGGAGACAGCGCGATGATGTCGCCGGTCACGCGGATCAGCAGTCCCTTGTTGAAGCAGTCGACGAAGACGTCGTAGGCCCGCGTTCCGGGAACGCCATCTCGGGGCGCCAGTTCAATTGCGCCGACCAGTCCGAGGTTGCGGATGTCGGTGACGTGCGCCAGGCCCTTCAGAGAGTGGAGGGCGTCTTGCCAATAGTCGGCCAGCTCGGCTGCGCGCGTCAGCAGGCTTTCCTCCTCGTAAATTTCGAGTGTGGCGAGCCCGGCGGCGCAGGCGACCGGGTGGCCGGAATAGGTATAGCCGTGGAAGAGCTCGATCGCATTTTCCGGTCCGACCATCAGCCCGTCATAGACCTTGCGGCTGGCAAAGACCGCGCCCATGGGAACGGCGCCGTTGGTGAGGCCCTTCGCCGTGGTGACGAGATCGGGTACGACGCCGAAGTAATCCACCGCGAAAGGCGTGCCGAGACGACCGAAGCCGGTGATGACCTCATCAAAAATCAGCAGGATGCCGTACTTGTCGGCAGTGGCGCGCAGCTTCTCCAGATATCCCTTCGGCGGCAGGACAACACCGGCCGACCCCGACATCGGCTCGACGATGACGGCTGCGATGGTTTCGGCGCCGTGCAGTTGCACCAGGCGCTCGAGATCATCCGCCAGTTCGACGCCATGGGCGGGCAGCCCCTTCGAAAACGCGTTGCGCCCGATGTCGAGCGTATGGCGCATGTGATCGGCCGGGATCTGCGGGAAGACCCGGCGATTGTTGACGAGACCGCCGACGGAAATACCGCCAAAGCCGACGCCGTGATAGCCCTTTTCGCGGCCGATGATCCGGGTGCGCGTACCCTGGCCGATTGCGCGCTGGTAGGCGATGGCGATCTTCAGAGCCGTGTCGACTGATTCCGAGCCAGAGCCGGTGAAGAAGACCCGGTCGAGCTTGGCGTCAGCCCCGCCCGGTGCGTTGGCGGCGAGTTTTGCGGCGAAGTCGAAGGCAATCGGATGCCCCATCTGGAAGGTCGGCGCATAGTCGAGCGTGGCAAGCTGCCGCTCGACCGCCTGGGCGATCTTCCTGCGGCCGTGGCCGGCGTTGCAGCACCAGAGCCCGGCCGTGCCGTCCAGCACCCGGTTTCCATCGACGTCGGTGTAATACATTCCTTCGGCAGCGGCCAGCAGGCGCGGCGCGGCCTTGAATTGCCGGTTGGCGGTGAACGGCATCCAGAAATTTTCGAGTACGGGCGCATTCGTCTTGCTGATCTGGTCCATCCTGGCCTCCTTTGAAATCGCCTGGAGAATGGCAGTTTCTATCCTTCAAACAAGTCCTTTTCTTCGCGGCCGCAACTTATTGAAATGGAACAGATAAGAAGATAGGTTTTCGGATATTCTGGACAATGCAAACGGATCCATCATGTCAGTCGACATCGGCAGCCGCCTTCGTCACCTGCGCCTCGCCCACAAGCTTTCCCAGCGTGAGCTCGCCAAACGCACCGGTGTGCCGAACTCGACGATCTCGCTGATCGAATCCAACGCTTCCAATCCTTCGGTCGGCGCTCTGAAGCGAATTCTGGACGGCATTCCGATCGGGCTGGCGGAATTCTTCGCCTTCGAACCGGAGCGTCCGAAAAAGGCCTTCTACGCCGCCGAGGAGCTGGTGGAGATCGGCAAGGGCGCCATTTCCTACAAGCAGGTCGGCGAAACCCTGTTCGGGCGCAGCCTGCAGATCCTGAAGGAATGCTACCAGCCGGGTGCCGACACCGGAAAAATTCCCCTTGTTCACGAAGGGGAGGAGGGCGGGATCGTGCTCTCGGGAAGACTTGAGGTCACGGTTGACGACGAGCGGCGTATCCTTGGACCGGGCGACGCTTATTATTTCGAAAGCCGGCGCCCGCATCGGTTCCGCTGCGTCGGGCCGGTGCCGTGCGAGGTTATCAGCGCCTGCACGCCCCCGACGTTTTAACGCAACGCCAGAAAATGCGCGCAGTAGTTTCGGAAAGAGGATCCCGAAGGCGGATCGGGAAGGATCCGCCTTCGGCAGTTGATCTTGACTTAGTCGTTCGCCGATACCTTGACGCCGAGCACCGTAGGAATGGTGTTCGGCGCACCCATGGCAGCACCGACAATCATCGGCACGGGAACGGGCTTTTCCGGAGCGGCGCTGATCGTCAGGCTCTTCGGCCCGTCGAGATAGGTGTTGAGGGCCGCCGATATCTGGTTTTGCAGTTCCGGCATGTTGAGTTGCGCCATCATCATCGGAACCAGCGCCTTCAGCGATTGTGCCAGTTCGTCGCCCGTGACGCCCTGTTTCGCGCCGGCATAGTTGAGCGCCTTTTTGGTGATCGAGGCGTCGTCGAAGCGGATCGAGGCGCTGTTGAACGTCAGCTGCTGCATCAGGCCCAGCATCGCAAGTCCGGCGGCCTGGTTGGCCTCTTCCTTGTTCGGATTGGCTTCGGCTGTCTTGACCGCCTCCTGCAGCGACTTGATGAAGCCGAGCGTATAACCGGAGAAGTCGACGGCGAAGTTCAGCCGGCCGACATTCTTGAAATCGAAAGCATATTCGTCGAGAACAACCTTGCCGCTTTCGACTTCCCAGCTTCCCTTCATCGTCATGGTGCCGTCGAGCGTCGCCAGTCCCAGCTTCTCGATGGCCTCCTTCGCAGCCGCGTCCTCGACTTGCGACAGGTCGGCCTTGAAGCCGGCGACATTGGCGTCGTAGGCAAAACTGCCGTCCCGGCGCTCCATGTTTGCCTCGACGCCTTCGATCGCAAACACGTCCTTGCCCTTGATGTTGAGGGCGATCGGCCCGGTGCTGGCGGTTTCATAGAGGAGGATGTCGTCGAGTGTCTCGCCAGTCGCATTGGCGGGAATCGTCAGGCCGGTGAACAGAATATCCTTGGCGGAAAAGCGCCCTCCCTCCAGGCTGATATCGACATCCGGGAAGGAAAGGGTCTTGGCGTAATAGCCGCCGCCTTCCTTTTCCTCGACGCCCTCGAAGGTGAGGTCGCCGATCTTCAGCGTGTCGCCGGGCAGGTTCGCAAATCCCACCTGGACGCCTGTTGCCGTCACCGTGTCGCGGTCGACCTCGGCTTTCTCGAAGGTGATGACCGTGCCGCCGGCATTGGTTGCGGCGCTGAGCTTCTTCATCATATCCGCGCCGTCGAGGGCGAGCGCCGGGCCGGCCAGCGTCAGGAACGCGGTGCTTGCCATCATCAGGTGGAAATTGCGCATAGGCTTCATGGAGATGTCCTTGTGTTGAAAGGTGATGCAGGGAAATTCATGGAATATGCCCCGCCGCGCTCTGCTCGCAGAGCGGCCGGGACGTCACGGTTCGTCAGATCAGCTAATTGGGGTGACGCGATCGGGATCGGCCGGAGCCCGCAGGCCGGAGAAATTCGGCCACCCCGCCGCCGGGGGGCGGGCGAGGATATTTTCTCTAGCAAAAGTAGTTTTCCGACTCATCGCCAGAGCTAAATTGCATTTCTTCGATTTTTGCAACCGCGAATTCTTGTTGGTGGAGCGGAATCAGCCACCCTTGCCGGCGAGGCCAACGCATTCGAGGATGGTCGTGCGGCAAACACCCGCCTCCCGCTGTGGGCGAGGCTGCGCGCGCCAGTTCTGGTAGGCGATCCGGAATTCGATATCCTTGTAAAAATAGGTCCTGGCTTTTTGTCGCGAGCGGCTCCTGTTCAACGCATCGGCCGTGACCGCGACATGGATGGCAAGCCGTTTGAATTGCCACGGCGGCGTGCGTCGCTCCTTCTCGACCACCTCGACGTGGTAATAGGGGTCGTCTTCCCCGGGATCGGGAGCCTTGTGGACGGCGGCCCAGCGGACGGTCCATGGTGAGACGGAGAGGATGATGGCGGAAATGGTCGGTTGCTCCACCGCTTCGGCGCGCGCCCAAATCGTCTGGCCCGAAATCGCGGCGACAGTGAAAAGGACGGTAAGGGATTTTCGCCTGGGGTGCATGCGCTTTAGCTGCCGCGGCCCTCGATGCGGGCGAGCACGCCATCGAGCGCTGCGGTCAGCGCAGCAAGGCCGCCCTTCTTGTCGACGTCGGAAAGAACCTGCTCGTTCAATCCGCCCTTGGTGGCGAATTCGCGGCTTAGCGCGCTGAACGGCTCGGTGCCTGGGCTGTTGGCCTTCTGCGCCAGGCTTGCGAAAAGCGGCGCGATGTAAGCATTTGCTTTCGGCCTTTCCAGGCCGCTTTTTTCCAGCCAGACGGCTACGGTTTCCATGATGCCGAAATAGGTCGACATCATTGCGCTCGCCGCCGCGAGAAGATCGTATTCCTTTTTCGACTGGCACTGGACGGCGGTTCCGAGCGTGTCGAACAGCGCCGCGACGGCGGCATCGGGCGGGAGAATGGCGGTGACGCCCTGGCGCTGCGCGACGAAGGGCAGGGGGATGGCCTGGACGAGGTGCACGTCGGCGCCGATCCAATCGAGAAGAGCCTGGCGCTCGGTCGCCGCAACGAGGCTGACGACCACCTGGCCGGTTCTGAACGAAAGCGCCCGTACGACCTCCTCGGCGATCTGCGGCCGGATCGCCAGGAACACCATGTCGCTGCGGTCGACGACAGTCTGGTTGTTCCCGGCAATCCTGACGGCGGAAAACTCCTGGGCCAATGTCGCGGCAATGTGCGCGCTCCGCGGCGATACGTGGATCTCGGAGGCGTAGGCCGGTGCGGCCAGCAGCCCGCGAACCATCGCTTCGGTGATCGCGCCGGTACCGACGAATCCAATGCTGTTGATCATCACGTCGTTACTCCGCAGCCCGCAGCGGTCCCAGCGCGACATCCGTCGTGTAGTTCTCGCGCATGAAGTTGATGAAATTATCCTGGAACTGGCGCGTATGGGCGTGGGCGAGCTCGTCGGCCAGATCCACGTTCTTCTCCCTGATGGCGTCGAGCATCAGCGTGTGCTCGTCGGTCAGCAGATAGCCTTCGTGCGTCCGCTCCAGATATTCGAAATGCAGGTGCAGCATGCGCTGGCCCTGCGACAAAAGCTTCTCGTAGAACGAGGCCAGAAACTGATTTTTTCCGGCATGGGCGATTGCCATGTGGAACTCCTTGTTGGCTTCCGACATGGCGAGGTGATTGCCTGTCTTGACCGCTGCCTCAAACGACTTCAGCCGTTTGGTGATGATCTTCAGATCGGCTTCCGTCCTCAGTGCCGCGGCCAGCCGCGTATTCATCCGCTGCGCGATGTCGAGCGCCTCGACATATTTCGGAAAGGTCGCCACTTCGATCGGCGCGACGATCGTGCTGCGGTTGGAAAGCGTCACCACCAGCTCGTCGGCACCGAGCCGGATCAGCGCTTCGCGCACCGGCGAGCGCGACATGTCGAAACGTTCGGCGAGCGTCATCTCGTCGAGAAGCTGGCCGGGCGGCAGAGCGAGCGACAGAATCTCGTTGCGCAGCGTTTCATAGACGCTTTTCCAACCGGTCCCGCGGATGCGTTTCACTTCCGATTCTTCAGACACTTAAGTCCCTTTCTCTCGACGCCAGGTCCATTGGGCCAGAAAAACAGCGTGTCGGCAATGTAATTTTTCTGCTTGACTTTGTCGACACGCTGTTGACATGTTCTTGCCAGTCGACACGCAGCCGACAACAAAACAACAGAAACGGCTACAGCCGACGAGTGGAACCGCGCGCTTCGCGCACAGCAAAAAAGAGGAATGCCCGATGCTTTCTTTGATAACGTCCGCCCTGCGGGCGCTGCCCGCGCTCGCCCTGATGGCAGGTCTTTCCGCAACCGCCGCCCACGCCCAGACCGCCGAGGGATATTGGCAGGGCGTGCAGAAGGCCGGCGCCTTGCGCTGTGGCGCGGCTGTCGCGCCGCCCTATGTCATGCGCGGTCCGGCGACGGGCGAGTACACCGGCTTCTTCGCCGATCTCTGCAAGGAATTTGCCGACGTCCTCAAGGTGAAGCCTGAATTCGTCGATACGACCTGGGACAATATCGTCGCCGGTCTGCAGGCGGGCAAATGGGATCTGTCGCTCGCGCTCAACCGGACGCCGGCACGCGCGATGGCCGTGCAGTTCTCGATCCCGGCGATGGAATATCAGATCTCGCTCGCCTACAATAAAAACAATCCGAAGATTGCCGCCGGCGCCGCTTCGGTGGCCGATATCGACAAAGCAGGCGTAACTCTTGCGGTCATGTCAGGCACGGCCCAGGACAAGGCGATTTCCGCGGCGGTCAAGAACGCCACGATCATGCGCCTGCCCGGCAACGACGAGACCCGTCTGGCGGTCACCTCGAGGCGCGCCGACATCCTGGTCGACGCCTCCGACACCAACCAGCTCTTCACCCAGTCGAATCCGGATTGGGCGGTTGCGCTCAATCCGACGCCGGCCCTTGCCAAACAGGGTGTCGCTTTCGGCCTGCCGCATCAGCTTTCGGCCGCCGATGTCGAAGTGATCAATATCTTCCTCGAAGAGAGGGTCGCCACCGGCCATGTCGACGAGCTGATCCGCAAAGCCGTCGACGAAGTCCTCAAGGGCGCGAAGTAACCTCGCCGGGGCCGGTGCGACGATCGCCCCGGCCCTTTCAAGCTTCGATCATCGGAGATTGGCCATGACCACGTCCTTCAGCCCTCCCCTCGTCAAAATGCAGGCGCTCCACAAAAGCTATGGCGGCGGCGCAGTCCAGGTGCTGAAAGGCATCGACATCGAAATGAAGTCCGGCGAACGCGTCGTCGTCATCGGTCCGAGCGGCGGCGGCAAAAGCACGCTGCTTCGGGTGATGATGGGCCTGGAGCAGATCGACAGCGGCTCGATCAGTTTCGACGGCAAGGCCTATATTTCCTCCGACAGCGCTGCCAGGAAGACCCAGATCGACACCAATGTCCGCCGCTCGATCGGCATGGTCTTTCAGCACTATACGCTGTTTCCACATCTGAGCGTCATTCAGAACCTGATCCTCGCACCCTGCAAAGTGCGCGGAGAAAGCAAGTCGAAGGCGACCGCCCGCGCCCAGGCTCTGCTTGAGCGCTTCGGGCTCGGCGCCAAGGCCAATGCCTATCCGGCTCAGCTTTCCGGCGGCGAGAAGCAGCGCGTGGCGATCGCCCGCGCATTGATGCTCGATCCGAAGCTGATGCTGTTCGACGAGGTCACCTCGGCGCTCGACCCGGAGCTCGTCAGCGAGGTCGAGCAGGTGATCCTGCAGCTCGCCGCCCAGGACATGCCGATGATGATCGTCACCCACGACATGTGGTTCGCCAAGAACATCGCGTCGCGCGTCATCTTCTGTGCCGGCGGCGTGGTCGTCGAGGACGGCCCGCCCGAGCAGGTGCTCGGCGCTCCGCGCGAGGAACGCACCAAGGAATTCATCGACCGCGTCTTCCACATCAAGCAGTAGGAGGCACAGATGAACTACACGTTCGATTTCAACGCCGTCTCCATCGCTCCGCTTCTGCAGGGGCTGTGGGTTTCGCTGCAGCTGACGGCGGCTGCGAACGTCATCGGCATCGTTCTGGGCTTCGGATTGGCCCTGCTGATCATGAGCCCGATCAAGATCGTGCGGCTGCCGTTCATGCTGTTCGTCGAATTCTTCCGCTGCACGCCGGCCATCGTCCAGATCGTCTGGATATTTTACTGCGTGCCGATGCTGTTCGACGTCTTCCTCGACCCGATGATGATGGGCATCATGGCCCTCGGGCTCAATCTGATGGCGTTCAATGCCGAGGCCTATCGTGCCTCGATCCAGGCAGTGCCGCGCGAGCAGCTCGACGCCGGCATCGCGCTCGGCCTCAATCCGCTGCAGCGGGTGCTCTACATCGTCTTTCCGACGGCGTTCCGCGCCTCGATCCCGGTGCTTCTGACCAACGGCATCGTCATCTTCCAGCAGAGTGCGCTGGTTGCGATCGTGGCGATCCAGGACCTGATGTATCAGGGCAAGACACTGGCGACAGAAACCTATCGCCCGATCGAGACCTTCACGGTCGTGGCTCTCATTTATTTCGCCGTGTCCTTCCCGATAACCCAGATCGTCGGCCTGCTCGAACGCCGCCGCCAGACCCTCGTCAGCTAGGAGGCCAGCATGATGACGCTCGACTTCTCGATCCTGCTGCGCTTCGAAAACGCGCTCCTGCTCGGCCTCTGGATGACGATCAAGCTGACGATCATCTGCGTCGTGCTCGGATGCTCCCTCGGCTTCCTCGTCGGCCTTGCCCGCACGTCCCGCAACATCGTCCTTCGCGCCGTCGCGGGCGTCTACGTCGAATTCTTCCGCGGCACGCCGGTGCTCATCCAGCTCTTCTGGATCTTCTTCTGCCTGCCGCTGATCCTCGGGGTCGAGCTCTCGAACCTCACCTCGGGCGTCATCGCGCTGACGCTCTATATGGGCGCGATCACCAGCGAAACCTTCCGCGCCAGCCTCAAATCCATCGGCCGGGAGCAGCTCGATGCCTGCGTCGCCCTCGGCCTGCCGCAGAGGGTTCAGGTCGTCAACGTCGTGCTGCCGCAGGCGGTGCTGCGGGCCATCCCCACGCTACTGTCGAACTGCGTCAGCCTGTTCAAGGAGAGCGCGCTCGTCTCCGCCGTCGGCATGGCGGACCTGATGTTCGTCGGCCAGAACATCTCGAACAATACCGCCCGTCCGGTCGAAGTGCTGACGGTCGTCGCCCTGATCTATTTCGTCATCGCCTTCCCGCTCACGCGGGCGGTCTCCCTCATCGAGGGACGCATCCTCAAGAAGCTCGCAATCTGAAAACCGTCGTTCCCAGGACAGGAGACATCCCATGAAACTTTCCGGCGTCATGCCCGCCCTAATCACACCCTTCGACGCGGACAACAAGATCGACTTCAAGGCGTTCGAGAAGCTTCTGACGCATCTGCGCGAGGCAGGCGTCACCGGCTGGGTGCCGAACGGCTCGACCGGCGAATATTTCAGCCAGTCCAGCGAAGAGCGCCGTGACGTGCTGCAGTTCGTCAAGGAGTTTGCCAGGCCCGGCGAAATCCTGATCGCCGGCACCAATGCGCCAGCCACCCGCGAGGTGATCGAGCAGACGGCGATGGCGCGCGATATCGGTTATGACACGGTCTTGCTCGCACCGCCATTCTATACCCGCCCGACCCAGGCCGAACTGATCAGGCACTATGAAGCCGTGCTCGGGGCCGTCGATGTGAACCTGGTCCTCTATTCCTATCCGGCCAAGGATGGTTCAGACATCAGCTTCGAGCTGATGGATCATTTTGCCGACAATTCGCGGGTGATCGGCATCAAGGAAAGCTCGGGCGTATTGCAGCGCGCCATCGACATCGCCGGCCGCTATCAGGGCAGGATCCAGCTCGTCAGCGGTTCGGACGATATCGCGCTCGATTTCATGTTCTGGGGCGCGGAAAGCTGGATCTGCGGCCCCTCCAACTGCATGGCCAAGGCCTGCTGCGATCTCGACCGAACCTACAAGGCGGGGGACCTCAGCAAGGCGCGCGAGATGATGAAAACCCTCTATCGGGCGATGAACATCCTCGAGAGCGGCAAGTTCGTGCAGAAGATCAAGTATGGCTGCGAGCTTCAGGGCTTGCCCGTGGGGACGTGCCGCGCGCCGCTCGGCGACCTGACCTCGGAGGAAAAGGCCGAGTTCAGGGCGGCGATGGAGCCGATCCTCAACTGGTAACAGGAACAGGCCGGGGCGGCCGAACCGCCCCGGGATCTCTGAATTTACGAGGTTCGCCGTGTCATCCATCGTGATCGTCGGCGCCGGCATTATCGGCGCCACCATCGCCTATGAACTCCAGCGCCGGGGAAACGACGTCACCCTGATCGAGAGGGCCGCTCCCGGCATGGGCGCCTCCTACGGCAATATGGCGAGCATCGCGGTCACCGAATTCATGCCGGCCTCGCGCCCCGGCATCTGGGCGCAGATGCCGAAATGGCTGCTCGACCCGGAAGGGCCGGTGCGCATCCGGCCCGGTTACCTGCCGAAACTCGTGCCGTGGTTCTTGAGGTTCCTGGCCGCCAGCCGCCCCTCAAAATTGAGGGAATTGGAGGCGGCCGGTGCCGTGCTCTGCCGGCGCGTCTACCAAGACCTGGATGCGCTGCTGAAGGAGACCGGGCTGACGCATATGCTGACGGCCGAGGGGTGCCTGAGCCTTTATGCCGACGAAGCCGAGTTCAGGGCCGATCGCGAGCATATCGACATCCTGGAGCGCTTCGGCTTCCGGCACGACATCCTGGGCGGCAATGCCATCCGTGATCTTGAGCCGGCCCTGACGGCAAAGATCGGCAAGGCCGTGCTCTTTCCCGACAACCGGTCGATCACCGATCCGCACAAGCTCGTCCTCGCTCTTGCCGAAAAGTTCCAGGCGCTCGGCGGCAGGATGGTTCAAGGCGATGTCGCCGGTTTCGAGCAAAGCGAGGCCGGCGTCTCGGCCGTCCGCCTGGCGGATGGGCGGAGCGTCCCGGCCGATAAGGTGGTGCTTGCGGCCGGCGCCTTCACCGCGAGGCTTTCCGCCCTGCTGCGGGAGCCTATCCCGCTCGAAACCGAACGCGGCTACCACACGCAGATCATGGAACCCGGCATTTCAATGCGTCATTCGATCATCTGGCCGGCGCGCGCCTTCATGGTGACGCCGACGGCGGGCGGCATCCGTGTCGGCGGCACGGTCGAAATGGCCGGCCTCGACGCGCCGCCGGATTATCGGCGCGCAAAGATCCTGGTGAAGCGGGCTCGAGAAGCGTTGCCGGAGCTGAAGGCCGAAGGCGCGACGGAATGGATGGGGCACCGCCCGGCACTGCCCGACACCGTACCGGTCATGGGTCCATCCGCCAAGCGCCGGAACGTCTGGTACGCGACGGGTCATGGGCATCTCGGTCTGACTTATGCCGCCACGACCGGCCGCTTGATGGCCGACCTCGTTACGGGCGTCCAGCCGCCCGTGGACATGAAACCTTATCGCGTCGACCGCTTCTAAGCACGGCGCTGACGCAAGGCAAAAGGGAGTGAATATGCAAAGCGAACTCTACATTGATGGACAGTGGGTGAAGCCGGTCAAGGGCGGCACCTGCACAGTGACGAACCCGGCAACGGAAGAGGTGATCCAGACGATAGGCGCCGCAACGGCCGAAGACGTCGACCTTGCCGTCAAGGCAGCGCGCCGCGCCTTCGACGAGGACGGCTGGCCGAAGTTGACGGGCGCTCAGCGCGCCCGATATCTCCGGGCGATCGCCGATGGCATCCGCGCCCGCCAGGCCGAGATCGCCCGCCTCGAAGTTCTCGACAACGGCAAGCCGCTCCCCGAGGCCGATTGGGACGTCGCCGACGCCGCCGGCTGCTTCGATTTCTACGCGGGGCTTGCCGAACAGCTCGACAACAATCCCGAGGAGACGATCGCGCTTCCCGATCAGCGCTTTACTTCCAAGGCGGTGCGCGAGCCGCTCGGTGTCGCCGGCGCGATTATCCCCTGGAACTATCCGCTGCTGATGGCGGCATGGAAAGTCGCCCCGGCACTGGCCGCCGGCTGCACCGTGGTGCTGAAGCCTGCCGAGCTGACATCGCTGACGGCGCTTGAACTGGCGGCGGTTGCCGACGAAGCCGGGTTGCCGCCAGGTGTACTCAATATTTTGACCGGCGCGGGCTCGGTCGCCGGCCAGGCGATCATCGATCATAAACAAGTCGACAAGCTCGCCTTTACCGGCTCGGGGCCGGTCGGCTCGAAGATCATGGCGGCGGCCGCCCGCGATATCAAACGCGTCAGCCTCGAACTCGGCGGCAAGTCGCCCTTCGTCGTCTTCGAGGACGCAGATATCGACAAGGCTGTCGAATGGATCATGTTCGGCATCTTCTGGAATCAGGGCCAGGTGTGCTCGGCGACATCGCGAGTCCTCGTGCAGGACGCCATCTACGCGCGGTTGCTCGCGCGGCTGATCGAGGAAACGAAGAAGATCAAGATCGGCAATGGTCTCGACGAAGGCGTTCTGCTGGGGCCGCTGGTTTCCAAGCGCCAGCACGAGCAAGTCGTCGCGGCAATTGAGGCGGCGCGGCAGGCGGGTGCGACGGTCGCCTGCGGCGGGGCCCGCCCGGAAGGATTCGACAAGGGCTATTATCTCCAGCCGACCGTTCTGACTGACGTTCCGCTCGACAGCGCCGCCTGGGTTGAGGAGATCTTCGGCCCCGTTGTCTGCATCCGGCCGTTCAAGACCGAAGAAGAGGCGATCGAACTCGCCAATGATTCCCGCCTCGGCCTCGCCGCCGCCGTCATGTCGAAGGACGACATCCGGGCCGAGCGCGTCGCGGCCGCCTTCCGTGCCGGGATCGTCTGGATCAACTGCTCGCAGCCGACTTTCACCGAAGCGCCCTGGGGCGGCTACAAGGAATCCGGCATCGGCCGCGAACTTGGCCGCTGGGGTCTCGACAACTATCTGGAGACCAAGCAGATCACCCGCTTCGTCAGCGAGGATCCCTGGGGCTGGTACATCAAGCCGGAGGCGGCCGAATGAACTGGGACCGCAGTCTCGATCTGCTGCAGGTCCACTGCCAAGGCGAGATCGGCAAGGTCATCATGGCGGGAGCGCCCGAGATCCCGGGCGCGACCATGCTCGACAAGATGAACCACATCAACACGGTCGAAGACAGCCTGCGCCGCTTCGTCACCTTCGAGCCGCGCGCCAGCGTCGCCATGTCGGTGAACCTGCTGGTCGCGCCGACCCGCGCCGATGCCGACGCCGGCTTCATCGTGCTGCAGGCCGACCGCGCCCACCCGATGTCCGGCAGCAACTGCATTTGCGTGGTCACCGCCCTTCTCGAAAGCGGGCGGGTGCCGATTTCGGAGCCGGAGACGGCCGGCCTGATCGTCGCGCGCGCCACCTGCCGTGACAACAGATGTCTGTCGGTCAGCCTCGACAATGTGCCGAGTTTTGCCGAAGCGCTGGACAGGGAGGTGGAGACGCCGAAATGGGGCCGCATCAAGGTCGATATCGCCTTCGGCGGCGTCTATTATGCACTGGTCGATGTCGACCAGCTCGGCCTCGATATTGCGCCGGCCAATGCCCGGCTGCTGGCGGAGACCGGTATCGAGCTCAAGGCGCTTATGGCTGGCCAGGTCTCGGTCGCCCATCCCGTTTTAAGCGGCGTCAACGAGGTTGCCTATGTGATGTTCCGCGGGCGCGAATCCGATGGGGCGGTGAGGACCTGCACGACGCTGCAGCCGGGCCGCGTCGACCGCTCGCCCTGCGGCACCGGCAGTTCGGCCAATCTGGCGACCCTTTATGCTCGCGGCGAGGTCGCCGTCGGAGACTCAAGGACGTCGCGGTCGATCATTGGCGGCGAGTTCCTGGCGGAGGCGATCGGCGAGACTGAGGTGGGCGGCCGCCGCGCCGTGTTGCCGAGAATAACCGGCCGGGCCTATGTCTATGGTCGCGAGCAGCTGCGGCTGTCCGACGACGATCCCTTCGCCGCCGGCTTTGCGCTCTCTGACACATGGGGGCCGCAGGTCGGCCTGCTCGGATAGGAGCCTGCAATGTCTCACCCTCAACCTCTGGCCGGCCAGACTGTCCTCGTCACCGGGGCATCCGGCGGAATCGGTGCAGCCATCGTCGAGCGCCTTTCGGCCGAAGGCGCGCGGCCGGTCATCCACTACTGCCGCGACAGGCAGCGTGCGGAAGCCCTGCTCGGCAAACTCGGCGGAAACGGCTTGATCGTCCAAGCTGACCTCTCCAGTCCGGACGGCGCCTTCGTGCTTTGGCGCGACGCGCTTTCGGCGGTGGGACGGATCCATGCCGTCGTCAACAATGCCGGGGTCCGCAACGAGATTTCGATCAATGCCGATCCGGCCGATTGGCGAGCGGCCTGGCAGAAGGAGTTTCAGGTGAACTTCTTTGCGGCGGCGGATCTCTGCAAAGAGGCGCTCATACATTTCAAGCAGCATGGCGGAGGGCGGATCGTCAATATGGCCAGCCGCGCCGGTCAGCGCGGTTACGCAGCCGACGCCATGCCTTATGGGGCGACGAAGGCGGCACTGGTCAATCTCACCAAGTCGATCGCGAGGAGCTTCGGCTGCGACGGGGTGGTCGCCGTCTCCGTCGCGCCTGGAGGGTGCGCACCGATATGGCCGAGGATTTTGTGACAAGGCACGGCAAGGATGCTGCTGTCGGCGATATCCCGATCGGTGAGATGGCCGAACCGGCCGAGATCGCCGAACTGGTGGCCTTCCTGCTTCGCCCGTCACAGGCATCGGTGAACGGCGCGACATTCGACGTCAATGGCGGGAGCTATATCAGGTAGACGAATTCCAGCGGCAGCGGGCAGCGATATTGCATCCGCAATCGCGTGAGGACAAATGGAAGAGTTTGTTATGAAAAGATTTTTGGGCAGGGTCGCCGTCGTGACGGGCGGCGGAGGTGGCATCGGATCGGCCATCTGCAAGCGGCTGGCCGATGAGGGCGCCTTGGTGGTGGTGACGGATGCGAACGCCGAGGCGGCGGGTGACGTCGCCGCCGGCATAGAAGCTGCCGGCGGATCTGCAGTTGCCATCGGGGCCGATATTTCACGGAAATCGGAATGCGTCGACCTTATCGAGAAGGCCTTTGCGATCAGGGGACGGCTCGACGTGCTGGTCAACAATGCCGGCATCAACCGGCGCGGAAATTTGCTGTCGCTGTCGGACGAGGATTGGAGTACGAGCTTCGCCGTCAACCTGGATTCGATGTTCCATCTCTGCCGGGCCGCACTGCCGCATATGATCGCCGCCGGCGGCGGCGGGATCGTCAACACTGCCTCGCAATGGGGGCTCTACCCGGCGCCGAACCACATCGCCTACAACACGACGAAAGCGGCGGTCGCCGCCTTCACCCAGAACCTTGCCCGCGACTATGCGCCCGACAAGGTCCGGGTCAATGCGGTCTGCCCCGGGGAAATCCATACGCCGATGCTAGAAGCGGGCGTCACCCACTCCGGCCGGACAATCGCCGATCTCGACAAGCTCGTTCCCTATGGGCGCATCGGCAGGCCGGAGGAGGTGGCAGCGCTCGTTGCCTTCCTGGCATCGGACGAAGCGGCCTTCATGTCGCTGGTGGAAATCACCGGAGCGCAAGCCGTGGCTTGAAAGCCCTGATCGGCCTTGAGCAACGGGGATCGTCTACGATATCCCTCATCGAACATCTTCCGGCAAAAAAGCCTCGCTGAGCGGCACTCTGAAATCGATGCCGGTCCGTCAGGCGTCTGCGATCTGCTTGATGGTCTCGAAGACCGCGCGCGGTACTTTCAGGCTCTGAGACGGCGATTTTGGATATTCGATCCCATCGACGCCAGGTATGAACACGCCGTGTTGCTGGAGCCGGGCTGCCTGGCGATGCGCGCGCTCGACGAGGCCATCGTCAGGGCGTCCGGGCATCATTGCGATGACGGTCAATCCCACCGCCGGGCTGGCGCTTCCCGATCTGAACGATGGCGTGTCCAGTGACCAGGGCCTCCGGACAGGCCGGTCGACAGCATTTCCACCATCAGCGCCACATTGGCGCCCTTGCGCCCGCCGAAGGGAAGGAGGGCTCCGGCCAGTGCTCTTGCGGCATCTCGTGTGTCCATGCCCGTTTCGTCGACCGCCCATCCCTCCGGGATGCGCGCCCTTCGGCTGCGGCTGCGACGATGTTGACATAGGCCGTGGCGCTGGAGGCCTGGTCGATGATCAGCGGCAGCGAGCCTTCTCCCAGCGGAAAGCCGAAGGCCATCGGGTTCGTGCTGTAGACGGCGGGACCGCCCGCTTTGGCGACCACCATGGCATTTGCATTGGTCGCGACGATGTCGGCAAGCCCTGCAACGGCAAGCCGACGAACATAATAGCCCAGCTCTCCCGCGGTGTAGCTGTTCGTCTGCGTGAAGACTGCGACCCCGAAAGTGCGCGCCGCTTCGGCCAGATCGTCGAACGCCAGATCGAAGCCGAGCTGCGCGATGCCGCGGTCGGCGTCGGCGACGAAGAAGGCGGGAAACGGGCGCTCGAAGCTGGGGGTTGGGTTACAGTTGATGCGGCCTTCGCGAAAGCTGTCGAGATAATCCACCATATGCGGAAATCCGAGGGTGGCAAGTCCAAAGAGCGCGGCCGACAAGGTGGCGTCCACCAGGGAGCGGGCGGTGGATTGCGCTGCCCCGGCTGCCCGGCAGGCCCGTATTGCCAAGGTCTCGGCTTCAGCCTGATCGAGTAAAACCTCATTCCGACATCTCAGATCTCCATCCAGTTTTTTACGTGCGGATGCCTTGCAAGCATCAGCGCGGCCGCCTCGCGAGGGGAGGGTTCATGCGGCGTTCTAGCAAAAGTAGGCCAGCGCCAACAGACAAAATGTACAATGGTGTTCATGTCGGTCACTTTGATGATTGACAGGTTGATCCCTTCGCCGAAGGTTTCACCCCAGGCGAGATCTGGGCCTGAAGAAAGGCGGCGACGCATCGCCTGCGGCGATGATCCCGCTTTCGTTCTGGACGCTATATGTTTACAAGCGCAAGCTGTAAACATTCGTCCGAACGGAGGCATCGATCTTGCATATCCTGCGTCGCGCGCTGCTGGGGTCCTTGTGGACCATGATCGGCTGGAGACCGTCTTTCGCCGGGGAAGCGAGCGCGGAAACGGCGATGCGGGAGGAAGCCTCCTCGGTGACGCCCCGGCATGTTCTTTGTTTCCTCGGGAAGGATCGCGACCTCAGCCGCTTGTCCGAGGCAGCAGCGCAAGCTGTTCGGGACTTCGCCGATGGATTCAGCGTCGACGAGGAATATTCGCAGGCAGAGCCGGATGATCGCATGAGCCGATCGTTCTATGTCTGCTGGGATCGAGTCGAGGCCGATGTGTGGAACGAGGCGGATGAGAAAGCCGTCGCCGATCATCAATCCGTCCTCTATGTGCTCGGGCCGAGCATGGCGCAGGCGGAGACGGTAAAGGTGTCGATGACGGCGCTGCGCCTCGTCGAGCGACTGATCGCGGCGGGAGCGGTGGCCGTCAAAGGCGAAAGCGCCGGCATCGCCCATGGCCTCGATCGATGGAGAGCGCTGATCGGCCAAGGTGCTGAGGCGGTGAAAGCGGCAGATCCGCTCGCCCAGCAGCGCATCGGTCGGCTCGCATTCGCCAAGCGGCCGCTCTCGGCGCGGGGATATCTGGAGAGCGTCGGTTTCCATCTCGTTGGGTTGCCTGATGTCTGTGTGCCGGAGGCTATGGGCAGCGAAAGGCAGATCGTTGCCATCATCGATCAGGTCGCCGACGAGATCGCCGGGCATGGCCTGGATTCGACGCTGAAGAAGCGCCACGCCAGCCTCTCCTTCAATTCCACCTATGAGGTGGACGAATTCAAGTTCAATCCCTACGGCATCATCCGGCTTTCCGAATAAGCCCGAGTTTGCATTCACGATCATCGGTTGCGTTGCTGTGGGGGCAAACCGCCGGTCAGGCGATGCATGGACCATTGTCGGTCCGGCGACAACCGGTCTGATTGCCATAGGTCGCCGATCAAGACAGGCAGCAGGCTATTTGTAACTGATCGTGTCGCTGACGCGCGGGCGATTGAAGAAATGATGGTCGAAGCTGTAGCCGTTCTGTCCGGTGAAATTCGAGAAAAACGCCGAGACCGGGGTCGTCAATGTGTATTGCACCCGGGTCAGCACGACCTGGACGCCGGCATCCTGGATCTGCGAGGGGATGTCGATTGTGCTCGCCGTACCGGAATTCAGCGCCGAGGTGTTGAACGCCGCAGACCAGTTGACGGTGGGGTTGCCGCCTTTGCTGATATCGTTCACCGCGACGGTGATCGTAAGCCCGCTCGTATCATAGGGCTGCAGAATGAAGCTGGCGCCGGAAAGAAGCTTGGTAACATCGGACCTCGTCCAGGAACTCTGCTGTCCGATCAGATCGCCCGTCGTCGAGGCGATTTCGTCGATCTTGCGGCTGACCGTCAGCGCATGGCCGAGATCGACGGTGCCGAACAGCAGCATTACCAGGATCGGCAGCACCAGCGCGAATTCGACGCCAGACGCAGCCGTCCGCTCTTGCGCCAGACGATGTAGGCGAGATCGAGCGAAGCGGAAAAGGAAAAGGCTTCGTTTCTTGATCATGTCAGAAGGGCTCATTGCGGAACAAGACGGACGAGCCAAGAAGATAGCGACCGTCGGAAAGCTTGGCGCTCGACAGGGTGAGGAAATTGACGACGGGGTCCCAGGGCAGGAAGGTCTGAACCAGAATGTAATCGCTGCCCTTGCCGACATCGAAGGTCTCGGTGACGGCAAGATTGCCGCTATTGTCGATCGGGTCGGTGCTGGCCGCCGCCGACAGGTCGGAAAGCACGTTCACTTTGACCACGAGATCGCTGGAGCAGTTGAATGACAAAAGCATATCGTCGCAAATTTTTGCTTTGAAGCTTGCGAGCGTGATCTTAGACGATGCAACTTCGCCGGTACGGATCATTCGAGAAATTTTGTGAACCGAAGCATCCAGCGCAGAGTTGACGAAGAACATCAGTGACACTTCGATGATGCCGAACAACATGATGAAGAGCGGCAGGGCGAGGATTGCGAATTCGATCGCAGCCACCCCCTCACGATCGCCGAGCAGGCGGCGAAGCGATGCCAATCTTTTTCCGTGTTTCATTGAGTCAGCCGGACGGAAGAGAGATATTGGGTGAAGAGCGCCGAAAGCCCTGCCGTAATTTCCGTAGACGACGATGCCGATATGAACAGGCTCTTGGACGATGCGCAGTCGGCAAGCGCATAGGGGATATAGTCTCGTCTGGTGATGCTGCTTGAGACGTCGCTGTCCATGGTGCCGCCCCAGGTGTTCTTCCAGTTGGCGCTCGTCATGGTCGAGCCGACGGTGGCGTTGTAACCCCAGTCCGACGTGATCGGCAGATATTCGGTGTAGAGCACCGCCATCGTGTCGGATTGGTCTTTCAGATAGCCGCACCAATCAGGGTTGAGAGGCGCTACCTTATTCCAATAGGCCCCATACGTCCTATTCGTGTTTACCTTGTCGGTTACCCATTCGCGTTGCGACTGGACGCCGTCGGTCAACAACAGAACCAGCTTGAGCGGCGAACCCGAGGAAGTTCCATCCCCTCCGGCGCCGACTTTCTGTTTGAGCGTCGCAAGCGAGACGTCGAAATAGGTGGCGGCCTTGGAGGTCGCGCTGGTCAGGCCATAGTTCGCGTCCGCGAGGCGGTTTCGCGCCGTCTCCGTGTTCAGCGTCGGGGTCAGGACTTCCGTGAGAGTATCCCCGAGGCTGTATAATCCGACCTTGATCCGTTCGTGATTGCTGTCGGATTCGTCGATCATGTCGAGCACTTCGCGGACGGCGTCGCCGGCGACATCGGCACGCAGCTTTATGCCCTTTTCCGTGCTGTACTTATAGTTGTTGGCGTATGTCTTCTTGCCGATCGTGTGAGTATCGCCCGTGTGGCAGGCAAACTGGCATTTGATGCCGGAATACATAGCCGCCTGCCCTGCCGTCGTTGCCGCCAGAAGCATCGACGGAGAGGTGTCGATAACGATATAGACGTTGAGATAGGAGGTGGCGGGCCCTTTTACGGCGCTTGCGACGCTCACGGGAACGGTATCGATATTGGCGATCTTCATGAAGGTGGTCGGAACGGTGCCGCTCGCCGTCGCCGTTATGTTATGGTTGGTGGTATCGATCTCGATCTCGCCAAGCGCGTAGCTGTTTTCCACCTGTGCATGGAACCAGTCGGAGACCTTCTGTTCCAGCGCGTCGGTATCTTCGGTATTGTTGATCTGTTTGACCGCGGCGATCAGGGCTGAATCGAGGTCGCTCTGCATCCTCTGCCTGACATTGTAGCTGCGGATGTAGTCGAAGCTCGCGCCGACTGCGACGAGCATCGGCACCAAGCTGAGGGCAACGACGATCGCGACATTGCCGGTTCTGTCCCTTCCGAGACCGCGAAGCGTGTGCGAGCATCGACCCAATGCAGATAAAAAAACTGACTTCAAAAAACCACCAAAACGCCCGCAATGAAAATCGTAATGGCAAGATGTTTCAACGAAGCTTAAGTCTTTGTTAAATCTTGTGAGTTCCAGCCGCCAGCGGACTGGCGGCGCGCTATTTGCTGCGCTTATCGTACATCTCTGCGAATTATGGATACTCGTGCCGTGCTGCGGTGCCGGCCATCCGCGCCCTCAGCGCTGCATCAGCAGATTGTGCAAGCGCTTCTGAACCTCTTGCGGCCACAGGTTCCTGTTGTTGAAGAAGTCGCCGGCCACGGCGATCTAGCCTTCCGACATCAGGGACGGCATGGCCTGGGACTGGGCGCTGACTTCGCCCTTATGCGCCTTGATCATCTCCAATCCCAGTTTGCCGCAGCGATCGAGCCCCGATGGATCGACATCGGTGCGGACGGGCAAAGAGCCCTTGATCCGGCTGAAGGCAACCCTGGTTGTCGCGATCGAGCACCATGCGCGTGAAAGCCTGCCCGACCTTTCGGACGTAGCGTTTGAGATCACGAGAATTATGAATATCCATAATGCGCCGATCCGATCCGCTTCGCGTGGAAAATTGCTGGGCTGCCGAAGACCACAGCGATCTCTTAATTTTCTGACCGGAATATCCAATGCCAAGCCGACATGCTCGGATCGCGGCGGACCGGTGCCTTTGCGATCCGATCGTCAGGCCATAAATTTCCCCTCAAATGACTTGGGCGGCCTTTGCTAAAGATTCTCGACCGGGTGAATGAGACATCTGGTTGTTTCCCATGGTTGAGGAAGATCCATGATGACGTTGTCCCAGTCGCTTCAGCAGCCGGCCCTTCCTGCGCCGGAGCATGACCACGGGCGAACCGGAGAGCAGCATCAGGACACGGCAATCGATCGGGAAGCCCTGCTCGAAGCCTTGCTCGGCGCCTTTCCTCTTCCGGTTTTCTATAAGAACAGGCACGGGCGTTACCTCGGTTGCAACAGGGCCTTCGAGAACCTGCTTGGACATGCGCGCGAGGAGATCATCGGGAAAACTGACGCCGATCTCAATCCGGAACATCAGGCGGAATGGCATTTGGCGCAAGACGAGGCTCCCTCGGAAAGAGGCGGAGACCGCCATTGCGAGACTAAGATCACGACGGCGGGCGGGACGGTGCGCGACGTCGTCGTCAACAAGGTGGTGTTGCCGGGAAAAGATGGCGATGCCGCCGGCATGATCGGCGCCATCGTCGACATTACCGAGCACAAGCGGGCGGAGCGAGATCTCACGAAGGCACTTGAATTCGCCGAGGGGATCATCACCGCCATTCCCGACGTCCTCTTCGAGGTGGATGAGGACGGCCGGTATCTTCAGGTCTGGACACGAAATCCGGAACTGCTGGCCCAGCAGAAAGAGATGTTGCTCGGCAGGACGGTCAACGACGTCCTTGCGCCCGATCAGGCCGCCATCGCAATGGAGGCGCTGCGCGAGGCGGGCAAACAGGGCGTTGCCTACGGCCGATGCATATGCATCGGCTTGCCGAACGGTCAGATGCGGTGGTTCGAACTCTCCGTGGCCAGACGGCCGAGCGCCGATTTTGCTGCCACGACCACGCTCCTGGCGTTCTCGCGCGACATTACCGAGCGGAAGCAGGCGGAGGACGCCATCAACCTCGTGCGAATGCAGTTGCTCAGCGTGCTTCAGACGATGCCCGATATGGTGTGGGTCAAGGACACGGACGGTGTCTATCTGCTGTGCAACCACGCCTTCGAGCGGCTGACGGGATTGGCGGAAGCCGACGTTGTCGGGAAAACGGATTTCGAGCTGTTCGACATCGAAAGAGCCCGGTTTTTTCGGAAATCGGACAAGGCGGCTGTCGAGGCTGGAGAGTGCATCCTCAGCGATGAGGAATGGGTCATATCCCGGGAGAACGGGCAATCCGTTCTTCTTGAAACACGCAAGGTGCCGGTCATGGATGCGGGGGGAGGCGTCGTCGGGGTTCTCGGCGTGGCGCGCGACGTTACCGAATTAAACGTCTCGCGCCAGAAAATCCACCAGATGGCCTTTTACGATCCCCTGACCTCGTTGCCGAACCGATCGCTGTTCAACGACCGGCTCCGGCAGATGATCACCTCGGCCGTGTCGCGCGGTCAGCGGGCGGGCGTGGCGCTGATCGACATCGACCATTTCAAGGTGGTCAACGATACGATGGGGCATCCCGTCGGCGATGAACTGCTCTGCCAGGCGGCGGCCCGCCTCAAAGCGAGTGTTCGCGACTACGACACCGTCGCCCGTCTCGGCGGCGATGAATTCGCGATCCTGTTGCCGGATATCCGTCAGGGCGACGACCTCGGCCGGATTGCCGGCACGATTCTCGAGAGATTCAAGGAAGGTTTTTTGCTGGATGGCAAGGAGGTATTCATATCGTGCAGCGTCGGCATCGCGCTCTATCCCGATGACAGCGCCGACGTCAACGATCTCGTGAAATACGCCGACTCCGCAATGTATCTCGCCAAACGCTCGGGGCGAAACAGCTTTCGATTCTATTCAAAGGACCTGACGGCGAGCGCCGAAGAGCGCATGCGGCTGGAATCCGACTTGCGCCGTGCCATCGAGCGGGGTGAACTGGAGCTGCACTACCAGCCCAAGGTGCTCCTGGACAGCGGCGCCATGATCGGATCCGAGGCCCTGTTGAGATGGCGTCACCCGGTGATGGGCATGGTTCCCCCCGTCCGCTTCATTCCGGTCGCGGAAGATACGGGGCTGATCGTGGAGCTCGGCCGATGGGTGCTGCGCGAGGCGTGCCAGACGGCCGCCGAGCTGAATGCCGACGGCCGAATACCGCACAAGGTGGCAATCAACCTGTCGGTCAAGCAGTTTCAATCCGCCGGATTGATAAAGTCGATCGCCGAGATTCTTGTGGAGACCGGCTGCCGCGCGGAATGGGTTGAAATCGAAATCACGGAAAGCCTGTTGCTGGATCAGAAGGATGAAACGTTGCATATGCTTTCTGAGCTTCGGAGCATGGGATTTTCGATCGCCATCGATGATTTCGGCACGGGCTATTCGGCGCTGAATTATCTTGCCCGTTTTCCCATCGACACGCTGAAGATCGACAGGTCTTTCATCAACAGTGTCGACAAGCGTAACGAGGAACTTGTCAAGGCGATCCTCTCCATCGCGCGCTGTCTCGGCCAGAGCGTAGTGGCGGAAGGCGTCGAAACCGCCGAACAGGCGGCCTTCCTTGCCGCAAACGGATGCGGTACGGCGCAAGGTTTCCTCTACAGCAAAGCCGTGCCCAAGGCCGATATCATGGCTCTGTGGCGGCGTTCGCCGGCCAATGGTTTTTGATCCAGCCAAGATCGAGTTTCGCGGATGAACGTCATTGCGGGAAAATGATCGTCGCGCCGCGTGCAATTGGCGATCCCCCCGGCACCGTCAGCCTCCTCCAGGCGCGTGCTGTCCGTTTGTCGCAGCTCTGTCCACTTGGCGCAGCAACGGTCTAACGCGAGCTGTCCCAAGCGTTAAGACAGGAATTGTTAAGGCTGATGCGGCGTTTATCACCTGACGAACACACGCACTCGCTGAAATGAATAGCGACGATGTTCCGGTCGATCGGCAATGAACACGCCGCATCCCTTAGGCCATCAGCGCTGGAGACTTGAACGTTTCCTGTCCGCCACAGCAACGAAACAAAGAATGCAAATGGCTGAAATCATCGTCTTTCGAATCCGGTTTCCACCGCTTCGAATGATATTCGTGACCTGCAGATCGCAGGCGAATGATCCCACGATCCGGAGTTGCTCCAGGCGCGGGCTCGGATCCGGAGTGTTTTGGACGAACTCGATAGATTGAGCGGTGCGCTGCAAGCCTGCTGCTCGCCGGCGGGGGCGTAGGATCGTAGCTGTGATGAACGGGGTCGCCCGCGCCGTCGCCAAGATTCGTGCGGCGGGTAGGATTGCCGGCTGCCGAGGAATTGCCTGGCGGGAAAAGGGTGTCCAGTTCTTCTGCATTCACTCGGACCCCGTTCCTTCGCTGCCGTCTCGCCGGCATCAGCCACGCGCCTGCCCGGTAGTGCCGGCGGATAGGCCCAGGAGGGATATGGCGGCATTCTTCCTTATCAGGACGTCTGCCGCAGCGCCGTGACGACGCGGTCGGCCATGAAAGCGCAGCGGGCACCATCGAAGGGGAACAGCGCGGAGAATGCGCCGGAGAGCCGTTTTTCGATCGACTGGCGCATCATCTTCCGCGCCCGGTGCAGCCGGGTCTTGGCGGTTTCGGGTCTTATGCCGAGATAGGATGCGGCCTCGTCGGTGCTCATGCCCTCGACATCGCGCAGCACGAATATGGCGCGAAAGTCATCCGGCAGTTCGTCGACCGCATGTTCGAGGAAATGCCGTGTCTGGCTTCGCGACAGCTCGGCTTCCGGATCTGTCGCCGATAGCGAGGACGGAAACTGCACGACCTGGCCACCCGCCGACGTCGCATGCATGTCGATTTCCTCCAGTCCGGTGGTGTTCTTTTGCGCGCGTAACCGGCCCAGCGCCTCGTTCAGCGTAATTCGGGTCAGCCATGTCGAAAGCTCGGACTCACCCCGGAATGCCGACAGGTTGGCGAAGGCTTTGATGTAAGACGCCTGGACGACATCTTCCGCCTCCGCATCGTTGCGGATGATGGCGCGCGCGGTGCGGAACAGTCGCTGATTGTGACGCTGGACGATGGCGCGGATGGCGGGCTCGTCGCCGATTTTTGCCAGCGGCACGAGGTCCGCGTCGGTGAGCCTCGATAGAAGCGGTCGATGTCGTGTGTTCGGAATGGCCGTCATGAAAAACCTCCGCTACCCGTCTTTCCGGGAGCCCGGCCTATGGCCGGATCCCCAGTGTGCCCGTCATGGCGGGATGAAAGCGGCAGTAGAAGTCGACCGCTCCCGCTCGGCTGATCGTCATGCGGCCTACCGATTTCGGCGGCAAGTCGATGTCGAAGCTTTTGTCGCGCGCCGTTGCCGTATGCCGGAATATATCATCGTTTCGCCAGACGATCACATCGCCGACATGCAGTTCGGCAGGCGGCGCACTGAATTTCATTCCTGCAATGGTGAGCTGATATTCCGCGGCGGAGGCAGCGTCGCTGCCTGTCCAGAGCAGCATAAACACCAGCGGTAGCGCTTTTATCAGCGGGTTCATCGCAAGCCTACTTCATCATCGACGCAAGATGTTCGGCATGCATCTGGTGCTGTTTGAACAGAGTCAGGCCCGTTTCCAGCAGCGACTTCAGCTCCTTGTTCTGAGCCGAAGGGATCAGCACCTTGGCAAGCGCATCGTTGACCGACTTGTGATAGGCGACTTCGTTTTCGACATAGGCCTTGTCGAAAGCCGCGCCGTCGAGAGCGCTGAGCGTTGTCAGTTCCTTGTTCGCCTGTGCCGATAGCGACTGGCTGATGGCATTGTCTTCAGGCGTCACCTTGAGCTTCTTGACGAGGGCGAGGGCCTGATCGTTGACGGCCTTGTGGTCGCGCTCCATCGTCTTGGCGAATTCGATGACTTCGGCATTCTTGCTTTTCTTCAACGCCTGTTCCGCGGCGGTGACGTCGATCTGGCCCGCCGTATAGGCGATATGGGCGATTTGCGGGTCGGTCGGCTTGGCATCGCCGGCGATCGAGATGGTGCCGAGCGAGGCCGCTATCAGGGCTGCGCCGAGAATTCGTTTCAACATGATCTGTCTCCCTTATGTCACAGGACGGAACGTCTTCCGGCGACGATGGTGCGCTTGGGAAGCGAGCATTGGATGCAGATCGGATCAAAAGGTTCCCGGATTCTTGGCTTCGGCAAAAACGGCTCGTCAGCGCCTGCCGATAAAATGATGAAGCACGATCGCGTGGTTGTGCTCCGTGTCTTTCGCCGCATAGAGAAGCGTTGCGGTCGATTTCCCGATATGGCGTTTAAGGTCTTCCACGGCGGATGAATTCTTTTCGAGTTCGTCGCGGTAGCGGCGCTGGAATTCAGTCCATTTGGCCGGATCGTGGCCGAACCATCGGCGCAGCGCCGGGCTCGGAGCGATATCCTTCAGCCAGATATCGACCGCCGCATCCCGCCTGCTCAGCCCGCGTGGCCAAAGCCTGTCGACCAGGATGCGCGTGCCGTCCTTGTCGTCCTTTGGCTGGTAGATCCTTTTGATGTGCAAGGCCATTTAATCATCCGCAATGACTCGAAAGGCGTATTCCTGACGAACAGACCGGCTGAGGATTTGGTTCCGCCGCAAGGGTTGCCAATTGGCCACAGCGGTGCGCCTCTGACCTGTCACGATTGATTGTTGCGTGCAATTGGTATTGCTCTGTCATTCTTGCTCTGGCGGTGGCAGTTGATGCGATCAGTTTTCCGCGTTTAGTCCGGCTCGATAGAATCGCGGACCGGTTCGCAGAGGTGGAGTTCCCGATGGTCGCCCGCTCAGTCACACCCAAAGAGCATTTGCCCGATGGTCGATCTAGGTCCTCGACCGCATAACTCAGTCCTCTGCCTGCGTTGAAGCGTACCCATCGCAATGGTGGATGACAGGATGACAGGGTGCACATGTACGGACGTGCCTACCACGGCCAGCGAGGAATTTCGTCGAGCGCGATCCAGGAGAGCATTCCGAGCGGCATTGTCGTCTGAAGCACCCGTCAGCATAAAGCCGAGGGGCGGCCTGGTTCGGTCGGCAGGGCAGCACCCGATCGGGTTAGCTGGGTGCGTATTGTAGAATATGGGAATGTACGCATAATTTCTGCGGCTGGCGCTGCCAGGCAAGATCAGTCGAGTGCTCCGGGGGAAGCTATGGTCACAGATGTCGAAGACTCCCATGCTGGCATCGTGTCGCCCGAACTCGTGGTCGATGCACTCTTTGCATGCCGGAAGACGGCGGCGATCAAGGCGGCCATCGAGCTCGATCTATTTACGCATCTCGGCGAGGGCAAAACGGCAGCATTGCTGGCGTCGGCAATGAGCGCCTCGGAGCGTGGGACGCGCATCCTGTGCGACTATCTCGTGGTCCATGGTTTCCTGACAAAGAAGAGCGGTGAGTACCGAATGGCGCCCTCAACCAGAATGTTCCTCGATCGCAATTCGCCGGCCTATATGGGCTCCGCCGTCGAGTTCGTCGCCGCTCCCGAAGTCCTGGACAATTTTCTGCGTGATCCGGCCGCGGTCGTGCGAAATGGCGGATCGGCGGGGCTTGCGAACCTGTCGGCAGACAACCCCGTCTGGTTGAAGTTTGCGCGCGGTATGGGCTCCTTTACCGGGCTCAGTGCCAAAATACTGGCTGGCGAAATCTCCGGTTGGGGAAAGCCTCCCAAAAAGGTTTTGGACATCGCTGCAGGTCCGGGCGTCTTCGGGATCGAAATTGCCAAGGTCTTTCCGTCGGCGGAGATCGTCGCGGTCGACTGGGCCGCCGTATTGGAGCTGTCGCGGCAGAATGCGGAAAGAGCCGGTGTTGCTGACCGATATCGGACGATCGCCGGCAATGCCTTCGAAGTCGAGTGGGGCACGGGTTATGATCTCGTCCTGCTTCCGAACTTCCTGCACCACTTCGATATGCCGACATGCGCTCAATTGTTGCGAAAAATCATCGCGAGCCTCGCAGAGGATGGTCGGATCGTCGCGGTTGATTTCGTGCCGAACGAAGATCAGGTGTCACCGCCTTTTCCCGCGGCGTTTTCCTGGGAGATGCTCGCTAGCACGCCGGCGGGCCAGGCTTACACGCAAGGTGAGCTGACTGAGATGGCAAAGCTGGCCGGCCTTGCCGCTGTAATTGTCAAACCGATGCCGCCTACTCCGGCAAGCGTCATTGTCTTTGCATAGCCGGCCAACCACGTCTCGCTACCGGCCGACCCGCCGGCGGCTTCATCGAATGTCTGGGCGTTCTTTCGCAGATGGGATCCTTTACGCTCGCAACGCTACATCGATCCGAAGGAGGGTGGTCGAGGACCCTTTGGCCATTTCGAAGCTGTTCGCACGATCAGACGCGATCGTCTGGTCGAGAATTGACGTGCGCCTGGCTTTGGTGGAATCGGTATGCTGGAGGTCACGCTTTGCATGGCTGGTTTTGCTGAGGATCAATATGAAGCGGTTTTCGAACGTCCGAACCTTGTTCTTCGCGCCGATCGTCCTGATCGGGCTCGGCGCTCCGGCGGCATCGGCGGAACAGAATGAATGCGCCGGCCGTGCGGCAGACATCATTCGGCGAGCCTATCCGAGCGCGACAAACGCCGATGATGGTACTCTTCTGTTCGAGGGGACAACCATCACGCTATCCAAGAGGGATAGTGTTGATGGCGATCCGCATGCGGTGATCTGCCGGGTTTGGCCGGCTCAGCCCCAGCTGACGCTGATTGCGGTTCCGTTGATGACAAAGCAGTCGGATTCGGAAAACGAAGGTGATATCGAACTGCTCGTCGTCGACAGCAGCAACCTGCAATTAAGGCAGCGGCTGCGTCTTGGCGGCCTGATGTCCGACGACGCCGTTCGGGTAAGAAGCGTCGCCTTCGATACCGCACGCTATCAGCTCGCTCCGAAGAGAACGGCTTTCGGCCTGCGTGTTTCGCTGGAAGGCAGCTCGCGTGCCAATCCATTCGGTGAAACGACCTTATGGCTCTTCGCGATCGAAGGTGATGGGCTGAAACCGGTTCTCGACAACATCGTCGTCGGTGAAAATCACGGAGAATGGGATACCGTCTGCGCCGGTGAGTTTAGCGAAACCACGCGCATGCTTTCGATGGTTCCATCAGCGAAAGCCACGGTTGCCGACATCGTTGTCACCGAGAAAACGACGACATCCGTCAATAGGGTCGGAACGAATAATGATTGCAACAGAGAAGATAAGACGACGATCGACAAGCACCGGCTGCAGTACGGCGGATCGGGATATGGCGTTCCCAAAGACCTGAAGCGGGTCGATTAGGAGGAGCTGACCGGGACGGGATCCTTCCGCCTGCGTGACCCATATGCGGCTTCATCATCGAAGCGTTGAAGTGCTGCGCGGCTGATGCCGGTGAACGCCGCCCACGTCTTGTGCTATGTCACATCCCTGTCACCTACTACGTGCCGTCAGAGTTCGGGACCTGTCGCTGGGGCGATCTGCATCTGCGGAGGCTGGAGCGCGTCGTCTTTCCCGGGGTTCATTTCGGTATCGGTTGACGGAGCTCCGGGCGCAGCCAGCGGCGTCCGGGGTTGAGCAGTTGATCCTGTCGTTTCCGTTCCGACCGCAGGATTGTTGCCAATAGGGGTCGCTGCGGCGGAATTAATCGAAACCTGATCTGTACCGATCGGTTGAGGGGTGACCTTGCCGTCGGCCGAAGCGACGCGCCATACGGTGCTGCCGCTGTCATCGGCCACAAGCAGTGCTCCTGTACCGTCGATGCCGACGCCGACTGGCCGTCCCTTCGCCTTATCTCCCTGGATAAAGCCCGTTACCACATCCTGCGCTTTGCCTGAAGGCTGGCCATTTTCGAACGGCACGTAGACCACCTTGTAACCGTTGAAGCTGTCCCGGTTCCAACTGCCGTGCTCGCCGATGAAGGCGCCGTTGGCGTAGGCGGCCGGCAGCGCCGAATTCTTGGAGAAGGTCAGCCCGAGGGCCGCGACGTGGCTGGACAAGGCATATTTCGGCGGGATCGCCTTATCGACCATCTCGGGGCGCGGCGGGTGCACGCGCGGATCGACGTGCTTGCCATAATAGCTCCAGGGCCAGCCGTAGAAGCCGCCATCCTCGACCGACGTCATGTAGTCGGGAACGAGGTTCGGACCCAGCTCATCACGTTCATTGACGACAGTCCAGAGGACGCCGTTATCGGGGTTGAAGGTGAGGCCGTTTGGATTGCGCAAACCGGAGGCGAAGACGCGCGCGGCGCCGGTGTTCCGGTCAACCTGCCAGATCGCGGCGCGACCCTTCTCCGCTTCGAGACCATTTTCGGCGATGTTCGAATTCGAACCAACTGAAACGTACAGCATCTTTCCGTCCGGGCTGAGCGCAAGATCCTTTGTCCAGTGATGGTTGATCGGGCCGCCTGGCAGAGGCGTCAATAATTTCGGCGGGGCGGTTATCTCATTCTGCCCGAGTGAATAGGGATAGGCGAGAATGGCGCTGGTCGAGGCTACATAAAGCGTATTGTCTATCCAAGCCACGCCGAAGGGCGACTCCAGTTTTTTCAGGAGATCGTGCCTCTCATCTACAATGCCGTCACGGTTCGTGTCGCGCAGCAGCGTGATCAGATTGCTTTCCTTCTGCTGGCCGCCACTATCGCCATGAGCGATCGACATGATCCAGCCCCGTATGAAATCCTTTGGCCGTGATCTTGGCTCACCGGATGGACCCCGGGATTGAATGACCAGCACGTCGCCATTCGGCAGGGTGTGCACGGTGCGCGGATTGGCGAGGTCCTTGGCAAACGCAGTGACTTTCAATCCATCCGCGACCGCCGGCGTCTCGCCTTCTTTCCAACCAACGACCTCCGCCACCTTCAGATCAGCGAGCAGAGACGTGGCCGGCTCGGGCAGCACTGGATTAGGTCCGATCTGCGTGGAAATATCGAAATTTTCGCTCTGCGCATAGGCCGCGAGGCCGATGCTACTCGCTATCGACAGGATCGACGCGGCGAGGATATGGGTCTTCATCATCACACTCTCCAGGCCAGTCGGGCATACTTGCGAGCAGACACGGCCGCAGTCACCAGGCACAACAAGAAGGTAACAGCCGACAGCGCCAGCCCGTAGGGGACCACCGCGGTCCAGCCATCGCCGGCATGCACAAGGCTGTTTGTGACCGCAAGCACCAATATCAAGAGGTATAGGAGGGCGGACAGGAAGGTCGGCCGCAAAGGCCGAGTCCGCGGACGCAGCAGATCGAAGACTCCCACCAGAATTGCAAGCGCTCCGAAAACGAGGCCGGCAAACAGCAGCCAAGCTGAGAAGTTTTGCCACATCAGATTGCCGCTTTGCCAGAAGGCGATATCGGTCGCCAACGCGAGCGTAAAGCAGACGAAGGGAAATGGGATAAAGAGCGACTGTATGGGATAGGCGGCCGCGTCGCGACTTCTGGCGGAAAAGATAGCCATGGCATGCTCCTTGGCGAAGAGAGCTTCGACTTGCCTACCAACCGCACAACGCCGAGTTAGTTCCCACCGCAGCCACGGCCAATCGGCGCGATCCAAGAACAACATATCAACATATGCCATTGGACCGTCTGTCAGAGGCTCGGCAGTGCAGCGGCGCAGCATGCTTCGCGTGCTTTGCATCCGCTTCAGCCCTTGAATTTTGCGCCCGGTTTCGCCAATTGATCGGCGGAAAAATTCCGTATCTTGTGGGGAATCCAAGCACATGACGACAAGTGTCGAACAGAATGTCGAAAGCCACGTCTTCGAGGCCGATGTCGCCCGCCTTTTGCATATGATGGTCCACTCCGTCTACTCGGACAAGGACGTCTTTCTGCGCGAGTTGATCTCGAATGCAGCCGATGCCTGCGAGAAGCTTCGCTACGAGGCGATCGAGACACCGGCGCTGCTGGGATCTGATGCCGAGAGCCGTATCACGCTGTCGCTCGACGAAGAGAACCGACCGCTCGTCGTGGATGACAACGGCATCGGGATGCAACGCGACGAAATGATCGAGGCCCTCGGGACGATTGCGAGGTCGGGAACCCGGGCTTTCATGGATCGCATAGCAGCGAGCAAGGGCGGTGAAGGCGCTCAACTGATCGGGCAATTCGGCGTCGGCTTCTATTCATGCTTCATGGTTGCGGATCGGGTCGATGTTGTCTCCCGCCACGCCGGCTCGGATCAAGCCTCGAAATGGTCCTCCGACGGCAAGGGCAGTTACAGCGTCGGCCCGGTAGATCTTGCCGAGGCGCCGGAGCGCGGCACGCGCATTGTCCTGCATCTGATGGAAGATGCCAAGAAATACACTTCCAGGTGGACCGTCGAGCGGATCGTCAAAGAGCAATCCGGTCATGTTCCCGTCGCAATCCGCCTTATCGAAAAGCCGGACAGCGAACCCGTCCAGATTACCGACGGCACTGCGCTATGGACAAAATCGAAGAGCGAAGTCAGCAAGGAAGAATATACCGACTTCTACCGCGGGGTGTCCGGTCAATACGACGAGCCTGCCCTCACCGTGCACTTCCGTGCCGAAGGCCGGCATGAATACACGGCTCTGGCGTTTGTGCCGGGAACACAGCCGTTCGATATGTTTGACCCGGAGCGCAAGGGGAGGATGAAGCTTTATGTCAAGCGCGTCTACATCACCGACGACGCGGAACTGATGCCGAGATATCTACGCTTTGTCCGGGGGCTGGTCGACACGGCCGATCTGCCGCTCAACGTTTCTCGCGAAATGATCCAGGAAAGCTCGATCCTGGCGGCGATCCGCAAAGGCGTCACGAATCGGGTCATCACCGCGATCGAAAAATTGGCCGATAGCGAGCCGGAGACCTACCTCAAGTTCTGGGAGAACTTCGGAGCTGTCTTGAAGGAAGGCGTTTACGAAGACTACGAACGGCGCACGCAACTGATGGCGCTTGCGCGCTTTCGCACCTCGACGTCGGTCGACGGCTACCGTTCGTTGGCCGAATACGTCAAAGACGCCAAAGAAGGCCAAAATGCCGTCTACTATCTTGCCGGTAGCAGCCTCGACCAGTTGAAGGCATCGCCACAGCTGGAAGGCTTTCGGGCGCGCGGCATCGAAGTGCTGCTGTTGACCGACTCGGTCGACAGCTTCTGGGTGGTGAACGCACCGGAGTTCGAAGGCAAGGTATTCAAGTCCATCACGCAAGGAGCTGCGGATCTTTCACGCTTTCCAACCGCCGATGGTCAAATACCGCAGGAACAGGATAGCGCCGGCTTGGCGACGTTCATCGGCTTCGCCAGGGAGAAACTGGCCGCTCAAGTCGCCGATGTCCGTGCATCCGACCGGCTGACGGAGAGCGCGGTCTGCCTCGTTGCGCCGGAGGATGGTTATGACAGGCAGATGGAAAAGATTCTGCAGAATGCAGGTCGTCTCCAAGGCGCCGCCAAGCCTATTCTGGAAATCAACCCGGCACATCCTTTGGTCAGAGCTGTTGCTGCGGTCGAGAACGATGCCTCTTACCAGGAGGACGCAACATTCTTGCTGCTCGACCAGGCGCGCATTCTGGACGGCGACCGGCCGGAAGATCCCCGCAAATTCGCGGAACGGCTGGCGAGAGTCTTCCAGAGGTCTGTTCGATCCTAAACTGGGCTTGTTCGGCGCACAAGCTCGAAACAGGCGCCACTCGTCGCGGCTGTCGCCAGGAGTCTCCCGGCGACAGCGCCGCCGACAAACGCGGTGGAAATGAAGGCCGCGGAGCCGGGTCTTGCCAGCCCTTCACGGCCAAAGTCCGACTGGTTCGCTGTCGCGGTCAATGCAGAGAATGAGAATCTCCGGATAGTTCTTTTCGTTACTGGCCTTAGGATCGGTTGTTGACAGCAGGAGTTCCGTCAATACTCCAAAGCGCTCGTGTGCCTTTCTCAGGATATCGGCGCTGGCAATGGGAAGATCGATTACGGTCTCAAGCGTACGAACGACACGCCGGGCGGCTCGCCGGATCTCGCGAGACGACATGTCAGATTTCACGATCTCCGTCGCCAGCTTGAATTTGGCGCGGTAACTTGTCGCGTTTTCGGCGGAGATCTGCCATCGGCGGTAGGTCTGTTGCTGCATAGCGCGTTAACGCGTCAACCGCCAAAACGTCTCTTGTCACCTGCAAACAGAGTGAATCGTATTTTAACTAAAACTTAAGCGTAAATTAGATGAGGCTTACTAAACTGCAAAAGCTCCATCGGAGGTCGCACTGAGCCTCCCGCTCGTCAAAAATGAGCGGGCGCCGGCTAAGCCGACGCCCGCAAGCATCCGGGGGAGTTGTCACTCTTAAACCGCCGGATGACACTACTCGATGATCTGCACCACCCTGCGGGTCTGCGGCTCGACGATCACGCGCTCCTGGCCCATGACGACATAGCCATACTTAGGATTGTCGGGGACCGGAGTGACCACGACGTCAGCAGGCAGCGCAACGCCCACCTTCACCGGTTCCCGGACGATAACCTGCTCCGCCGGGGCCGGAGCCTGCTGGACATAGGTTACCACCTGGGCGGGCGGAGGATCGATCACGCTGCCCGTTACGCCACCTACCACGGCGCCAACCCCGGCGCCGATCGGGCCGCCGACGATGGCGCCGGTCGCGGCACCGCCGACCATGCCCGTGACCGCACCGTCGGCAAAGGCCGAGCCAGCGATGCAGCTGATTGCCGCTGCGAGAATAATGCTTTTCATAATGCTTCTCCTTGTTACAGGTGGACCAGAAAAGCGGCACGGTCCGCTTTGTTCCGCGCATCGGACCTAGGTCGGATGTTGCGGCAGGGCTTCGGGAGGCGCGGTCCTCTGCGCGGGCAGGGGATTGCGGTCGTCCTTGGTGTTACCGCGGCAATTCCCTGGCCTCTGTAAAGTCAGCGCCCGGAGTCTTCGCGGACGGGCGCGTCAACCCGCATCAAACCCAGCGCTTTCAGCTCCTCCCACAGCTCGCAGGGAATGGGCGTGTTTCGCGCGCGGTGGTTTGATGTTACCTGATCAACCGACTGACCACCCGGGATGACCGAAACGACGGCTGGATGATTGAGCGGAAAATTGAGAGCGGCGTCTGCCAGAGCGACGTGGTGTTCTCGGCAGACCTGTTCTATTCGCCGAACTCGGTCGAGGATCTCTGACGGGGCGTCGGAATAATTGTATTGTGCGCCAGAAATCGGTCCTGTGGCCAGAATGCCGGAATTATAGGGAGCGCCGAGCACTATACCGATATCGCGGGCTTCGCACATGGGGAGAAAGGATTCCAAGGCGTCCTGCTCAAGCAATGTATAGCGTCCGGCAAGCAGGAACAGATCAAAATCCCCTCGCTCGGCGAGCGTCTGACACATCTCCCACTCGTTGATCCCGCCGCCGATGGCCTTCACGACGCCCTGATCGCGTAACGAGATCATTGCGTGATATCCACCGGTCATGAATTGCTCGACGTAATGGTCGCAGGCTTCCGGCGTGCCGTGATTGAAGACGTCGAGATCGTGCACGAACAGAATATCGAAGCTGTCGAGACCCGTGCGTTCGAAGGATGCTTCCAGCGATCGCATGACTCCATCATAGCTGTAGTCGAAAATCTCCCTGCGATTGGGCGTATCAAAGAATTTGCCGATGCCGGTCCGCTCATCGGGTCGGCAGACCTTCATGATGCGGCCAACTTTTGTCGAAACCACGAAGTCTTCGCGCTTTTTCCTCGCAAGGAAACGGCCGACGCGCCTTTCCGCAAGGCCAAGCCCGTAGAGCGGTGCGGTGTCGAAGTAACGGATGCCATATTGCCACGCTGCATCCACCACGGCTGCTGCTTCCTCATCGCTTATAGCCCGATAGAGATTGCCGAGCGGCGCGGTGCCAAATCCGAGTTCGGTAAAGGTGAGGCCGCCGTTTCCCCTGCGATCCCAATGTCGCGTCTTCATGTCGTCCGCGCTCCTATGTTCATCTTGCCGTTCCCGCTCGAACAAATGCGCTGTGCCTGAACGGCTTTGGTTGGTCGGCGACGCCATGGATCAGCCATGGCATACCGGACCATGGCGAGGGTGAACCTCGGTAAACCGCGGCACACCATGGATCGCCACGTGGGCAGAAATTGTCGGTCACGCACGAGCGCCGGTGTCGGCATCATGCCCGCAAGAAGATGATGGAGAACTCCTCAGCAATATTGTGGGTACCATTTCTCGCCGCCGCCGCGCGCTCCGCTGCATTCTAGATAATAACGCATCTGGAGTGGAATCGAACCGCAGGTTGGAAATTTCATCCACTACGTGGCCGCCCTCAGCGGCGCGGCGCCGGGCGCTTTCGCCGGCAACGACTTGCAAGAGGCGGGCATATTGGATGGCGGCAGGCAAGCGATGGGCTCGCGCTCGGCAGGAACCCTTCACCGCCAACCTCGCAGCAACTGATTCTAGTTGTGCCTTCCTTATGCGTCGAAAGCTTGAATATTTCGGTGCATTTGCCAGCGAACGAGGCGTCGGCCCTCAGGTTTAACGAAGCTCAAACCAGTATCGTCGTATGACAGGTTCGTTACATGGTTTGGAAGGTGGATCCAACGCAGTGAATGGCATCTGGACACATTTTGGTGGCAACCTTTCCTTCGTATCCTTGGCAATGTCGCTCTGGGCGCTCTTTTCGATTCAGTTTCAGCGTCGGTCCTTCATGCAGGAGAGGATCGCCTTCGGAATCATAGCCGGCGGCGCCTCCATCGGATCCACATTGCTCGCCATCGAATTTGATCCCGGGATCTATATCGATCTGCGATTTGCACCGCTTGCATTGGCCGGCATGTTCGGGGGGCCGATCGCTGCGGCCTTTGCAGCTTCACTGGCCGCCGCCTTTCGCTTTGCCGTCGGCGGCACGGCAATGATCGACGGGATCGTCACAATCGCTATCACCGCCGGCATCGGTGTGGCCGGTCATGTTTGGACGCGCAAGAGATCTCCCGGTTTCACGGACGTTGTTGTGGTGAGCCTTGCCCTCGGCGGCGCGCTGGTCGCATCAATGGCCCTACTTCCCACTCTCGTGACCGCTCATGTGCTGGCCGGCGTCGGTTTTCCGCTGACGGCTTTGAATTGTCTGGCGACCGTGCTGGGCGGTTTCGTCCTCTTGAAAACGCGGCAATGGGAGTTGGAACGCAGCATTCTGGTCACAGCATTTTCGCAATCGCCCGACTATCTCTATGTGAAGGACCGAAACAGCCGGTTCATCACCGTCAATGAAAACATGACCCGCCTCTTCCGTTTCAGAACGACGGCGGAGATGATCGGATTGTCGGATTTCAATCTGATGTCGCGGCCGCTCGCCGAGGAACTCTATTATCTCGAGCAGCAGGTCATAGACACTGGATTGCCACTGATCGATTCCACCGAATATATTGAAGGCAGATTCCTGCTTGCCTCCAAGGTGCCGCTCCGGGACAGGCAGGGCCGGGTGATCGGCCTTGCCGGCGTGACACGTGATGTGACCGAACGCACGGCGCTGGAGCGGGAATTGCGCGAAAGCAAGAACCTCTTGTCGCATGCCATGGCCGGCATGTCCGATGGTATCGCCATGTACGATAGCAGGGGTTTTCTTGTCTTCTGCAACGATCAGTACCGCAGCGCCTTTCCGCTATCTGGAGATGCCCGGGTGGTCGGCGCCCATATCAGCGACATCCTGCGCCGCGTCGTCGAAACCGGTGAGCGGCAGGGTATCCCGGAAGGCGATGTGGAAGAGTGGATCAAGGCCGCCACAGCTTCCCTGCACAGCAACAAGGACGAAGAGGTTCAGCTTCACAACGGCGACTGGCGCAGCATCCGGACACGACTTGCAGATGACGGCACGGCGATGGCTGTCGTCTCGGACATCACGGCGACGAAGCAGGCAGAAATCGCGCTCAGGCTGACGGCGGAACAGCTAAAGAATCTGGCCGAGACCGACGGGCTGACCGGCATCGTCAATCGCCGCACCTTCGATGAAATCTTCGCGCGTGAGACCGCGGGCAGCGCCCGGAGAAACACGCCGTTCAGCCTGCTGATGGTCGATATCGACCGCTTCAAGGCCTATAACGATACCTATGGGCATCCGGCCGGAGACCAGTGCCTGCGCGTCGTCAGCAAATGTCTGCGCCAATCGGTCAGCCGGCCGGCGGACATCGTCGCGCGCTATGGTGGCGAGGAATTCGTGGTGTTCCTTCCCGATACCGGCGCCAAGGGGGCAATGATCGTCGCCGAGCAATTCGCCCGTCGCCTGACCAACGAGAATATCCTTCATTCCGGCAGCGAATTCGGGCGGGTCACAGCCAGTATCGGTATATCCTGTGCGACCGGAGCAACACTGCGCGCCAGCCCGAACCGGCTGCTCGCCGAGGCCGATACCGCGCTCTACGAGGCCAAGACACAAGGCCGCAATCGCATCCTGGCCCATTCGCGAGAGAACGGGCATGCGCTGAAGGAAACCGGTTAGACCGAAATCCTGTTCACCTCCCCCGACTGCGGGGCGCTCGATAGGATTTTTCTATCAAACCATCGCTTGTATGGCCTTGATGGTTGTCCCGCTTCGACAATACACGGGCATGGACACAAAATTCATTGGCAAGAAATCGGCGGCGGCCGGAGGCTGGGGTGCTTTGAAGAGCTGCGGGAAGCAGTTGCTTCAAAGCGGGATGCCGATCGCCGGGGCGCGAACGATGCTGAAAGCGAACCAGCCGGATGGGTTCGATTGCCCGGGCTGCGCCTGGGGCGATCCGGAACACGGATCGTCGTTCGAGTTCTGCGAGAACGGGGTCAAGGCCGTCGCCTGGGAAGCAACGGAGAAGCGGGCAACGCCGGCTTTCTTTGCGGAAAACACGGTATCCGAGCTTCGCCGGCTGTCGGATTACGAGCTTGAGCTCAACGGCCGCCTTACCCACCCCATGCGCTACGATTCAATAAGCGACCGCTACCTGCCGGTGGCATGGGAGGATGCCTTTGCCGAGATCGGCAGCATTCTCAAGGGCCTCGATAATCCCGATCGTGCGGAATTCTATACATCAGGCCGGGCCAGCAACGAGGCCGCCTTCCTCTATCAGTTATTCGTGCGCGTCTACGGCACCAATAATTTTCCCGATTGCTCCAACATGTGCCACGAGGCCAGCGGCATCGCCATGCGCCAGGCGGTCGGCGTCGGCAAGGGCACCGTTCTGCTGGAGGATTTCGAGAAGGCCGACGCGATTTTCGTGATCGGACAGAACCCCGGCACGAACCATCCGAGAATGCTCGGCGACCTGCGCCGGGCAGCGCTTCGCGGCGCGTGCATCGTCGTCTTCAATCCGATCCGCGAGCGCGGCCTGGAGCGCTTCTCCGATCCGCAGGACAAGATCGAAATGCTGCGGGGCGGTTCGACCGATATCGCCAGCCATTATCTACAGCCGC
This sequence comes from Rhizobium mulingense, assembly GCF_029194105.1. Classification (NCBI taxonomy): domain Bacteria; kingdom Pseudomonadati; phylum Pseudomonadota; class Alphaproteobacteria; order Hyphomicrobiales; family Rhizobiaceae; genus Rhizobium; species Rhizobium mulingense. Next base: position 11,531 of record NZ_JARFVE010000011.1, on the reverse strand, counting down.
AACTCGGCGGCGACATGGCTGCGGTGCGGGGGATGGCGAAGGCCGTGCTGGCTGCGGAAGACGCGGCCGTCGCCTCCGGTCTGCCGCCGGTTCTCGATCATGCCTTTCTTGTCGAACATTGCGCAGGTTTTGCCGAATACCGGGCGGCAGTGGAGGCGACGAGCTGGGCCGACATCGAAGATCAATCGGGGTTGAGCCGAGAGGAGATCGAACGGGCGGCCGATGTCTATATCGCTGCCGACCGGGTCATCTGCACCTGGGCGATGGGCGTGACGCAGCATCTGCATTCGGTGGCGACGATCCGAGAGATTGCCAACTTCATGTTCCTGCGCGGCAATATCGGCCGGTCCGGCGCCGGCCTTTGCCCGGTGCGCGGCCATTCCAACGTGCAGGGCGACCGAACTGTCGGCATCAACGAACAGCCGTCGGACGATTTCCTCGATGCGCTGGAGACGCATTTCCGCTTCACTGTCCCGCGCCGGCACGGCCACAACGTGCTTGCCGCGATCGGGGCGATGCTCGACGGCTCGGCCGAGGCCTTCATCGGGCTTGGCGGCAACTTCGCTCGCGCCACACCCGACAGCACCCTCGTCGAGAAAGCGCTTCGGCGGCTGAAACTGACGGTGCATATCGCTACCAAGCCGAACCATTCGCATCTGATGCCCGGCGAGGCGGCCTTTATCCTGCCGTGCCTCGGACGGACCGAGATGGACCTCAACGCTGCCGGCAATTCCCAGCTCGTGAGCGTCGAGGATTCGATGAGCATGGTGCATGGTTCCGCCGGCATCAATCGTCCGGCTTCACCGCATCTTCTCTCGGAAGTCGCCATCATTGCCGGCATTGCGCAAGCGACGGTCGGCCCTTCCGTGGTCGACTGGGCGGAACTTGCCGAGGATTACGATCGCATCCGCGATCATATCGAGGCGACCATTCCCGGCTTCGAGGACTACAATAGGCGCCTGCGCAAACCGCGCGGTTTCTATCTGCGCAATGCCGCCGCCCATCGGCAGTGGCAGACGCCCACTGGCAAAGCGTCATTCTCCTGCCAGGCGCTTCCCGAGCAGACGGTGCATCAGCGCGCGCGAAAAAGCGAGAGACGCTTCGCCCTGCAGACGTTCCGCTCGCACGATCAGTACAATACCACGGTCTACGGCCTCGACGATCGATACCGCGGCGTCTACGGAGAGCGGCAGGTCATCTTCATAAATCCTGAAGATCTGAAGGCGATGAATGCCGAGGCCGGCGACCGCGTCGATGTGGTCGGCGAGCACGATGACGGTATCGAGCGCATCGCGCCGGATTTCCGCTTCGTCCCCTATGACATTCCGCGGGGCAGCATCGCCGGCTATTATCCCGAGCTGAACGTGCTCGTGCCGCTTGGCAGCGCCGGCGAGGAAAGCGACACGCCGACCTCGAAATCGATCATGGTTTCCTTCCGTCGGCGAAATGCCGCGTGAGCGAAGAGGCATCCGACGCCGGCCGATTTCTCGACCTTGTCGCTGCAGCGCAAGACAGGGATGCCGGGCTGACCTCGATACAGGCCGGCCTGCTCGTCGCAGCGGAGCTCGAGGTCGCATCCGACAGCCGCTCTTTCGCACGCGCTCTGGGGATCGCGCATGCGCTCGTGCTGCGGGAACTCAACGCGCTCGCCGAGCGTGATGACACGCTTGAGATCGTCAAGCGGGATCCGAGGACGATGCGAGCGTTCTACAGATTGGCGAAGTCCTGAAGCAGGTCTCGCAATATTTTGCAGCGAGTTGCGATGTCGGCGATACCGGCCGGCTTATCGACCGCTCACGCGCTTCCTCGTGTCTGAGGGGTATTCCCCATAGGTCGTTTTATAGACCGCGGAAAAGCGGCCGAAATGAAAGAAGCCCCATTTGAGGCAGACGGCCTTCATCGTCTCCTTGCTTTCGGGATCGAGCAGGTCCTGGCGCGCCGCGCGCAGGCGAAGCATCAGCAGATAGGCGGCGGGAGACGTTCCCTTGAAGGCGCGGAAACCCGTTTCGAGCGCCCTGCTCGAGACGCCGGCCGCTTCGGCCACCTTCGGCATGGTGATCGGCTGATCGATATTGGCCTGCATGAACTCGATTGCCCTGCGCACATGTCTCGGAGCGATCAGCGCCGGCCCCTTGTCGAGGAAATGCGAAAGCCGGTGCGGCACCATGCGCACGACCAGATCGGCCAGCGCCTGCGTCATGTGCGCCATGGCGATCGGCGATTGCAGTAAGGGGCCGTCGTCGCGCATCCCTGATATGATCGTTTCGGTGAGATTGCCGATCGTCCGGCCGACCGGTGTCGACAGGTCCAGTTCCGGCAGCAGGTCGAGCGATCCGCTGAACGGCATTTCGAACGTCTGGCCGATTGTCTGAAGGATAACGGGCCAGTTGATCAGCAGTTCGTCGATGACGTTCCCTTGCCCATGCATGAGAACGCTGTCGGGTTCGAAATTGTTGTATAGAAGCAATTTTCCTTGCCCGGCCTCTGCCTTGCGCGCCCCATAGGTCACCCCCATGCCGCCGCGACGCGGGACGACCAGCGACAGATATTCGGCCGTGCTGGCAGTCGGCTCGATGTTGAACTGGAACTCCGCCTCATGATAGCCGGTCAGCAGGACCGCGCTGTTCGCCACCGAAAAATCCAGTCCCCAATGGAAGTCCTTGGCGCGGCCGACGGGCTCGGCATCAAACGCGCCAAACGCACCGCCGAGCGTTTCCACCATGTTGTCGAAGGACGAACCATGGAATCGAAAGGAGAATGGCTTTGCGCTGTTTTCCGTCATGCTGTTCCCGCAAATTCTTCTGATCCAATATGACGCGCGAGGCGTCGGTAATATGGAGATGATGTACGTCCCTCTTTCTGGTCACAGTTGCTGACATCGCCTTTTCCTCCGCGCTTTCGTCAGGGCCTGATGGACGGACGGAAGGGCGAGCCCGGTTCGTATATTAGCGAAAATGAGGGCTCAGCGCAGCAGGTGGCGGCGCAGCGGCGAAGCTTCGACCTGATGCGGACGTCGAAAGCTGTTCGGCCAAGCGAATTCGAGTCCGCACCCAACCTGGCAGATGCTGGAAAAGGGAAATTTTCTAATGCTTTATCGACAATGCCCATCGGTCGGACTTTCCTGGCCGGTCGGCAGGATCTGACAGAACCGGCAGTCCTTGGCAAGCCTTGGCGCTGCCGCTTTTGGTGATAATCCGATGGTGAAACGATTAGCCAGCTTGCGCAGACGGCGCTCCGACGCGCCATGCGAAAGTCGCCTGCCGAAGGTTCTAAAGTGGACCGCTCGAGATAGCCTTCGGCAGGCTGACAGGCAGTTGTCATACGCACGGGATGGAGTGCGTATGGATGAGCCCCTCCCATCGTTTGGGGTTATCGACAGGGGGGGTTGCTTCAGACCGTCGACCATCATGGCCCCGGTCACGATTACTTTAGTGTTCGGCTGCCATGGAGCAATTGTCGCGCGTCGATATTGTCGGTCGATCGGCTTTTCGCTACGCAGTCTGGACTGGTCCTGCGCAAAATGTATAGGCCCGCGCATTGCTCTGGCGACTTTGCCACTGGGCATCAGAGCTCCAATGCGACTCGCCGGCCTCGTAGAAAGCAGAGGTTGCCTGGTGCGGTACGAATTGCTGAATCGCCATGCGCGCCGACGTGGTAGAGCTGGCGACCGCACCAGTTTGCCTGATTGCGGTCGTTGCCTTTTTGAATGAGGAATAACGCTGTTGTCGCCGCGACAAAGCACAGCGGCGGTAGAACCGGCATCGGCTCGGCCAAGACTATCCCGGCGCCGCCCGATGACGCGATCGGCATAATAGGCGACGTGCTGGTCACCAAGCACGCCGTGCCCTGTTTTGCCAAATGCGCTCCGAAGACGATCCGGTTGTATGCATAGCGGCGCACCGAATATCGGTGTCGCCGACCGAGCCGAGAGACGCCGCGCTAAGCTTCAGAGTGCGACCGAAAGAGTGTTGTCGCGCCGGACGGCCACCTCATGCGAGTTCACCATCGCGCCGGCTAGTTGGCGGAAGGTGACGAGCCCCAGGGTTTCTCCCGATGGTGAAACCACCCTGGCATCGTCGGCCGGCGTCGAGGCTAGCATCCGGACGGCTTCTTCGACCGTCGTTCCGGCCGCAATCGCCAAGCCGACGGGCGCCGCACCGGCGTGCACCGGCGTCATGACGGCTTCGACTTGGACGACCCGTCCCCGGTTCACTTCCTTGACGAAATTGGCGATGTATTCGTCGGCCGGGCGCAGCACGATGTCCTGGCTGGTGCCCTGCTGGATGACTTCGCCGTCGCGCAGGATGGCGATCTGGTCGCCGAGGCGCAGCGCCTCGTCGAGATCGTGGGTGATGAAGACGATGGTCTTCTTGATTTCCTTCTGGATGTCGAGAAGCACCGTCTGCATATCCGTGCGGATCAGCGGGTCGAGGGCCGAATAGGCCTCGTCCATCAGAAGCACCGGCGCATCGTTGGCAAGCGCCCGCGCCAGGCCGACACGCTGCTGCATGCCGCCGGAAAGCTGGTTGGGATAGCGCTGCTCGAAGCCCTTGAGCCCGACCCGCTCCAGCCAGCGCATGGCGATATCGATGGCTTTGGCCCGCTCCATGCCCTGCACTTCGAGGCCAAAGATAGTGTTGTCGAGGACGTTGCGGTGCGGCAGAAGCGCAAACTTCTGAAACACCATCGCCGTCTGCTGCCGACGGAACGTCCGCAATTCGGTTTCATTCATCTTCACGACGTCGACGCCGTCGACCAGCACTTCGCCGGATGTCGGGTCGATCAGCCGGTTGATGTGGCGGATCAGCGTCGATTTGCCCGATCCCGAAAGGCCCATCACGACCTGGATGCCGCCGGAGGGGATCTCGATATTGATATCGCGGAGGCCGAGGACGTGGCCGTACTTCTGATTGAGCTCGGTCTTCGTCAGGCCCTTCTGCACCGCCTCGACATGGGCGGCGGGGTTGGGGCCGAAGATCTTGTAGAGGTGGCGGATCTTGATGCCGCCGAAATGCTGCTCAGCCATGGACGGTCTCCCGATGCTTCTGGAGCCTTTTGCCATATGCTTGGCTGACCCGGTCGAAGATGATGGCGATGCCGACGATGGCAAGGCCATTGAAAATGCCCAGCGTGAAGTACTGGTTGGCGATTGCTTTCAGCACCGGCTGGCCAAGGCCCTGGACGCCAATCATCGAGGCGATAACCACCATGGCGAGCGCCATCATGATGGTCTGGTTGATGCCGGCCATGATGGTCGGCAGCGCCAGCGGCAGCTGCACCTTGAACAGCTTCTGCGACCGCGAGGTGCCGAAAGCGTCGGCAGCTTCGAGCACGTCCTTGTCGACGAGCCGGATGCCGAGATCGGTCAGGCGGATCATCGGCGGGATGGCGTAGATGACGACGGCGATCAGGCCGGGCACCTTGCCGATGCCGAGCAGCATGACGACCGGGATGAGGTAGACGAAGCTCGGCATGGTCTGCATGACGTCGAGGATAGGATTGACGATGCGCTGCAGCCGGTCGGAGCGGGCCATCAGGATGCCGATCGGGATGCCGATGGCGATGGAAAGAACCGTGCAGACGAAGATCATCGAGACCGTCCGCATCGTGTCGTCCCACATATCGAAATAGCCGATCAGCATCAGCGTCACCAGACAGCCAGCGACAACCTTCAGGCTGCGGCTGGCAAACCAGGCGATGGCGAGGATGATCGCGGTGATGATCGGCCACGGCGTCTGCGTCATGAAGCGCTCGGCGGCGATGAGGAAATGCTGCAGCGGCACGAACAGGCTTTCGATGCCGTCGCCATAGCTGCGGGTAAATCCGCGAAAGCCGTCGTCGATCGCCTTCTTCAGATTGCGAAGCGCGTCATCATTCATGTGCGGGAATTTGTAAAACCATTCCATCTCGGTTCCCCTTTCGTCAAACAGCCGTGGCAGTCTTTTTGATTTTGTCGGCGCGTGAGAAGCGGTGCGCTTTTGGCGCACCGCAATTTTTGGCTTTAGAGAGCAGCTTCGATCTTCGCGGCGGCCTCCGGCGAGACCCACTTGGTCCAGATGTCCTTGTTTTCTTCCAGGAAGTGCTTGGCACCGTCTTCGCCGGTCGCCTGGTTGTCGGTCATCCACGCCATCAGCTTGTTGACCGTGTCGTTGCTCCAGGAGCGCTTCTTCAGATAATCCATGACCTCGGGCCCGACCTTTTCAGAAAAGGGCTTTGCGACGAGGGTCACGACGTGATCGACAGGCCACGAAGCGGGCTTCGGATCGGGGCAGTCGGCGACGGTGATGCAACGCTTCCATTCGGCCGAATCCTCCGGCACGCCGGCTTCGAGCTTGACCATCTGATACTTGCCGAGCAGCGCGGTCGGTGCCCAGTAGTAGCCGACCCAGCCTTCCTTGCGTTCATAGGCCTTGGCGATCGAACCATCGAGGCCGGCGGCAGAGCCGGTGTCGACGAGCGTGAAGCCGGCCTTCTCTGCGCCGAAGGCCTTATAGAGCTGCGAGGTGACAACCGTGCCGCCCCAGCCCTGCGGGCCGTTGACGATGGCGCCCTTCTTCGGGTCCTCCGGATCAGGGAAAAGTTCCGGATGCTTCAGCACGTCGCCGATGGTCTTGATGTCGGGATGGGCGTCGGCGAGATATTTCGGAATCCACCAGCCCTGCACGCCGCCGTCCGGCAGCGGCGAGCCGACCTGCACGATGCGGCCTTCTTCCGTGCCCTTCTTGACGACATCAGGCAGCAGATCGATCCAGGCTTCAGGAGCAATATCAGGCTGACCCTTTTCGGCCATGGACGTGATCGTCGGGACGGTGTCGCCGACGGTGATGTCGGCGCTGCAGCCGTAACCTTCGTTCAGGATGAACTTGTCCAAGTTGGAGAGAACTTCGGCGCTCTGCCAGTTCATGCTGGCGATGGTGACGGTGCCGCATTCGGCAGCGCTGGCAAACGACGCGCCGCCAAGCAGGCCGAACGTCAAACATGTCGATGCAAGTAGTTTCTTCATTCTCGTTCCCTCTATTTAGCGGCTGATCGAGCCAGGTGGGGTGCCGCAGTACCCACCCTCAACGGTCGTCAGGAAGCGTCTCCCATACTCACCGATTTCTTGAATGCTGCCGATAGTCCATCTGCCACCGCAGCCTCGAACCCGGCGTCGCGCATGCGTACGATGGCTGCCGCGGTGGTGCCGCGATAGTCGAGAAAGGCCGCAACGGTATCGTCAGGAGATTCGTCGCGACGTTCCAGCAGGTGGCCGGCGCCGACCACCGCCGTATTGACGGCGCGCCGCGCAATCTCGGCCGAAAGGCCATGGGCGACGGCGTCGCTCATCATGGCGGCAGCGAGCAGCGCCGGAAATGCCGGACCGGATCCGGATAGGCCCGTGAGGTAGTCGATGTCGCTTTCGCTCGCGACTTCGTCCTGTGCCCCGCAAGCCTCGAAAATGGCGCCGACAATGGCCCGGTCATCTGCCGTGACACCGCTCGCGCCGATCCAGGGCGTATAGGATCTGGCCACTTCGGCGGCAGCGTTCGGCAGCGCGCGGACGACGCGACCGGTGTTATGGCGTTCTGAGAGGGCGTCCAGTCGGATGCCTGCCATGACTGATACGACCAGTTTGCCGCCGGCATCGACCCTCAGGCCATGCCAGTCAGCGGGGCGAACGGAGAGAATGATCACGTCGGAGCGGTCGACAAGCGCCTGATTGTCCGAAGTCCAGGAGGAGTTCGGGAAGCGGCACGGCTGCTCGCCGCGATAGGAGAGGCAAAGATTTCGAGAATCAACCAGGCCGGCATCAATGATCGAGCCGGCGATTGCCCCGCCAAGCCAGCCGCCGCCACCGATTATACCGATCCTCAAGGAAACGCTCATCTCCGGCCTTCCTCTAACTGGGCCTATAGCCGTGCCGAGAGAAGAAGCGGTCAAGCTCTCTCTGCTGTGGCACTTCGCCCGTGTAGATCGCAATATACTCCGGAATCCGTTTCATGCGGACGGCGATATCCTCCCTCGACTGCATGGAGATGTACCCGATCTGCACGAGGTATGTTGTTCGCGCTCTGACATCTGATGTCGTTTCTGGTATCCCGAACCGCATAAACATGCGCTTCAGCGCCTCGAGTCGGATCTGGTCGGCCTGCTGAACCTCAGCCAAGAGCTCGTCCGACTGCAGCGCCCAGCTGCGGATGGCGAACTCGAATTTCGCGTCGAAGAGATCGGTGTTGAGCCAGCAATCGAAGACGTTGAGCATCGCCTCGGCCAGCGATTCCGCGTAAGCCTCGGACTGCTTGATGATGTTGCCGGTGTTTTTGTCGCGCCACCGCGCCACCAATGCGCTCAGCAATTCCTCCCGATCCTTGAAGAACCAGTAGAAGCTCGTTCGCGAGAGATTGAGCTTCTTCGCCAGCGGCAGAATTTTCACCGAGTCAACGCCCGATTCGAGCAGGGAGTGGTAAGCTGCTTCCAGCCACCCCTCCTGCGATCCGCGCCAGCCAGTGTCATTCAAAGCCTGATCCATGAATTATCTCCTATCAAATCACGAGGCGGCGCACAAGAAAAATGTACATATGTGTCCAAAACAGCGACCAGTGTGTTTTCTGCGTTGACACATATGTACATTGCGCTTAGCGTCCCCCTGTCGTTTTTAATCGGAACCACGGCCCATGTCGAATGATCCTCTCCTTCAGCCCTACCAGCTCAAGCATCTGAAGCTGCGCAACCGTATCATCGTCACCTCGCACGAGCCGGCCTATCCGGAAGACGGGATGCCGAAGGAAAGGTATCGCGCCTATACGGTGGAACGGGCAAAGGGCGGGGTAGCCCTGACGATGACGGCAGGTTCGGCGGCCGTTTCCAAGGACAGCCCGCCGGTTTTCAATAACCTGCTCGCCTATAAGGACGAGATCGTGCCCTGGATCAGGGAAATGACCGATGCGGTGCACGAGGTGGGGGCGGCGATCATGATCCAGCTCACCCATCTCGGCCGGCGCACGCGCTGGGACAAGGGCGATTGGCTGCCGGTTGTGGCGCCGTCGCATCATCGCGAGGCCTCCCATCGCGCCTTCCCGAAGAAGCTGGAAGACTGGGACATCGAGCGCATCATCAAGGATTTCGCCGATGCGGCCGAGCGCATGAAGGCGGGCGGCATGGACGGTGTCGAACTCGAGGCCTACGGCCACCTGATCGACCAATTCGTGTCTCCGCTCACCAATGAGCTCGATGGCCCCTATGGCGGTTCGCTCGACAATCGTCTGCGCTTCTGTTTCGACGTGTTCAAGGCGATCCGGAAAAGGGTGGGTGACGATTTCATTCTCGGCCTGCGCTATACTGCCGACGAATGTCTTTCCGGCGGTACGGGCAAGGCCGAAGGCATCGAAATCTCCAAGCGACTGAAGGAGAGCGGCCTCATCGATTACCTGAACGTGATCCGCGGCCACATCGATACCGACGCCGGTCTGACAGACGTGATCCCGATCCAGGGAATGGCGAATTCCCCGCATCTCGATTTCGCCGGCGAAATTCGCGCCGCGACCGATTTTCCGACCTTTCATGCGGCGAAAATCCCGGATGTCGCCACGGCCCGCCACGCGATCGCGGCCGGCAAGGTCGACATGGTCGGAATGACCCGCGCCCACATGACCGACCCGCACATCGTTCGCAAGATCATCGAAAAGCGGGAAGAGGAAATTCGGCCCTGCGTCGGCGCCAATTACTGTCTCGACCGCATCTATCAGGGCGGAGCCGCCTACTGCATCCACAATGCCGCCACCGGCCGCGAACTGACCATGCCGCATATCCTGGCGAAGGCCGATGTGAAGAAGAAGGTGGTTATCGTCGGCGCCGGTCCGGCCGGTCTTGAGGCCGCGCGTGTCGCCGGGGAACGCGGTCACAAGGTCGTCGTTTTCGAAGCGGCGAACAATCCCGGCGGCCAGATCCGCCTCACCGCCCAAAGCGAACGCCGCAGGGAGATGATCAGCATCATCGACTGGCGCATGAGCCAGTGCGAGAAATACGACGTGACCTTCCACTTCAACACCTGGGCGGAAGCCGACACGATCGAAGCCGAAAACCCCGATGTCGTCGTTATCGCGACCGGCGGCCTGCCGCATACTGAAGTTCTTTCGAGGGGCAACGAGCTGGTGGTCTCCTCATGGGACATCATCTCCGGCGACGTGAAGCCTGGCACCAACGTCCTGATTTTTGACGATGCCGGCGACCATGCCGGCCTCCAGGCGGCGGAATTTCTCGCCAAGGCGGGCGCCAAGGTCGAGATCATGACGCCCGACCGGTCCTTTGCGCCGGAGGTGATGGCAATGAACCTCGTGCCCTATATGCGCTCCCTTCAGAAGCATGACGTGACCTTCACCGTCACCTATCGCCTGGACGCGGTCGAAAAGAGCGGCAATCAGCTTGTCGCCCATGTCGGCAGCGATTACGGCGGGATTGCCAAGCAAAGCAGCTACGATCAGATCATTGTCAATCACGGGACCATTCCGCTCGATGAGCTCTATTTCGAGCTGAAGCCCAGTTCGAGTAACCTCGGCGAGATGTCGCACGACCAGCTTCTGGCCGGCGAACCGCAGTCGGTCGTTCGCAATCCCGAGGGCAAATTCCAGCTGTTCCGGATCGGCGACGCTGTCGCTGCGCGCAACACGCATGCCGCCGTCTATGACGGCCTGCGTCTCGCAAAAGATATATGATTGCAGCAGAGGCCACCGGCTGGCCGGGCTAAGATCGTCTGTTCTAGGGAGGGGATGGCATGAGTTTACGCGGGGAGAGCCTGCAGCTTTTCCTGGACGCAGCGTCTCAGACTTTCCAGAGGTTTGCGACAGCCCCGGAAGCCCGGCGCTCGATCCGGCAGTTTCTCGTGGCGCTGGGGCACCCGGGGATCGCACGTGCGGGCGGCGGAAGCCGGTTGCCGGTCTGCGCTTACCTTGATGTGGCGCTCGCGATTGATAGCTCCTATGATCCTTCGCTGGGACGATTGATCGAGGCGTTCAAAGGCATCGAGCCAATGCTTGAATGGCGTCGGCGCACCAAGTATGACCACTCGGCGAGCGACAATTTTGCCGATGGGCATGCCAATGCGATGATCATCGGCCCCGGCGGATTGGAGGAGCGGAGCGACTTGTGGCTCGGGGTGACCTTGATGGCGCCGCATGTGCGTTATCCGGATCATGATCATGCGCCGGAGGAGGTCTATCTCGTGCTTTCCGAGGGGGAGTTCAGGCAGGGGGATGGGAACTGGTTTTCGCCTGGCATCGGCGGATCGTTCTATAATGTCCCAGGGATCAAACATGCCATGAGGTCGGTCGACACGCCGCTCTTTGCCTTCTGGGCGTTGCTTGCCGAACGGCCGCACTAGCGCGATGCGCAGATTCAACCTTGCAGGGTCCTGTGCGCATCTGAAAAGACGTCCGGCGCTATAGGGATCAGCATTCGGAATAACAAAGGGGATTGCAGATGAAGATTCTCGTGCCCGTCAAACGGGTTGTCGACTACAACGTGAAGATCCGGGTGAAGCCGGATGGCACGGGTGT
>NZ_JARFVE010000010.1:0-213595 GCF_029194105.1 Rhizobium mulingense | reverse complement strand
TCGGTTCAGTACCTCGATCCGGACAACGGCGACGACTCGACGTCTGGCTACTTCCGCCTGCAGCGTTCGTTCTAATCTGATCTGACTTCGGTCAATCAGGAAAGCCCGGCTCTCGAGCCGGGCTTTTTGTATCTGCACGAATGGCGTGGAGGCAGCTGGCGCATCGGCCCGAAGATCGGAGCCGGTTTCGGAAAGCACGCCGGCTTGCAAGGTTGTGGCTCCTTCGCGTGTCTCAAAAGACGCGCGGCTGCAGCTGAACGGTCAGCTATCGGCAGCTGGCGAGAAAAGCTCCAATTGCTGCTGGTATATTGCCTAGATGGAGGAGGGGCGCATGTCCTTGTCCCTGAGCAGCATGCAGGATCAGGCTCGGATGCCGCCGGACCATTTCCGCGACCGCCTCCTTTGAGAGCAGAGCGGTATTTTCGCCGCGGATCAGCATCAGCGGCAAACGGCTCAGGCTTTCGAATTGCTCCCAGAGGTCGGGCAGCGGCTGGCTGAAATCGACCGATCGCAGCGCCTCGGCGATTGCCGGATCGAAGTCGGCGACCGGTCTTCCGTCGGTGTCGCGGTAAAGCGCAAGCGCCATCTCGCGCCAGTCTTCCCCCGCAAGCGCGGTAAACGAGGCGCCGTGGTTCTGCTGCAGTATATCGGCCGCCTCTTTCCAATCGGCTGGCTTCCTGCCGCTGTTCAAGTAGTCGCGAATGAGTGCCAGCCCTCCGGTCTCGATTGCTGGGCCGATGTCGTTCAGAATGACGGCTTCGAGAAGATCAGGCCGTGTAGCCGCGATCAGATGCAGGATCAGTCCGCCACGCGATGTGCCGATGAAAACCGCCCGCTCGATGCCGAATGCCGCGCAGGCGGCAATAATGTCGCCGGTCTCAACGGCGAGAGTGTAATTAGTTTTGTCCTCATCCCATGCGGAATTTCCGCGCCCCCGCGAATCGAGCGCGATCACCCGGCGTGGACCCGTCTCGTCGCGGCAAAGACGCAGCGCAAGCGGGTGAAAATCCCGGCTATTGCGGGTGAGGCCGGGCAGGCAGATCACCGGCAGCCGTCCGGTGGCTGCCGCCCCGTCCGGCCGGTAGTCGCGGGCATAAAGCGTCAGCCCATCGGCAGAAGAATAATATCGTTCCTGGAAACCGCCTGCATCCATGTCCGCCATCGCATCCTTCAAGGCTATCTGAACCCGAAGATGTAGCCTGCTTTTCAAGCCGCGCCAAACGGCTTCAGGAGGCGCTGCGTCCGCCGATCAGATCGCGCTCGATATCCGTCGGCTGGCCGAGGCGAGCTTTGTAAACTTCGTAATTCTCCATAACCCGCTGCACGTAGTTGCGCGTCTCGGGGAAGGGGATGCGCTCGATCCAGTCGACGATCTCGTCGATCGGCCTGCCGCGCGGGTCGCCGTAGCGGCCGATCCATTCCGGCACCCGCTTCGGCCCGGCATTATAGGCGACGAAAGTGAGAATATAGGAGCCGCCGAAGGCCTCGATCTGCTCGCCGAGATAATGCGCGCCGAGCGTCGCATTATAGCCGGCATCGGCCGTCAGCTTGTCCTTCGAAAACGTGATGTTGTGGCGCTTGGCCACCGCCTGGGCCGTGCCGGGCAGAAGCTGCAGCAGACCGCGCGCGTTTGCTGCCGAAACGGCGGCCGGGTTGAAGGCACTTTCCTGCCGGGCGATGGCATAGGCGAGCGCCTTGCCGGAGCCTGATATATTGGCATTCGCCGGGATCACCCCGACGGGAAAGGCAAGCGCTGCGACGTCAATGCCGCGGCCATAGGCGATCTTGCCGATCTGCAGCGACAGATGGTGATTGCCAGATTGCTCGGCCTGTGCTGCGAGGATAGCCAGTTCCCCCGGGCTCTGCAACTGGTCGGCAAGCGCGAGATAGAGAATGTCGGCGCGCCAGCCGTGACCTGCCGCCTCGAGACGGGTGATCGCCTGCACGGCTTCGCGCGCCTGAAGGTGCTGGCGGTCGGCCGTGCTCGGCGCCGGATAGGTGACATTGAGCGTCTTCCGTCCCAGCTTTTCGGCCGCGAGCTGCCCATAGAAGGTGCCGGGAAAATTCGCGGCCTTGCCGTAAAATTCGCCTGAATTGCCGGGGCCGCCGGCCTCGGCTGCCCGCCCGAGCCAATACCAGGCACGCGACACCGAGATCGGTCCGTTCGACGTCGCCAGAATCTTGCGGAAATGTCTTTCCGCTGTTGTCGGGTCCTGCAGGCCGCGAAGCGCATACCATCCAGCGTGGAACTCGGCCTCGACGATATCAGTCGGGCTGGTTGCCGCGGAGTTTGCGACGATACGATAGGCCGGTTTGAACTGTCCCTGGTCGACGAGGCCGCGGCTGACGATCCGCTGCTCGTTCCACCATTCGCCGGAATTGACGAGTTCGCCAGCTTCGCGCGGCATCTTCTCCAGCAGGGCTGCCGCCTCGGCATATTTGTCCTGCTTGCGCAGATATTCGATCTTCGCAAACAGCAGGCCGGCATCGCCTCGCCATTTCGCCTCGACGCTATTGATGAGCGCGCCGGCGTTGGCGGCTTTGGCGTCGACGGCGGCCCAGGCCTTGTAGAGCGATTGCGCCTCACCCATGTCGCCGAACCGCTTGGCCTGCGCCACCCGGCCGCGATACATCAGATAGTCCATCCGCGCCTTGTGGTCCGCCGGCATCAGCAGGGCGGAAAATTCGACGAGGATCTTGTCTTCAGCCGCCTTGTCGAGCGCCTCCGTGCGCCAGAGCTTGCGGATATATTTCGCCGCCTGCGCCTGCTTGCCTGAGGCAACCAACGCCCGCCCGAGAATGACGGTGCCCTGCATCGTCTCGGGCGCGGTGTCGCCGAAGGCGGCGAGCACGGCGGATGGGGCGGGGTTTTCATCGTAGAGCGCCCGTTCGGAATAGGCGCGCAGCCGCGAAAGGCCGGGCCATCCCTTGAGCTCCTGCGCTGCGCTGGCGATCTCATAGGAGGGGACGCCCTTCAAACCGGACATCGCGATCGCCCAGGTGAGGATATGGCGGTCGAGTGTCCCCTGCCGCATGCTGTCGCGGATCGACAGAGCCAGTTGGGGATTCTTGGCGGTAAGCGCGTCGAGGCCGGTTTTCAGATCACTGCCGATCGGCGCGACAGCCGGATTGCGTGGGATGGCGCCGGTGGTCAGCGCCTCCGGTATCGATGTCTCGGGAACGAAGCCGATCGGCTTGACGTCAGCCGCCGGAAGGTTTTCGCCGGCAAGCGGCGACGCAACGCTGCCCCACGCGGCGGCAACGAAGCCGAAGGCGGTCAGAATCAGGACAGCTTTCTTCATCCGGGATCTCGCAACGAAAACACGCCCTACCCATTTGGCTGGAGGCATCTTAACGAAACCTTACCGTACCAGGTAAAATTCATTCACATCTGCTATCGGATTTTGCCCTAAACCGAACTCTCCGCGCTTGTCGCGATGATTTCGGCGCTCTATGGTGCGCAACTCTTAGTCATGGAATGCGGCCGAAGCAAGGATTTGGTCGTGAGGAGCTTTGCATGTTCAATGGGTCCATTCCCGCCCTCGTCACCCCCTTCACCGATGCCGGATCGATCGACGAAGACAGCTTCGCCGCCCATGTAGACTGGCAGATCAAGGAAGGCAGCGGCGGTCTCGTTCCGGTCGGCACGACAGGCGAATCGCCGACGCTGTCGCATGCCGAACACAAGCGGGTCGTGGAACTCTGCATCGAAGTGGCCGCAAAACGCGTTCCCGTCATGGCCGGCGCCGGTTCGAACAACACGCGTGAGGCGATCGAGCTTGCCCAGCATGCCGAAAAGGTCGGCGCCGACGCCGTGCTTGTCGTCACGCCCTATTACAACAAGCCGACGCAGAGGGGGCTGATCGCGCATTTTTCCGCGATCGCCGAGGCGGTCGCTCTGCCGATCTATATCTACAATATCCCCGGCCGTTCGGTGGTCGACATGACGCCAGAAACGATGGGTGCGCTCGTCAAGACGCACAGGAATATCGTCGGCGTCAAGGATGCGACGGGCAAGATCGAGCGTGTCTCCGAGCAGCGTATCACCTGCGGCAAGGACTTCAGGCAATTGTCCGGCGAGGACGCCACAGCGCTCGGCTTCAACGCCCATGGCGGCGTCGGCTGCATCTCGGTAACGGCCAATGTCGCCCCGCGCCTCTGCGCCGATTTTCAGGCGGCAACGTTGGCCGGCGAATACGCCCGCGCGCTCGAATATCAGGACCGGCTGATGCCGCTGCACAAGGCGATCTTCCTTGAACCCGGTCTTTGCGGCGCCAAATACGGCCTCTTCAAGCTCGGCCGCATGAGCCGCAACGTCCGCTCGCCGCTGCTGTCGACGCTGGAGCCGGCAACCGAAGCAGCGATCGACGCCGCCATGCGCCATGCCGGGCTGCTCAACTGAGGAGACCGGCCGTCTTCACAAGGCCGGATCGTTCCCTTACATAAAGGGCAAGCAATGAGGGCGCGGCTATTCGCGCGCCTCGAAGGAAATATCGTCATGGCCCCCAAAGGCAGCCAGCGCGTGGTGAACAAGGTCGTGGCCGAAAACCGCAAGGCCCGCTTCAACTATGAGATCATCGACACCTATGAGGCAGGTCTCGTGCTGAAGGGTACGGAGGTCAAGTCTCTGCGCGAAGGCAAGGCCAATATCGCCGAATCCTACGCATCGGACGAGGACGGCGAGATCTGGCTGATCAATTCCTACCTGCCGGAATATCTGCAGGCGAACCGCTTCAACCACGAGCCGCGCCGGCGCCGCAAGCTTCTGCTGTCGGGCCGCGAAATCCATCGCCTGCGCTCAGCAGTCAACCGCGAAGGCATGACGCTGATCCCGCTGAAGATCTATTTCAACGATCGGGGACGGGCGAAGATGGAACTGGCGCTCGCCAAGGGCAAGAAGCTACATGACAAGCGTGAATCCGAGAAGGAGCGCGATTGGAACCGGCAGAAGAGCCGCTTGTTGAAGGATAATGGCTGAGCCATGATGCCGCAGCTGATCGGCTCGCGGCGCTTTCGATCAGTCCTCGAAATCGCTGGCCGGGGCGACCTCGGCCGGACGCGGCGCCCGCTCCGACGGATCGCGACCGATCTCAGCCTTCAGAGACAAGAGGTCGATGAAATGATCGGCCTGGCGGCGCAGGTCGTCGGCGATCATCGGCGGCTGGGTCGCCATCGTCGAGATCACCGAGACCTTGCGGCCTCTGCGCTGCAGCGCCTCGACCAGGTTGGTGAAGTCGCCGTCGCCGGAGAAGATGACGAGATGGTCGACGGTTTCGGATTGCTCCATGGCGTCGATCGCAAGCTCGATGTCCATGTTGCCCTTGATCTTCCGCCGGCCCATGGAGTCGGTAAACTCCTTGGCGGGTTTGGTGACGACCTTGTAGCCGTTGTAATCGAGCCAGTCGATCAGGGGACGGATCGATGAATATTCCTGATCCTCGATCAAGGCGGTATAATAGTAGGCGCGCAGGAGATAGCCGCGTTTCTGGAACGCTTTCAACAGCTTGCGGTAGTCTATGTCGAAACCGAGGCTCTTGGATGCAGCGTAGAGGTTGGCGCCGTCAATAAAGAGTGCAATTTTTTCGCGTGGGTCAAACATCGCCTTACCAATTCCTAATGAGAGAAATCGAAATTCGCAGGGTATCAAATTTCAATAAATACAATGGCTTGTTGTGATTTTTGATTTGATCCTTACTTTACCAAGTGTTCATATAAGAGAGATTTAGGGCACGATTCGTCATATTCCAAGCAACCTTCGGTGGAATTGTGACATTCTCCATGGAAATTTAGCTCAGCCACGGATAAAGACGAGGGGAGCCGGAATGAAAAACTTGTATTTGCCCGGTTTTAATTGTATCGGGCGTGCTAATCCCGAAATGACGACCGTAAAGGACAGGCAATGGCCCGTGTCACAGTTGAAGATTGCATTGACAAGGTAGAGAACCGCTTCGAGCTGGTTCTGCTCGCCAGCCACCGCGCCCGGCTGATTTCCCAGGGTGCCTCGATCACCATCGATCGCGACAATGACAAGAATCCTGTCGTCGCCCTGCGCGAAATTGCCGACGAGACGCTTTCGCCCGATGACCTCAAGGAAGATCTGATCCATTCGCTGCAGAAGCATGTCGAAGTCGACGAGCCCGAGCCCGATCCGGCCAGCATGATCGCTGCCGGCGGTGTTGCCGCAGCCGACAGCGAGGAGCAGGACGACGTGCCGGAGACGATCACCTTCGACCAGATGTCGGAAGAAGAGCTGCTTGCCGGCATCGAGGGCCTGGTGCCGCCGGAAAAGAGCGACGATTATTAAGCCGCCGTCCGGATCCGACCGGAAAAGAGCGACGATTACCAATCGTCAATCTTGCGCCTTTATGGCTTAGGCATATTATTGCCCATGTGTGCGCCAATCGTTGATTGGCGCGCTTTTATTTTTACCGGAGTGGCTTTGGAATGATGCGGCAGTACGAACTCGTGGAGCGGGTTCAGCAATACAAGCCCGATGCCAATGAAGCACTGCTGAACAAAGCCTATGTCTACGCCATGCAGAAACATGGCCAGCAAAAGCGCGCGAGCGGCGATCCCTATATTTCCCATCCGCTCGAGGTCGCCGCCATCCTCACCGACATGCATCTCGACGAATCGACGATCGCGGTTGCTCTTCTGCACGACACGATCGAGGATACGACGGCGACGCGCGCCGAGATCGACGAACTCTTCGGTGAGGATATCGGCCGGCTGGTCGAGGGCCTGACGAAGATCAAGAAGCTCGATCTCGTCACCAAGAAGGCAAAGCAGGCGGAGAACCTGCGCAAGCTGCTGCTCGCCATTTCCGACGATGTGCGCGTGCTGCTCGTCAAGCTCGCCGACCGTCTGCACAATATGCGCACCCTCGATCACATGTCGGCCGACAAGCGTGCCCGCATCTCCGAGGAGACGATGGAAATCTATGCGCCGCTCGCCGGTCGCATGGGCATGCAGGACATGCGCGAGGAACTCGAGGAGCTTTCCTTCCGGCACATGAACCCGGAAGCCTACGAGACCGTCACGAAAAGGCTGGAAGAGCTCTCCAAGCGCAACGAGGGCATCGTCAAGAAGATCGAGGCCGAGTTGCGTGACCTGCTGGTCGCCAGCGGCCTGACGAGCGCCTATGTCAAGGGCCGGCAGAAGAAACCCTATTCGGTCTTCCGCAAGATGCAGTCGAAGTCGCTGTCTTTCGAGCAGCTTTCGGATGTCTACGGTTTCCGCCTGATCGTCGAGGACATCCCGTCCTGCTATCGCGCGCTCGGCATCGTCCATACGCGCTGGCGTGTCGTGCCCGGCCGCTTCAAGGACTACATCTCGACGCCGAAGCAGAACGATTACCGCTCGCTGCACACCACCATCGTCGGTCCCTCCAGCCAGCGCATCGAGCTGCAGATCCGCACCAAGCGCATGCACGAGATCGCCGAATTCGGCATCGCCGCCCATACGCTCTACAAGGACGGCGCCACCAATGCCGATGGCGACATCCTTTCGCGCGAATCCAATGCCTATTCCTGGTTGCGTCACACGATCGAGGCGCTCGCCGAGGGCGACAGTCCGGAAGAATTCCTCGAACACACCAAGCTTGAGCTTTTCCAGGACCAGGTCTTCTGCTTCACGCCGAAGGGCAAGCTGATTGCCCTGCCGCGCGGCGCCACGCCGATCGACTTCGCCTACGCCGTTCACACCAATATCGGCGACACCACGGTCGGCGCCAAGATCAACGGCCGCATCATGCCGCTGGTGACGCGGCTGGCCAATGGCGACGAAGTCGAAATCATCCGCTCTGGCGTGCAGGTTCCGCCGGCCGCATGGGAGGAGATTGTCGTCACCGGCAAGGCGCGCGCCGCCATTCGCCGCGCCACCCGCATGGCGATCCGCAAGCAATATGCCGGCCTCGGCCATCGCATTCTCGAGCGCACATTCAACAGGGCCGGCAAGATCTTCTCGCGGGAGGCGATGAAGCCGGCGTTGCACCGTCTCGGCCAGAAGGACGTTGAGGATGCGATCGCCGCCGTCGGCCGCGGCGAGATGTCCTCGCTCGACGTGCTGCGCGCCGTTTATCCCGACCACCAGGATGAGCGCGTCACCGTCAAGCCTTCCGGCGACGACGGCTGGTTCAATGTCCGCAGTGCGGCCGGCATGATCTTCAAGATCCCCGGCAAGACCAGGGCCGGGGCTGAGAGCGGACATTCCGAACTCGACGCCGATGTCGATATCGGCCCGATCCGCGGCCTGTCCGGCAATGTCGACGTCAAGTTCGCCTCGACAGGCGCCGTGCCCGGCGACCGCATCGTCGGCATCATGGATCAGAGCAAGGGTATTACCATCTATCCGATCCAGTCGCCGAGCCTGCAGCGCTTCGATGATCAGCCCGACCGTTGGATTGACGTCCGCTGGGACCTCGACGAAGCCAACAAGTCGCGTTTCATGGCGCGCATCATGGTGAACGGATTGAATGAGCCCGGCACGCTCGCCAAGGTCGCCCAGACGGTTGCAAGTCTTGATGTCAATATCCGCCTGCTGAACACCGTACGGGTGGCAGCCGATTTCACCGAAATGATGCTCGAGGTCGAGGTCTGGGATCTGCGTCAGCTCAACCAGCTGCTCGCCCAGATGAAGGAACTCGACTGCATCGCCACGGTCCGGCGGCTCTACGAATAGGCTTTTGTTAAGCCCGCACGGCAGCTGACCGAGAATTTGCACATTTTATGACCGTTTCAAGACCAGAATAGCGCATCGGAGTGGCAGTGTATGCGCTCAGTGCATGGCTGTCCCCATGTTGCGGGCGGTGGTAATTCACCTCTGCCAGGACTATCTTCTGGTCATCGAAAACGTAAACAGAAGATGAGACAAGGAAATGTTTGACCCTATCAGGAAAATCGCTCGCGCTCTTCGCGCTCCGACCACACAGGAACGTGAAATGGCCTATTTGAACGGCTCGTTCGATCGTATCGATCTCGAGTTTCGTCAGCGCCAGGTCGACCGCGGTCTGTTCCGCAGCCGCTAATAGCAGATTTATACTTGGATCAGTGGGGGACGTTGCGTTACGAACGCCCCTCGGTAGGAAGCCGCTGCTCCGCAGAGAAAATTGAGCGGCTGTTTTTCGGGTGGTATCATTTGCCGCTCTTGTCACGGTCCTGTGCGCTGCACTAAATAGCCGCCATGTTGTTTCGCCGTCGCAAGCCTGCGGGCTTCAAGGAAAAGATGCGGGAGCTTCTGTGGCCCCGAAAAGGTTTCCTTCGCCCGATCCGTTATCTGACAATGCGCATTCTGCGCCTGAGCGCTTCGCCGCATGCGGTTGCGGCCGGGGTCGCCGCGGGCGTCTTCGTCTCGTGGACGCCTTTCATCGGCGTGCATTTCGTCATGGCTTTCGTCATCAGCTATTTCCTCTCTGGCAATATGGTGGCGGCCGCCCTCGGTTGCGCTGCCTTCGGAAATCCGCTGACCTATCCCTTCATCTGGGGCATCACCTGGGAGATCGGCCATCTGCTGTTAAGCCGCGAGGATCATCTGGCGGGTCAGGCGGTGGATCTCGCCGCCCTCTTTCACAAGCTGAACTTCACCGAATTATGGAAGCCGGTGCTGGAGCCAATGCTGATCGGCGCCATTCCCCCGGCCGCCGTGACCTCCGTTGCGCTCTATGCGTTGACGTTCTACACCGTGAAGGGGTTTCAGACGCGCCGCCGCACGCGCCTGATGGAGCGGGCGCGCCTGCGTCTGGCGGGGCCGGTCAGCGACATGCCGAGCGTATGAAACCCGTGCAGAATGCTTAAGCGACGGAAGGGTCCGGCATGATCATCGGGATTGGCAGCGATCTGATCGACATTCGCCGTGTCGAAAAATCGATCGAGCGCTTCGGTGAGCGCTTCACCCATCGCTGTTTCACCGAGATCGAGCGCGCACGCTCCGACCGCCGGGCAAACCGCGCCGAATCCTATGCCAAGCGTTTCGCCGCCAAGGAAGCCTGTTCCAAGGCGCTCGGCACGGGCCTCGCCCAGGGTGTCTTCTGGAAGGACATGGGCGTCGTCAACCTGCCGAGCGGCAAGCCGACCATGGTTCTCTCAGGCGGTGCCGCCGCAATCCTCGAATCGATGCTGCCCGCCGGCCACAGGGCCGCCATTCATTTGACAATAACCGATGATTATCCCTTGGCGCAGGCCTTTGTTATCATCGAGGCGTTGCCTGAGAGCCTCTGATCGCGACCTCTCGTCGCTTTTGATGTTGTCGCCATTGCCGCATCCGGCTGAAGCCGCTAGAGAGAACGACATAAAGAATTGCGCCGTCGCGGCGTCTTGAAGGAATAAGACTGCGTGTCCGATAAAGTCGAAGCCAAGCCGAACGCCCTCTGGGAAAATATCAAAGTCATCATCCAGGCGCTGATTTTGGCGATGGTGATTCGAACGGTGCTGTTCCAGCCCTTTACCATTCCGTCAGGTTCGATGATGCCGACGCTGCTCGTCGGCGACTACATCTTCGTCAATAAGTTCGCTTACGGCTATTCGAAATATTCGCTGCCCTTCTCTCCCGATATCTTCAACGGTCGCCTGTTCGGTTCCGATCCGAAGCGTGGTGACATCGTCGTTTTCCGCTTCCCGCCCAATCCCGATATCGATTACATCAAGCGCTGCATCGGTCTTCCCGGCGACCACATCCAGGTCACCGACGGCGTGCTCTACGTCAACGGCAAGCCGGTTCCGAAGGTTGCGGACGGCAGCTTCACCTCGGATTACAAGCTCGATCCGGGTGAGGACGTACCGGTCTTCCGCGAAACGCTGGACAATGGCAAGACCTACGACACCCTCGACCAGTCTCCGGTCTCGCGCGGCGACAACACCCGCGAATTCATCGTGCCGGAAGGCCATTATTTCATGATGGGCGACAACCGCGACAATTCGCTCGACAGCCGCTTCGATGTCGGCTTCGTGCCGGCTGAAAACCTCGTCGGCCGCGCCAGCGTCATCTTCTTCTCGCTCGGCAACGACACGTCTTTCCGCGAAATCTGGAAGTGGCCGACCAATATGCGCTGGGACCGCCTTTTCAAGGTCGTTGAATGAGCAAGGCGCAGACGCTTTCTGCGGCGGACCGCGCAAAGCTTGAAAGCCTGATCGGTCATGACTTCGCCGAAAAGGAACGCCTGGATCGCGCGCTGACCCATGCCAGCGCTCGGACGGAAAAGGGCGGTAATTACGAGCGGCTGGAGTTCCTCGGCGACAGGGTCCTCGGGCTCTGCATCGCCGAGCTCCTGTTCCGCACCTTCGGCACGGCGGGGGAAGGCGAGCTCTCGGTCCGTCTCAACCAGCTCGTCAGCGCCGAAACCTGCGCTGCGGTCGCCGACGAACTCGACCTTCACCTCTATATCCGCACCGGCGCCGATGTGAAGAAACTGACCGGCAAGCGCATGATGAACGTGCGCGCCGATGTGGTCGAAAGCCTGATCGCCGCGATCTATCTCGATGGCGGCCTTGAAGTGGCGCGCCGCTTCATCCTGCGTTATTGGCAGGGCAGGGCGGTCAGGGCCGACGGCGCCAAGCGCGACGCCAAGACCGAGCTGCAGGAATGGTCGCATGCGAAATTTGGCGTCACGCCGATCTATCGGGTTGATGAACGCAGCGGACCGGATCATGATCCGCGCTTCAAGGTGACGGTGGAAGTTGCTGGCATAAAGCCGGAAACCGGCGTAGAGCGGTCGAAGCGTGCCGCCGAACAGGTGGCGGCGACCAAGATGCTCGAGCGCGAAGGCATTTGGCAGCAATCGCCTGCCGGAAACTGACGGGACAATGACACGAGAAGAAGATATCGCGGCCGAAGCTGCTGCAGAAACCCATCGTCCGACGCATTCGGGCTTCGTCGCGCTGATCGGCCCGACCAATGCCGGCAAGTCGACGCTGGTCAATCGCCTCGTCGGCGCTAAGGTCTCGATCGTCAGCCACAAGGTGCAGACCACCCGGGCGATCGTGCGCGGCATTGCCATTCACGACAATGCCCAGATCGTCTTCATGGATACGCCGGGCATTTTCAAGCCGCGCCGCCGGCTCGACCGCGCCATGGTGACCTCGGCCTGGGGCGGCGCCAAGGATGCCGATCTGATCATGCTGCTGATCGACAGCGAGCGCGGCCTGCGCGGCGATGCCGAAGCCATCCTCGAAGGCCTCAAGGAGGTCCAGCAGCCGAAGATCCTGGTGCTGAACAAGATCGACCGCGTCAACCGCGAGGATCTGCTGGCGCTGGCCGCGAGCGCCAACGAGAAGATCGCTTTCGAACGCACCTTCATGATCTCGGCCGAAAACGGTTCCGGCTGCGACGACGTCATGGACTATCTGGCCGAGACCCTTCCTGAAGGGCCGTGGTACTATCCGGAAGACCAGATCTCAGATCTTCCCATGCGACAGCTCGCCGCCGAGATCACCCGCGAGAAGCTGTTTCTGCGCCTGCACCAGGAGCTTCCCTATTCCTCGCATGTCGAAACGGAGAAGTGGGAAGAGCGCAAAGACGGCTCGGTGCGCATCGAGCAGGTGATCTATGTCGAGCGCGACAGCCAGAAGAAGATCGCACTCGGCAAGGGTGGGGAAACCATCAAGGCGATCTCGACGGCTTCCCGCAAGGAATTGTCGGAAATCCTGGAACAGCCGGTCCATCTCTTCCTGTTCGTCAAGGTTCGCGAGAATTGGGGTGATGATCCGGAGCGGTTCCGCGAAATGGGTCTCGATTTCCCGAGATAGGCATGGCAAGGATTTGATCGGCCCCGGCCAGTCCCTTGTTTATACATAAAAAATCCGCCTCGCTCGCGGAACAAATCTGCGGCTTGCGCATTCCTTGATGAACGGCGCGCCGGCGATGGCGCGCCGGTTTTGCGACGGCAAGGGCAAACATGGCGACGTCGAGATCGATCAATTCTTTCAAAACGCCTTGCCAGCAGTGTCCTTTGCGGCCCCTGCCGCATTTCAGGGAATTCAGCCGCGACGAGCTGGAATTCGTTTCACATTTCAAGAGGGGTGAGCTTGCCGTCGACGCCGGCTCGACAATCCTCGTCGAGGGCGCCCACAGCGCTCATCTCTTTACGGTGCTTTCCGGGTGGGGCTTCCGCTACAAGATGCTGGAAGACGGACGGCGTCAGATCCTGAATTATATCATGCCGGGCGACCTGATCGGCCTGCAGGGAACGATCGCCGGCGAAATGCAGCATTCCATCGAAGCGCTTTCGCCGGTTTCCCTCTGCGTCTTCGAGCGCAACAGGCTGATGACGCTTTATAACAAGCACCCGTCGCTCGCCTTCGACATTACCTGGATCGCCGCGCGCGAGGAGCGGATATTGGATGAACATCTCCTCAGCATCGGCCGCCGCACAGCACTGGAAAGAGCGGCCTATCTGCTCGCGTTCCTGTTTGAGCGCGGCAGGAAGCTCGATCTCTTCAACGGCCGCAATTTCATCCCCATAACGCAGCAGCACATCGCCGACACCCTTGGTCTTTCCATCGTTCACACCAACAAAACCTTGAAGAAGCTCAGCGAACGGGGATTGCTCCGCTGGCAGGAGCGCGGCTGCGAGGTGCTGAACGGTGAGGAACTGATGGCGATCGCCGGCTGGGATGGGCTTGGAGAGGGCAAGCGCCCCTTCATCTGAAGCATGGCGTGCAAAAGTGGGCCCGTCTTGCGATACGGACACATGCGAAAAAAAGACGTGAAGCGCGAGGTGTGAGCTGAAGGTTGCGGTGCGCTCCAAGGCTATCGGACAGATGCGGCATGGGCGTGCGGCAACGCACAGCCGGCCTGTCTATGTCTTTTTTAAATGCGCATCAGCATTTCGCAAAATAAGGTCGGTCCTCGTCTTTCCTCCGATTTGATTCTTATTGGCCGGACAGAAAAATGGTTTATTCAGAAGTGGTGGCGGAATTCACCGATAGCGTGCCATGCGGGGCACCGGAGGGCAATGATGTTGGCGGAACGGCCGGGGCGCTGCGACAGGCGCCCGACGAGGGGCGTGGAATCATGAGCGCAAACCGTGTTCTGGTTCTTGAGGACAGTCTGATCATCGCCATGGAGGCAGAGGATATTCTGCGCCTGGCTGGCGTCGACGGCATCGATATCGTCGGCAGCCTGGAACAGGCGAGGGCGGCGATTGCTGCGGAAAGCTATGATTTCGCCCTTCTCGACATTAATCTCGGAGAGGGCACGAGTTTCGGATTTGCCCGCCATCTTCTCGATGTCGGCATCCCCTTCGGCTTCGTCAGCGGCTATTCCGATATACGCGATTTCCCGCCCGACCTGCAGCATATACCGCTTCTGGTGAAGCCATTCGACGAGAAGGCGATGCGCGAATTCCTGCAGAGGCTCCTTCCGGCCGCGGCTTGACCCGGCCGGACGCCGAGAACACGCTGTAACGCTTTGAATTACTGCATAATTCTCTAATTCGATTCCGATGGCGAGAATTATACGGTAGGATGGAATCGTCAGCCGCAGGGATTTCTTTCGATGCAGTGGCAGGACCACGCGATCATTCTGGGTGTCAAGCGCCACGGTGAGACGAGCGTCATCGCCGAGGTGATGACGCGTGATCGCGGCCGCCATCTCGGCCTGGTGCGTTCCGGCCGCTCTCGCGCCATGCAGCCGGTGCTGCAGCCGGGTAATGCCGTGGAGGTCATGTGGCGCGCACGGTTGGATGAGCATCTCGGTGAGTTCCGCGTCGAGCCGGTGATGCTGCGCGCCGCGCGTCTCATGGAAACGGCGACCGCCGTCTACGGCGTCCAGGCGATGGGTGCGCTGCTGCGGCTGCTGCCGGAGCGCGACCCGCATCCGCACCTTTTCGACGCGCTGGAGGTCATTCTCGATCATCTGCACAATCCGGCCGATGCCGGCGAACTCTTCGTGCGTTTCGAACTCGCGGTACTCAACGATCTCGGCTTCGGTCTCGATCTTGCCGAATGCGCGGCGACCGGCGCCCGTTCCGATCTCGCCTATGTCTCGCCGAAATCCGGCCGCGCCGTCAGCCGCAGCGCCGGCGCGCCGTGGGCGGACAAGATGCTGGTCCTGCCACCCTTTCTCGGCGCCGAAGGCAATCACGCGGCGGACTTCGACAGCCTGGCAGCCGCGTTCCATCTGACGGGATTCTTCCTACATCGCCATGTCTACGAGCCACGCGGCATGGAGGCTGCGGCAGCGCGTGATGGCTTCGTCCAGGCCGCACTCAAGGCGCTCAATCCAGCCTTGCGGACGCTTTCCGGTCCAAACGACGTCTCCGCCTGACCTCGTTTTTTACTGTTGCAAAACATCCTCCGGATTTGGCGGTTTACCCGCCTGGGAGCTCTTCCTATGTCTTGAAGGGCTGCCAACCACGGAGGTAACCCATGCTGACCAAGACCGCATCACCGACGACGATCACGCTTTGGAACGGCCGCAAAATTCCGCGACTCGGCATGGGCTGCTGGGCGATCGGCGGCCCTTTCTTCGCCGGCGACACGCCGCTCGGCTGGGGTGAGGTCGATGACGACGAATCGGTGGAAGCAATTCATCGCGCCGTCGAGCTCGGCATCCGCTTCTTCGACACCGCCTCGAATTACGGCGCCGGCCATTCCGAGGAAGTGCTCGGCCGGGCGATCGGCAATCGTGACGACATCATCGTCGCCACCAAATTCGGCTTTGCCACCGATCCGGAAACGAAGCAGGCAATCGGCGCCTTTGCCGATGAGGGTTTCATCCGCCGCTCCGTCGAGACATCGCTGCGCCGTCTCAAGCGCGACCGCCTCGATCTGCTGCAATTCCACATCAACGATTTTCCGCTGGAACAATCCGATGTCGTCTTCGATACGCTGGAGGCGCTGCGTGCCGAAGGCAAGATCGATGCCTTCGGCTGGAGCACCGATCATCCCGATCGCGCCGCCCGCCACGCCGGGCGCAAGGGCTTTGTCTCGATCCAGCATACGATGAATGTCTTCGAGCCGGTGCCGGAGATGATCGCGGTGGTCGAGCAGAAAGGCCTGATCTCCATCAATCGCGGTCCCCTGGCCATGGGACTGTTGACCGGCAAGTTCACTGCCGACAAGGCCGTCGGCGCCAAGGATGTCCGCGGCGCAGCGCTCGAATGGATGGTTTACTTCAAGGACGGGCGCATGGCCCCGGAATTTGCCGCAAGGCTTGATGCCGTCCGCGACCTTCTCAAATCAGGCGGCCGCACGCTGACACAGGGCGCGCTCGCCTGGCTCTGGGCAAGGTCGCCGCGCACCTTTCCCATTCCGGGCTTCCGCACCGTCGCCCAGGTGGAGGAAAATGCCGGCGCGCTGGAGAAGGGACCGCTGCCGGCCGGTGTCATGGCGGAGATCGATGCTGCACTCGCTCGCGGATAAGAGGCGGGCGCAACCCACGCCACCTCATTCCTGTGACAGGCATAGGAATGAGGGAGAACGTTGCTGCGTTTCGGAAGAAAGGCGCCGTTCAACTAGCCTTCCCATATTCGACCTATCCTCGCCCACGAACCTTCAAGGCCCAACCCTCCGGCCTTTCCTCGATGACCTTGACAGTGTCGCCGATCGTGATCCTGCCGCTGCCGCGCGGCGTGACGTTCCAGCCGAACAGCGGGCCGGGTACGCGGCGGTCGGCCGACATGCGGATGCGGCCCATGGCCGGCATCGGATTTGCCACCTCGCGTGACCCGGTCAGCTGGTCCTGCGTCGTCATGATGCAGCGCGAGCAGGGTTTGACGAGATCGAAGCGGATGCCGGCGATCTCGATCGCCGCCCAGCGATCCTCCGGCCAGGCTGCGTCGGTGTCGATGACGACGTTCGGTCGGAAGCGCTCCATGCCGACGCTGCCTTCGCCATGGGCGGCAAGATCGGCGTTCAGCGCCTGCAGCGAACCGGTCGTCGTCACCAGGATCTGGTAGCCGTCGGTAAAGCTCACCGGCGTGCCTTCGCCGGCCCATTCGGCATTCGCCGTCCGCTGT
Source organism: Rhizobium mulingense (assembly GCF_029194105.1). Classification (NCBI taxonomy): domain Bacteria; kingdom Pseudomonadati; phylum Pseudomonadota; class Alphaproteobacteria; order Hyphomicrobiales; family Rhizobiaceae; genus Rhizobium; species Rhizobium mulingense. The sequence goes on along the minus strand of NZ_JARFVE010000010.1, from coordinate 196,644 downwards.
GCCTGTCCGTCGAAAAACACCAGTCGCACTTCCCGGCCGAGCCATTCGGACAGCTGGTGATTGCTCGCTGCATCGGCGACGGCGGCGCTGACAGTCGATTTCCACACCCTAACATCCATGCGGATTTCAGGCTGGGGTGGCGGCACCGATATCTCAGGCTTGCCCTGCATCAGCAGCCGGAAGGCGTCGGCCTCCGGCCGTATTTCGATGCGCGCGAGGTCCGGCAGTTCGCGCTGAGTGATGAAGTGGCCCTGCGGGTCGGTGATCATCGCCCGCCGGTCACCGGGAAGCCCATAGGCGTCAATATCGGCGGCGGGCAGCGCAATGGCGCGAGCGCTCTTGAGCGGGTAGATGAAGAGGTCGCTGACACGCATGCCGTTCTCCTAAATTTCGTCCATGAATGCCGAGAGAAAATCACGCAGACTTTGGTCACGCGCAGCTGCCAGCCGGCGGCCGGTCTCCGTCTGGAAACCTTCCGCCAGTTTGAACAGCTTCGTCTGGAAATGGTCAATGGCATAACGCTTGTCGTCGAGAGGACGGTTCGTTGCCGCCGGGTCGAACGGATCATAGAGCCCGGATCCCATTCGCCCGCCGATATAGAAACAGCGTGCGACGCCGACCATGCCGATCGCGTCCAGCCGGTCGGCATCCTGCAGGATCTTCGCCTCGATCGTCCGTGGCGTCACCCCGGCTGAGAAACTGTGAGCGGTGATGGCATGCGCCACGGCGCCGATATCCGCCGCGCTCCAGCCGAGTTCGGCCAGGATCACTGAGGCTTTTTCCGCCGCCAGCGCCGATGCTTTGGCCCGCAAGGGGGAATTCTTCTCGACCGCGACGCAGTCGTGCAGCAGCACCGCAGCGGCGAGGATGCGTCCATCTCCGCCTTCGCCCGCGTGGATGCGCATTGCGTTTCTGAAGACGCGCAGGATATGGGCGAGATCGTGTGAGCCGTCGTCGCCTTCGGCCGCATGCGCAATCAGCGAGGCTGCGAGCGTCACATGAGGGGAGAAGGCTTCGGCCTTGAACATTGCGCACCTGTTGTTGGGGAAATCGTCCATAGCGCACCGGCCGAAAGCAATGCGGCTTCCGGAAAGCGGCGCGCCTACGAACAGTTGCAGAACACGGAGCGGTTTTGTAGCGGCTTGCCAAGCGAGTCGCAATCATGAGGAGTTCGGCGCTGACCTCAGGAGAAGTCTCGCTGGGAGAAACAATTGTTTTATATATGAAAAATTCCTGAAATACCGGGAAGGCTGCTCGGTTGTTGCGCACAAAACCTCCGCTTGCGGGCGATCCGTTAATACCTGTCAATCATCGTTAACGAGGAGTTAACAACTTGTTGACGCAATGCGCAAATCAGTTTAACCAGCGAGTCAACAGTGATTTCCCATTCTCGTATTGCGTACAAACACCACCGGCAAAAGGCGGTGAATGGAGGTTTGTATGACCCGCACCACATCCGTTTCAGATACTTCATACGCATATCTTGCGACGCTTTCGCGGCTCGATTCAAATGGTGACGGCGTACTCAGCCGCAGCGAACGTGCCGCCGATGAGAAGCCCGGTATCATCAAACAACTGCTGGAAGACGACACGGCCAGCGACACGCAGCCGAAATTTTCCGGCAACCTGATTGCGCTGATGATGGACACGCGCGACACCGCCACGACGAGCAGCATCGCCGTTCCCTATCCATTGCAGCAGACTGCGCCGACGACCGGCGATCAATCCGACGATCTTTACCGCAACACCTACGGCCAGTTCGATTTTGACGCCGTCGCCTGACGGCGTCTAGAGCCAGGTGATCTGCAAGCCGGCCCGTTGGCCGGCTTTTTCGTTGGATGGTCCGTAGAGGAACACCTTCCGGTCTGACACGTTCAGAAGGACAACCGGAGGGAAGGAGATCTCCATGAAAGCCATGCGCATCATCGCCGCCGCGAGCCTGCTTGCGATTGCCGTGCCGGCAGGCGCTCAGGACAAGCAGACGGCGGTTGCCAATTTCGTCGGCAAGGACGGCAAGGAAACCGGCCGCGCCCAGCTAACCGCCGCCGCCAATGGCGGCGTCTTGATCGAAGTGGAGATACCGGGGCTGCCGGCCAATAAATGGGTGGCCTTTCATGTACACGAGACCGGCCGCTGCGACGCGGCAACCCATTACGAATCAGCTGGCGGCCATTTCAACCCTGGCTCGGCCGAGCACGGGATTCTTGCGGCCAAGGGACCCCATGCCGGCGATATGCCCAATCAATATGTCGGACAGGACGGCGTGTTGAGAGCCCAGATATTCGACGGCATGGTCACGCTTGACGGCAAGAAGGACGGCATCCGAGGCCGCGCGTTGATGGTGCACGCCAATTCCGACGATTATCGCAGCCAGACTTCCGGTGACGCCGGGGAGAGACTTGCCTGCGGCGTCATTCAATAGGCCGACGACCGCCCCGGGCAACAGTGTCTCACTGCCGCGTCGGCTTTTCGGTCGTCGCGGTTCCGTTCGACCTCTTTCCCGGCGGGGAATTTGAGTCGTCCCGCAACGCGGCCGGATCGTCCTTTTCGTCGAAGGCAAGTTTTACCCGCTTCACCATGTCACGGCTGACCTGCCACCAGTCGCCGGTCTTTGCCCAGTAGCGCAGCGTTACCGATATCGTGCTGTCACCGAGGCTGTCGATGAAAACGCTGGGTGCCGGTGACGGCAGCACCCTGGAATTCCCTTTGGCAATGCCCATCAACGTCTCCATCGCCAAATCAAGATCATCCTCACGAGAAATGCTGACCTTCAGGTCGTTCTGCCGCGTAGGTTCGCGGCTGAAGTTGGTAATCGGTGTGTTCCAGAGCGTCGAATTCGGCGCCAGCCGATAGAGCCCGTCGCCGGTCCTCAGTTCTGTCGCAAACAGCCCGATCTCGCGCACCGTGCCGGCCACGCTGCTGGTCTCGATATATTCGCCGACGCGGAACGGTCTGAGAATCAACAGCATGATGCCGGCCGCAATATTCTGCAGTGTCCCTTGCAGCGCCAGCCCGATCGCCAAGCCTGCTGCGCCGAGGGCGGCGATGATCGAGGCGGTCTGGACGCCGAATTGGCCGAGCACGGTGATGAACACCAGGATCAGCAGTGCGTAGCGGATGACATTGGTGAAGAAGCGCGCCAATGTCTCGTCGATGCCATGGATGCGCGACAGTCCTTCATAGGCCCAGCGGCTGACGAAGCCGGCCAGCGTCCAGCCAACGAGGAGCAGGATCACCGCTCCGAGGATGGAAAAGGAATACTGGACTGCGAGCGCGCTTGCCTGGCTGAGCGCCGTGCGGGTGGTAAGAAGGACGTCGGCTGCTTGTTGTTCCATGATTTGGCCCTGCGTATTCTGCGTGGTCCAAGGCAAGATGGAGCAGGCCGCAGCAGCGTCAACCGCCAGCGGCCTCCCGGATTGCAAGCAAAAAGGGCGCATTGCCGTCGGCATCGGCGCCACGACCGATGGCCCGGACGGCGGCCACCAGCCGGCCGCCGCGGCCAAGCAGGGCGTCGCCGATCTCGATCAGCCGGGTATTCGGCGTCGCAAAGGGCGAGGCGGCGCGCAGCCGCAGGGCCAGCTCTTCCTCGCTCTGATCCGGTGCGAGCGACAATGCGGCGATAAGAGCGGCCGCCGGGGATCGCGACACACCCATCCAGCAATGGATGAGCAGCGGCGTCTCCTGCCGCCACGATGCGGCAAACTCGATAATCCCCTGCACATGCGTTTCATCGGGCGCCACGAGACCGCCGGTGCTCTTGAACGCGATGTCGTTCATTGCAAGCGTCAGGTGACGCTCGGGCGCGATCACGCCCGGTCGGTGAAAGGCCTGTTCTTTGGCAATTAGACTGATCATGTCCCGCGCCTTGTGGCGCACCGCCAGTTCGGCAATGCGTGACAGCGGTGAGACTACGATGAAGCTCACGATCCCATCTCCCGCTCGGCGTCGATCGCCGCGAAGCGCTCGCAGAACAACCGCTGCGCTTCCACTGCCGGAAGCGGTTCGATCATCAACATTTCCCTGCTGATGCCGCGCGGCTGGCCGAAGAATTTTTGCGCTTCGGCCGGCGTGAAACCGGCAAGCACCGTCGCCTCGAAATAGGCGGCAATCGCGTCGGCCTTCTTGATCCGGTCCTTGAGCTCGCGCGTGGGATGCGGCGGCAGGCCGAAGCGTAGGTGTATGGCCGCCTCCAGCCGCATTTCCACAGTCTTGTAGCCGCCGCCGACCACCGATTTGAACGGCGAGATCATGTCTCCGATCACATATTCCGGCGAGTCATGCAGCAGCGCCATCAGGCACTCCTCCGGCCGGGCATTGTTGAAGCGGCGGAAAATATCTTCGACGACGAGACTGTGCTGCGCCACAGAAAAAGCATAATCGCCCGACGTCTGGCCGTTCCAGCGGGCGACACGCGCCAACCCGTGGGCGATGTCGGCGAGTTCGACATCGAGCGGCGAGGGGTCGAGCAGGTCGAGTCTGCGCCCGGACAGCATGCGTTGCCAGGCACGCGGAGCTTTGGCCGTCACGCGCTGGCCTCGTCGGCGCTGGTGGGGAAGACAAGGCCTGACCATGGAGGCAGGGCGAGAGAAACCGGTATTTCGCCGGCCAGCAGGGGCGTGCCTTCCGCCATCGCGGCGCCGGCGCGGTCGATGCGCACGATTGCAAGTCCGCTGCCGCCCTCGACGGAGCCGAGTGTGCCGACTGGCTTGCCGGCAGCAGTGATCGCGGTGCCTGTGTCCGGCAGAGCCGTTGCGGCGGATAGCGTGACGACGCGACGGCGCGCGGTGCCGCGGTGCTGCATGCGCGAAACCACTTCCTGTCCGACATAGCAGCCCTTTTTGAAGGAGAGGCCGCCGTTCAGATCCATCAGCACGTCATGCGGAAAGGCATCCTGCAGCGCGAAGTCCGATCCCGATATCGCAATGCCGTGGGCGATGCGCAACGCGTCATAGAGCGCCTCAGCGCTGTCACCGTGCCGTCCCGGCCGGCGGGTCAGCGTGATGCCGGCCTTGGCGAAGCGGCTGTCCCGGACGCTCCGGCTGTCGCGGACGTCCTGGCTGTTCCGGACACCTTCGGCGTCCCCGCTGCCATCGGCATCTTCGCCCCAGCAAACGCTGATGCCTTCTTCGGCGATGGGCGCAAGCGTGACGGCGGCCCGCAGCCTGTACATTGTCAGCCGCTTCATGAGCCCGTCGCGCTGGTCAGCATCCGTTTCGATCGTATAGCCGTCGCCGTCCTGCCAGATCATGAAGTCGAACAGGATTTTGCCCTGCGGCGTCAGCAGCGCCCCAGGCCGCGCCTCGTCGGGCGCAAGCGAGGTGATATCGGTGGTGATCAGGTTCTGCAGGAAGGATTGAACGTCCGCGCCGCCGACGGAGAGCAATGAGCGGTCTTTCAGGAATACGAATGGCATGGCGGAACCTGTCGCGTTGGTCATCGCTCAGAGGTATGACTTCATAAGGTGGATCGCAAGCGCCATGCGGCTTGCGCGGCGCGTCAGTCGCCTGCCGTGAAGAATTTCCATTTGCCGTCGGGCGTAATGCCGAGGCGGTAGAAATTATATCCGCCGAATTCCTGCATGTCGGAGAGATCGCCGGCGGTGACAATGCGCAGCAATTCGACGCGCTCCGGCGGCGTCAGCGACTTCAAGTCTTTCTCGGCGAAATAGGGCCAGACATACATGTCTTCGGCTGTGCCCTGGCCGACATGCACGAAGCCGGTCGAGACGATGTCGAGCATGATGGCGAGGATTTCATCCCCATCGGGATCGCCGGAGAGATCCTTCAGCGTGCCGATCGGATCGTCCGTGGGCTCGCCGACGGTTACCTGCGTCTGTTCTGCGCCGGCGCCCATCAGCGGCCGCAGCCGTTCGAGATCGCCGGAGGCGGCCGCCTCGACGATCTGCTGGCGCATCTTGCGCACCGGCTCGGGCGCCTTGCTGATGTCGTAGATCACCTCGACGGGCTTGGAATTGTCCTGCGTGCCCGGCGTCTTGTCGACACCCTGGCTGGTCTGGCTGTTGACCAGCGGAACGCCCATGGGAACGCCGGGGGTGGTGGTGCCCTGCGGCTGGCTCTGCCCCTGGGCGTTTCCCTGTGCCGGCTGATCGTTCGGCTGGCCGGGGATCTTGTGCAGTTCGGAAAGCGCATAGGCCGAGGGCGCAAGGGCGAGACTGCCGGCGGTAAGGCTGAATGCAAGCATCACCGGCGCGAGCGGAATTCGCGAAACTTTCTCTTTACCGATGCGCATCGAACTCTCTGATAATAATTATTGCAGGGTGCGGTTGGCGGAGAATTCGCCGGCAAGCATACGGTCGCGCAGCGAATCGAGCAGAGCTTCGGCGCTGCTTTCCCCATGCAATCTAATGGTCTCGCGCAGTGCATGCGCGATGGCGGCATCAGCAATGATCTCAGGCTCGATCCCGTCGGCCATGCCGTCGGCCCAAGCCTCGTTCTGGTACTCCAGAGCCGCCTGCATCTTTTCGTGGACGATCATGTCGTCGATCTCGTTGAGGCTTGCTTCCATTGTCTTTTCCTCAGAACTTCTCATCTCTTACTGCACCGTTAACAACACTAACAGCCTTTTCCCAAAACGACACGTCCGCATGCGAAAACAGGTTAATTAAACGTCAATTTCCAAAGCGCGAGGTAATTTCTGTGGCAAGTGTTGCACCTTCGTTACGGTAGCGCTCTTCTGCCACGATGGCTGCCGGGGTGCAATCCGTATAGACCGACGCGAAGGCGCGATAGCCGCGATTGAAGGCTGCCGTGAGCCTTTCCTTGCGTGGCGGTTCGTTGCCGGCCTCCGAATCGAGCAACTGCTGCATGCCCTTTCGCCACTCATCACCGCCCGCCGCCTTGCAGAGGGTTCTCAGATAATGCACCGAACCCAGCACTTCAGCGAGCCGCGCCAGCTTGTTGTCATAGGGTACGATCGCGGCCGGCGGCGCAATCTCCGCCTCCTGTGGAGGCGGCGTGTTCTTGCCCTGAGCCATGGTGGGGCCGGCGAGCACGAGGAGAGACAGGACAACGCGTCGAACGGGAATCATGCTCCCAGTTGATACGTTGAGCATGACGGCAACAAGGCGCGCTTGAAAGTTTCCACTTCTATTCGCCGCCCGCCAGAGCATCGTGCCGAAAAGTGTCAGCCGTTTTTGGATGACATCATGCTCTAAACTTAATTCAGAACAGGATGATTATCGGCCGGTTGGCCGATAATCATCCTATGCCAGCCGCTCTGCGCATTCGAGCACGCTCTGCGGCACGGGCAGTCGCCGAATCTCATCCACCGTGTACCAGCCCAGCGCCGCTGCATCGTCGGCGGCTTCCGCCACCACGTCCCGGTCGGCCTCGACGCGAAAGACCGACAGGAAGAAATGGCTCTTGATGCTGCCGTCCGGCCCATGCGTCTTCAGGTCATAGGTCGAAAACAGCCGCGGATTATGTGCCGAGATGCCGGTTTCCTCGCGGAATTCCCGCAGCGCCGTCTGCTCCGGCGTTTCGCCCGGCTCAGCGCGCCCACCTGGAAAGGAATACATGTCGGCGGAAGGCGGGTTGCGTCGCAACACTAGCAGGAATCGCCCGTCGCGTTCGAGAATGGCGGAGGAGGCGGCTTTGGCGGTGGAAATCATAAGACTACTCTCGTTGTGACGATCGATTCTATCGCATGGAGCGATTGTTGCATGCCGCCGCTGCCTGGCTTCCCGCAATTTTCGTGTGGCCCGTCTCAGAAGACAAGGCCCGAAAGGCGGCGCAGCGGTTCCCGAGATGGCGACATGTATGCAACAAAGCTTCCAGATTTTCGAAAGGGCTTTGCGTGACCTATATCATCTACGCCTTTGCCGCCGTTTTCGAGATTTGCCGGCTGCTTCGCCTTCTGGGCGTGGCTGAAGCTTGAAAAGCCCGTCTGGTGGCTGGCGCCGGGCATGATCTCACTCGCGCTTTTCGCCTGGCTTCTGACGCTGGTGCCGAGCGAAGCCGCCGGCCGAGCGTTCGCAGCCTATGGCGGCATCTATATTCTCGCGTCGCTCTTCTGGCTGTGGCTGGTCGAGGGCCGCGTGCCCGATCGTTATGATATCGGCGGCGGATTGATCTGCCTTGCCGGGGCGAGCGTCATTCTTTTTGGGCCGAGGAGCTGAAGCATGGTCGCGGCATGTTCTTGTCCTAAACCCCTGTACAGTCTTGCGCGGCACGCTCAGTGTGCCTTGACCGGACTCGGACCGGGTGCAAAGACAGGCCGATGTGTGGACGTTTCGCCCTGACAAGTTCCAGCGCAGACCTGCGCAATTTCCTCTCCGGTGTAGACCTCGACGATTTTCCGGCGCGCTACAACATAGCCCCGACGCAGCCGATCCTCGTCGTCACAGCAGGTGAGGGCAGGGAGCGAGGCAGCAACCTTGCCGACCGGCGCGCGGTGCTGGTGCGCTGGGGTTTTACCCCGGCCTGGGTCAAGGACCCGAAGGAATTTCCGTTGCTGATCAATGCGCGCGCTGAGACCGCGATCGGCAAAGCCTCGTTTCGGGCGGCGATGCGTCACCGCCGCGTGCTCATTCCGGCCTCGGGTTTTTATGAATGGCATCGTCCGCCGAAGGAAAGCGGCGGCAAGCCGCAGGCCTATTGGATCAGGCCGCGCAACGGCGGGATCGTCGCCTTTGCCGGACTGATGGAAACCTGGTCCTCGGCCGATGGCTCGGAGGTCGATACCGGCGCGATCCTGACGACGTCGGCCAATGCGGGCATCTCGGCGATCCATGATCGCATGCCTGTCGTCATCAAGCCGGAGGACTTCTCCCGCTGGCTCGATTGCAGAACGCATGAACCGCGTGAGGTGGCCGATCTGACGCAGCCCGTTCAGGCCGATTTCTTCGAGGCCGTACCGGTCTCCGACAAGGTCAACAAGGTTGCCAATATGGGGCCTGATCTGCAGGAGCCGGTCGTCATCGAACGGCCGCTCAAGTCACCCGAGAAGCAAAGGCCGGACAACGGCCAGCTCAGCTTCTTCTGAAACGCTGTCGGACGCTTCTGGCGCGGCGGCCTATTTGGGTCACAGCGATTTCAGGTGCATGTCGCGCAAAACTGTCCAGCGGTTTTGCCGCGACGACATGCGTGAGAACAAAGACCTGTAGCGCAAGAAGACTGCGAAAGATCACGACGTCTTAGGAGCATGCCGCAGTCTTGGGGCAACGGCATGCCGGAAACTGGAAGGTGAAGCGCAGGTGACGGGCAGTTCGAAGCTCGGCGCTTCAAGCGGATTTCTTGACGCCATCCGGCTTGTTCTTTGCCATCAGCGATGCCGCGGCAACGGCCTTCAGGCCGACGGGGCGATAGTTGGCGGCGAGGTCCGGCTTGGCCGTCTGCTGTTCGCCGGTACTGCTCTTCTTCGAAGTCACGGATACTCTCCTTTACGTGGTTCTTCCCTGAATATTTTATTTTTGCAGTTTCGCCAGAAAATTGCGACAAATCGGCGGCGTCGCTTATCAGGAATTGTGAACGCCCACCATAACGAGGCTTAACTGAAGCCTACGTTGGTTAATACTTACTGAAGGAAGCGGTTCCAAAAGAAATGCGCAGCCGTTTTCCCCGGGGAAAGCTCATGGCTTCCCCGGAAGAAGCGCACGTTTTCCGGGAATGTGCGAGAATAAGGGGAGGCGCATTTCCAGGGGAGAGAGACCAGGAAATGCTGGAAGGTCAGATGTGACGACCGATATCGTCGTCACCGATGCCGGGCTCCTCGATCGTCAGCGTCCCATATTTCCGCCGCCATTTCCGCGCGCCGAAGGGAAGCGATACGAGGTAGGCGGCAACGGTAAACACCATCACCTCCCAGGTGTAGCTCATTAGCAGAGCCACATAGAGTACGACGCCGAGCATCATCGGCAGCACGAGATCGCGCCGCAGCCGGTTGCCCTCCGATTTGCCCGACCAGACCGGCAGCCGGCTGATCAATAGGAAGGCGATGAACACGGTGTAGATCGACGAGGCGAAGGCGAAGGAGCGGTCGGTCGCGATCCCAAGGAAGCCGAGATAGACCGGCAGCAGCACGAGCATGGCGCCGGCCGGCGCCGGCACGCCGACGAAATATTCCGACTGCCAGCTCGCCTTGTTCTCGCGTTCGGCCATGACGTTGAAACGGGCAAGGCGCAGTCCGGCGGCGATCGCATAGATCAGCGCCGCGATCCAGCCGAGCGAGCGGGCCTGGTCGAGCGCGAAGACATAGACGACGAGGGCGGGTGCGACGCCGAAATTGACGATGTCGGCAAGCGAATCCATCTGTGCGCCGAACTTCGAGGTCGCCTTCATCAGACGCGCCACTCGTCCGTCGATCCCGTCGAGGAAAGCGGCGACGAGCACCATGGAGACGGCGAGCTCGTAGCGATTCTCGAAAGCCAGCCGGATGCCGGTCAGCCCGGCGCAGATCGCCAGAATGGTGATGAGGTTCGGAAAGACGAGACGGAGCGGGATTTCGCGCAGACGCGGGCCACGGGCGGAATCATCCGGACCATTGGGCTCGAAAGGCGGAAAAGGCGTTTCCATATCGTGTTCCAATCTAGCTGCGGCGGCTGATGACGGGACCCTTTGCCGAGGCGAATTCGGCAATGACGGTTTCTCCGGCGATCGCCGTCTGGCCGAGCGAGACACGTGGCGCCGCACCGGCGGGCAGGAAGACGTCCAGCCTGGAGCCGAAACGGATCAGCCCGAAGCGCTCGCCGGCATCCACTGGCTCGTTGGGGTTTACCCAGCAGAGGATACGCCGCGCCACCAGGCCGGCGATCTGGACGACGCCGATCTGGCCGTGGCGGGTTTCGATCACCAGGCCGTTGCGCTCATTGTCTTCGCTGGCCTTGTCGAGCTCGGCGTTAACGAAGCTGCCGGAGCGGTAGTTGATGCTGACGATGCGCCCGCGCACCGGCGCGCGGTTCACATGGCAATTGAAGACGTTCATGAACACCGAGATGCGCAGCATCGGCTCGGAGCCGAGGTCGAGCTCGGCCGGCGGGGTCACCATCTGGATGGCCGAGACCCTGCCGTCGGCGGGAGAAATCACCAGATCGTCGTCCTGCGGGGTCACGCGCTCGGGATCGCGGAAGAAATAGGCGCACCACAGTGTGAAGATCATGCCGATCCAGAAGAGCGGCTTGAAGATCCATCCGAGGATCAGCGAGGCGACGAAGAAGGCGGCCACGAAGGGATAACCCTCCTTGTGCACGGGGACGATCGTGTTGCGAACCGTGTTGAACAGGCTCATGGCTGCCGGTCTCCTTGCGTTGTCGTTTTTTGCTGGTTAGCGAAAATCCGCCTCCGGGGCAATGCTGCGGCCTCGGCCCCGGTTCGCCGGCCGGGGTTCTGAACAACAAAAGCCAGTACCGGCGTCTGGTTCCCCAATCAGTTCGCCGGCGCAAGCCGCGTTATCACGCCCATATCGTCGCTTTCCCGCACCTGTTTCAAGTGCTCCTCGGCCTGTGTGGCCTCGCGCTGGCGGTTCCACATCGAGGCATAGAGACCGTTTTTATCAAGCAAGGCGGCATGCGTTCCGCGCTCGGCGATCTCGCCGCTTTTCAGCACAATGATCTCGTCGGCGCTGATGACGGTGGACAGCCGGTGGGCGATGACCAGCGTCGTCCGGTTCTTCGAAACCACGTCGAGCGCCGTCTGGATCTCCCGCTCCGTCGTCGTGTCGAGCGCTGATGTCGCTTCGTCGAGGATCAGGATCGGCGGCGCTTTCAGGATGGTGCGGGCGATCGCCACCCGCTGCTTCTCGCCGCCCGAAAGCTTGAGCCCGCGCTCGCCGACCTTGGTTTCGAATCCCTCGGGCAGCGTCTCGATGAAATGGGCGATCTGCGCCACCTCGGCCGCGGCAAAGACCTCGCCGTCGCTGGCCGACGTGCGGCCGTAGCGGATGTTGTAGGCAACGGTGTCGTTGAAGAGCACGGTATCCTGAGGCACCATGCCGATAAGAGAGCGCAGGCTCTTCTGCGTCACCGTGCGGATATCCTGACCGTCGACCGTGATCGTGCCGCTCTGGATATCGTAGAAACGATAGAGCAGCCGCGACAGCGTCGATTTGCCCGCACCCGACGGACCGACGACGGCGACCGTCTTGCCGGCCGGCACTTCGAAGGAAATCCCCTTGAGGATCGGACGGGCCGGGTCGTAGGCGAAGTGCACATCCTTGAAGGAAATGGCGCCCTGGCCGATCCTAAGTTCTGTCGCATCGGGCGCGTCGTTGACCTCGGCCTTCACCTCCAGGAGATCGAACATCTGCTCGATATCGGTCAGCCCCTGGCGGATTTCGCGGTAGACGAAGCCGATGAAGTTGAGCGGCGCGGAAAGCTGCAGCAGCATCGAATTGACGAAGACGAAATCGCCGACCGTCTGCTCGCCGCGCTGGACGGCCAGCGCCGACAGCACCAGCATGATCGTCGTGCCGATGCCGAAAATAACGCCCTGGCCGAAGTTCAGCCAGCCGAGCGAGGTCCAGACATCGGTCGCCGCCTTCTCGTAGCGTTCCATCGATTTATCGAAGCGCTTGGCTTCCATCTCCTCGTTGCCGAAATATTTGACGGTCTCGAAGTTGAGGAGAGAGTCGATCGCCTTGGTGTTGGCCTCGGTATCGCTGTCGTTCATCGACCGGCGGATGGCAATGCGCCAATCGGATGCACGGATCGTGAACCAGATATAGGCCCAGACCGTAAAGGCGGTGACGGCGAGATAGGAAAATCCGTAACCCCACCAGAAGATCGCGGCCGTCAGCAGGAATTCGATGACGGTCGGGACCGAATTGAGGATCGTGAAGCGCACGATCGTCTCGATGCCCTTGGTGCCGCGCTCGATGATGCGCGAGAGACCGCCGGTCTTGCGTTCCAAATGAAAGCGTAGAGACAGCTCGTGCATGTGCACGAAGGTCCTGTAGGCGAGCTGGCGCACCGCATGCTGCCCGACGCTGGCAAACAGCGCGTCGCGCAGCTGGTTGAGGCCAAGCTGGATCAGCCGGGTGACGTTATAGGCGATGACAAGCGCGATGGCGCCGGCAAGCAGCGGCGGCACCGTGCCGGCCAGATCCATCCTACCGTTTAGTGCATCGGTCGACCATTTGAAGAAATAGGGGACGAGCAGGAGGACGAATTTGGAGATCAGCAGATAGACCGAGGCCCAGACGACGCGCATCCTAAGGTCGGGCCGGCCGGCCGGCCACATATAGGGCCAGAGGTTGAGAAGCGTGCGCAGCAGGTGGGATTCCGAGACAGTCTTGCCGTTTGCCATGCGTGTCTCCAGCCCGGTCGGGATTGCCGCGGTCGTGTCTGTCTATGCCGGCAAAGTGCGAACGGGACGTGCTCGAGCGCTTCCCAATCACCGCCAGATAGGGTGCCGGGCGGATGAATACAACAAATGCGGGGTTCAGGAAAAGCTAAAGCGCGTCGCATCAATTTGATTCATGCGACGCGCTTGAGCCCTTTGTTTTTATGCATGTCGTTGTCCCGGAACCGCTGCACACTTCCGGGGGACATGCATTAGGCCGGGCGGTTATCCCGCCCGGCCCGATCATGTTGTTCTGCCATGTTTAGAGATGCCGGTTGGAAAGACGTTTGCGGTGCAGTTCCTCGGCATTCGGCAAGGCATCCTTCGGCAGGCCGAAAATCTGGCCAGGGCGGATGCGGTCGGGATCGATGATCTTGTCCTCGTTGGCGATGTAGATCGTCGTGTAGCGCACGCCGAGGCCATAGGTCCGGCGCGAGATCTGCCACAGCGTGTCGCCGCGGCGAATGATGACCGCGGCGTTGTCGGCTGTCAGCGGCGCCTGTTCGATCGTCTTCGGCTGGTTGCCGGCAGCCTCGTTGGCAGCCGGTGCCGTGGATGCGGGTGCGGCCGGCGCTGGTGCTGCGGTGAGTTCGGCGATCAGCGCGCCGAGCCGGTCGAGCGCGGCGCCGACCGACTTCGCGTCCTGAGGCAGCACCTGCAGGATTTTCAACGCATTGGAAGCAGTCTCAGAGGCAGCGCCGGAGGCTTGCTTGAGGGGGTCGGAGGCATCGGCGGCCGGGCGGAAGTCGACGAGTGAGCGCAGCGCGAATTCCGTCGCCGAGCGCGCCGCCGCAAGCTGTTCGGCGCTAGGCAGCTTGCCATCGGCAAACAGTCCCTTCAGTAGGCCGAACGCCTTGCCCGCTTCGGCCTTGAGCTTGCCGAGTTCGCCTTCGTCGAGCGGCACCATCGAGGAAGCGCCATTTCGATCGGCGGGGCCGACTTGAGCGGCAACCCTCACCTGGTCGCCCGTCGGGCGATTGAAGTTCACCGCGGCGCGAACAATCACCTTGCCCGTGGGATCGACGACGTCGACGCGGATCTTATGGTCGCCGACCGAGAGGGCCATCACGCCGTCGATAATGAAATGTCCGTCGGCACCGGCCGTGTCCTGGCCGACGAGGTTGTCGTCGGCATAACCGAGGACCTTGGCGTTGGCGCGCGCCGTGCCGGCGATGAAGATCTTGTTGCCCTCGATCTCGACGGCGTTGACCATCACATCAGGCGCCGTGGCCTTGTCGGCTTGTGCCGCGCCGGGAACGGCCGCGGCTGTGTCCGCGCCGCCTGCGGAGGCATCGGGCAAGCCCGGCGTCTGCAACGCCAGCTCACCGGTCGGGGCAGCGGTTCCGGCAGGAGCATCGCCCGCTGCCGGCTTGTCCGCAGGCAGCGCCGGATTGGAGGCGTCGGCGACTTCGGTTCCGCCCGTCGGCGCCGTGATGATGCGGCTTGCGGTGCCCGGCTTGGAGACCATGGCGAGCAGATTGGCGCCATTGCCGTCCTTTGGCACCGAAACGGTCGCGACCTCTTCGGAAAGCGTGGTATTACCATCCTTGTCTGTCACCTTCAGCACGAGCTGGTGGTCGCCCGCCGGAAGCGGATTGTCGAGGACGGCGGCGAAATCGCCGCTCGGACCGACATCGGCAGTCGTCACCACCTTTTCACCGTCGAGCACTTCGAGCTTGCCGTTCGGCTCGGCGGAACCGGCGATGACGGTCGAACCGTCAGGCTCGACGCGCAGGACGTCGAAGGCGGGAAGTTTCGGGCCGGCATTCGCCGCCGCAGCGGCGGGCTCGGGCGCGCCGGTCAGCGCAGCCTCGGCCCTGGCGATTGCGGCAAGCGCATCGGTGATGTTTTCAGGCAGCGACTGCACGATGGCGAGCGCCTTGGCGCCACCTTCCTTGGCCTTCGTGGCAGCGGCTTGAGTTGCGGGATCGACGCCCTCGGGAATGGTGAAGCCGGCAAGTGCGGTGAGCGCATTGATCGTCTTAGTCTTGGCGGCGGTGAAGACTTCGACGGCCGGGCCTTTGCCGTCGGCAAACAGCGCCTTGAGCTCGCCGAGCGCCACGCCGGCATCGGCCGTAAGACGGCCCAGCTGATCAGCTACCGCAGCCGGGGAGCGTGATGTCTTTGCCGCTTCATTAACCGTGTTCTTGAGGTCCGTGCTAGCCTGATTGATGGCGTCGCCGACCTTGCTTGCATCGCCGCTGATGCGCGGCATGACAAAGAGCACCATCAGTAGGATTGCGGATACGAGCACTGCAAGGGCCAGCAAGCCGGCACGGTTCTTCATCATTATGTCTCCCAAGACGGCAATTTGCCGTAGTATCCAAAATTGCTAGCGATTCCCGTTGCTTTTCACAAGCATTCAAAGCAATTAGGCAAGCTAGGCTCGGTGCTTTTCAGTCAATTTTCTTGACTGCATTGAAATGAAATAGTTGTTTCGCCTCCATGACCGAACAATCTGTATCGATTCGATCCATCTGCGTTTACTGTGGCTCAAGGCCCGGACGCGATCCTTCCCACATGGCGGCCGGGCGCGCTCTCGGAAGAGAGATCGCCGAATACGGCCTGCGCCTCGTCTATGGCGGGGGTACCAAAGGCATCATGGGCGCGGTTGCAAGCGGGGTGCTTTCAGGCGGCGGTCAGGTCACGGGCATCATCCCGGAGTTCCTGATCGATATGGAAGCGACTCGCCATTCGCTCGGTCAGCTCAACGAACTCATTGTAACCCCTGACATGCATGCGCGCAAACATACGATGTTCGAGCGCTCCGATGCCTTCGTCGCGCTGCCCGGCGGCATCGGCACGCTGGAGGAGATCGTCGAGATCATGACCTGGGCGCAGCTCGGCCGTCACGAGAAGCCGATGGTCTTTGCCAACATCAACGGTTTCTGGGATCCGATGATGGAACTGCTGCGCCATATGACCGAAGAAGGTTTCCTGCACACCGCCCACCGGGTGCAGCCGCTCATCGTCGATGACGTGTCCGGCATCATTCCGGCGATCATGGCCCAGGCAGCCCAACTCGCCGCCGATCGCGACGGCGAGGACGAGGTGATCTCGAAAATGTAGGCGGGGCAGGCGGCCTTGGCGCGGTCAAGCTATGTTGCGAGCGAATTCAGCTATAGGCGAAACAAGCTGCGTCACCTGAGATCGCATCCATCGATTGGCGGGATCATTGTCGCTTGCCGCCGACCAGACCATCGATATTGGGCTTACCGTTAAATCGAGGGGAACGTCGGCGACTGCCAAGCCAAACAGGCCGGCATACCGCTTCACAATTCTGGTCGGCAGCGTCGCGATCAAGGGCGCTTCCAGGACAGCAGTCAGCACAGTCAGGAATTCCGGCGCTGCCACCGACACGTCGAGCCGCACGTTGATCCGCTTCAACGCATCATCAATGCAGCCTTCGATGGCATCCTTCTGTGAAACCAGTGCATGCTTCAGCCCGACATAGCTGTCGCGGTCCAATGTTTGGGGAAGATCGAGAAGCTTCGGATTGTAGCAGCACATCAGTGATTGCTCGAACAGCAGGCTGCGCCGATGCCTGTTGTTGCCGTCATCGTAGCAGCCGACGCCGAGATCGATGACGTTGTCGTCCAGAAGCTTGTGGACCATCTCGGGATTGACCGCACGGGCGAGCACTCTGATGCCAGGCGCCGCCTCGTTCAACATAGCGGCGAGACGCGGCACGAGCAGCACCTCAAGCTCGCTGGAAAAGCCGATACGGAAAATCTGCTCGGCCTGGCCGGGCTCAAAGGCAGCAGGCGTTACGATCGCCTGCTGCGTACGGCTGAGTATCTGCTCCACCGCCTCGGCGAAACGCAGCGCGCGATGGGTCGGCTGCATGACCTGGCCGACACGCACGAACAGTTCATCCTGAAGCAGTGTGCGAAGAGTTCCGAGATTGTGGCTCATGGCAGGCTGCTGGATTTTCAGACGAACAGCAGCTTTCGTTACGCTCCGCTCCTTCATCAGCGCATCGAACGCGACGAGCAGGTTCAAGTCAAAAGACCACAAATTGAAATGATCGATGGAGACAATTTCATTCATCGATTTGATCGTTGCACGAAATCTCCCTATTGTCCATAGGCATCAGACAGCGCTGTCCCCGGTTCCAGTTCAACTTGAAAGGAAATTCCATGAGCGATCTTGGAAAGGAGTATCGTATTGCCGGCGTGACGGTGAGGAAGGTGCAGGAGCAGTATCTGCACAACGTCCCGCCCTCGTTTCTCTATCCGGCTGCCGCTTCTGAGGAACTCAGGGCGATCGAGCCGCGGCTTTCCGCCGTCGATATGGAAGAGGGCCGCGATGCCCTTGTGGTGAGTATACACACTTGGCTCGTAAGGACGCCCGACCACATCATCCTCATCGATACCGGCTCGGGCAACGACAAGGAAAGACCACGTAATCCCAGCTTCCACCATCAGACCATCCCGTTTCTCGACAGGCTGCGCCAGGCCGGAGTCGGGCCGGAAGACGTCGATTTCGTCATAAATACCCATCTCCACGTCGATCATTCCGGCTGGAATACCGTGCTTGAGGACGGAAGATGGATCCCCACTTTCAAAAATGCGCGCTACATCTTCCCCCGCGCCGAGCAGGAATATTACTCGTCAACGGCAAGCCACAACGACGTCAACATTCCCAGTTCCGGCGTCTATGAAGACAGCGTGCGACCCGTGATCGAGGCAGGGCTTGCTGATTTCATCGACAGCGCAGGCGGTCCTTTCCTGGATCGATTCACCTTCTTGCCGACACCTGGCCACAGCATCGGCCATATGTCCGTTCTTCTGGAATCGGACAATGAAGCGGCGATTTTTGCCGGCGATGTTATGCACCATCCGATCCAGGTGGAGCGTCCCGACCTCAACACGGTGTTCTGCGAATTCCTGGATCAGGCTGCCCAGTCCAGACGGCGTGTCCTCGAGTTCGCAGCCGATAATCGCGCCATTTACTTCTCCACGCATTTCCCCGGCTCGTCTGCTGGTTATGTGACCCGCGACGGCGAAAAATTCAGGTGGTCCTATGTCTGAGAACAAACTCGCATCTTCAGCTTTTGACGCAGGCGAGATCGTATTCGACGAGCATTACGTCGACAGCGGAACCGACGGCATCAAGCTCTATCTCCGCAATAAGCGAAGGAGAGATCACAAAGCCTTTCTCGCGGAGAAAACAATCGTGATGGTGCACGGGGCGACCTTCTCATCCGGAAGTCTTTACGATGTTCCATTCAACGGGATCTCCTTCATTGACTTCCTTGCATATCAAGGCTTCGATGTCTTTGCGGTTGATGTCCGGGGCTATGGAAAGTCGACCCGCCCGCCGGAAATGCAGGCGGAGCCCGATCTTAACCCGCCGCTTGTCGCCACCGACACTGGTGTTGCGGACTTCGCTACGGCGGTCGATTTCGTCCTCCGACTTCGTGGTCTCAACGCCGTCAACGTCTTCGCAATGTCATGGGGTGGTACCGTGGCGGGCGCATATGCTGCGCGCAACGGCGACAAGGTTGTCAAGCTCGCGCTGCTCGCGCCGCAATGGCTTAGCGACATTCCCATCCCGATCGACCAAGGCGGCCCCCTGGGTTCCTATCGGCTTGTTCCAGTTCATGCCGCCTTGGCGCGTTGGTTGAGCACGGCACCCGAATACGCGCGTGAACGTCTGGTTCCCGAGGGCTGGTTCGATCTTTGGGCAAAATTCACGCTTTCAGAAGAGACCTCGGAAGCTGACAGGGAGCAAGGAAAACTCCGAGCCACCAACGGGCCAATCCAGGACATCCGCACCTACTGGAAAGCGGGAAATCCCTATTATCAGCCGAGCGAAATCTGCGCCCCGGTGCTGCTGTTGCACGGCGAATGGGACATCGACGTTCCGCTTGATCTGGCGCGGACCTATTTCGAGCAGCTGACCGGCGCCTCCTACAGGCGATGGGTGGAAATCGGGGAGGCGACGCACCTCGCTCTCATGGAAACCAACCGCATGCAGGCCTATTCCGAGGTTGCCCGCTTTTTCGATGAATCCTTCCAACCGGAATAGAATTCGAACCAACGGGCTCCGGGATCGGATTTCGGAGCCCGCTTCCTCCGTTAAGTCCGCCGCAAGTCCGGCGCGGCCATCAAGCCACTCGTTCCCATGACAATTCTGATCACCGCCATTCTGGATGCCGGACGAAGTGCCGTCGACATAGCGATATTCACCTTTCTGCCGTTGATGATCGTGACCTTCTCGCTGATGCGCTATCTCGAAGGCATGAGCGCATTGCGATGGATCGGCGGGAAGGCCAATCCGCTCTTCAGATTGTTCGGTCTGGACGGTTTCGGAGCCTTGGCGGTTATCCAGCTCAGCCTCGTCAGTTCGGCTGCCCCGGTCTCGGCCCTGTCGCTCATGGCACACAAAAGAACGTCGGAGAGATGCCTGGCCGCTGCCTTTGCCGCGGTGCTTGCGGCCGCGCCGGCAAATGCCAGTTTTCCGCTAGCAAGTCTCGGTGTCGATCCCGGCTTGATCATCGTGAACGGTATTTGCGGAGCGCTTGTGGCCTCCACTCTTGCCTGCTGGATGGTTGGACGCCGCTCCCTGTCTGGAAAGATCTGTTCCTGTTACAAGGTGGATGAGTCCGTCGCCGTAAGGCTCGATCTGCTGACGGCGATCAACCGCGGTGGCGTAGATGCCGTTCGGGTCATTTCTGCAATCTTGCCGGTGCTGGTGATCTCACTTGCAATGGTCAGGCTTATCCAAAGCACAGGTGCACTTTCGGCCTTTACGTCCGTCGCGCTGCCCTTGCTTCAGTTGCTCGGCGCCTCGCAGCAGGATGTCCTGTTCTTCCTCACAAAGTGCCTGGCAGGATCAAGTGCAGCGGTCACGCTGTTACTCGACGTCCACAAGGAGCTGAGCATTCCGCCTGAGAAAATCATTCGCGGGTCGGCATTTCTGCTAAACCCTCTCGACCTTCCCGGTCTTTCCATCCTTATCGCTTCGGTGCCAGCGCTCCGGTCGGTGGCAGCCATCGCCATCGTGAGCGCATTGGCCGGAATCCTTGTCCGCACAGCGCTGCTGTCCTGGCTTTGAGCCAACGCGCTCCTGCTTTGATGGATCGATCGTTACGGATCACCGACTACATGCTTCGGGTTGTGGCCAGGAAAAGCTCGCATCTAGTGCCCTCGGCTTCCCTTCAGCATCGACCAGCTATAGAGAAACAGCCCCGCCCAGATCAGCGGGAAGGCGATCATGCGCGCCGTGCCGAATGGCTCGTGAAAGACGAAGACGGCGATCAGGAAGATCATCGTCGGCGCGATATACTGCATGATGCCGATCGTCGAGAGTTTCAAGAGCTTGGCGCCGTTCGCATAGATCATCAGCGGCACGGCGGTGATGACGCCGCAGCCGAGCAGCAGGATCGTGTCGGCAAGGCTGGTGCGATAGAGGTGGCCCTGGCCGCTGCCGAATTCGAGATAGAGGATGTAAAGGAGGGCCGGCCCGCTGAGGATCAGCACTTCGAGGAAGAAACCCTGGTTCGGCCCGAGCGGCAGCGTCTTGCGCAGCAGGGCGTAAAAACCCCAGCTGATCGCCAGCGTCAGCGCTACCCAAGGGATGCCGCCGCTGTCCAGTGCGAGAATGGCGACGGCAAGTGCTGCAAGCGCGATCGCCGCGATCTGCAGCGGCTGCAGCTTTTCCTTGAGGAACACTGCGCCGAGGAAGATGCTGAACAGCGGATTGATGAAATAACCGAGGGCTGCGTCGAGCGAATGGCCGGCGCCGATCGCCCAGACATAGGTGCCCCAGTTGATGGTGATCAGCGACGCCGTCAGCGCCGCCATCGCCAACATGCGCGGCGAACTGAGCGCTGCGCGGATATCCCCAGTGCGCCCGAGTACGATCAGCACGATGCCCGCCAGCGGCAGCGACCAGATGATGCGATGCGCGATCACCTCGGCCGGCGAGATATGCGCGACCGCCTTCATGTAGAAGGGCAGGAAGCCCCAGAGCAGATAGGCCGTCAGCGCGAAGGCGAAACCGCGCGGACTGTCTTCGTTCTTGGCCAGCGGAACGGATATATCGGTCGACATCGGCGTGTTTCCATCTTTGTTCTTCTTCTGATCCGGCCTAGCTTAAGCGCCGTGAATAGGCCAATTCATTTCGTTGAATGAAGAGTGAGAGGATTTGAAGCGGAAACGCGGCATGGGCGGAAGATGACGGCATCCGCCGCCTCGCAGAACCGGCGGAACAGATTTATTCCGCCGCGATCTTGCCCGCCAGCTGGCGGTTCTTCATCAGCTTGTAGATGACGGAATCCATCAGCGCCTGGAACGAGGCGTCGATGATGTTCTCCGAGACGCCGACCGTCCACCAGCGCACGCCGTCGCTGTCGGTGGATTCGATCAGCACGCGGGTGATCGCCTCCGTGCCGCCATTGAGGATACGCACCTTGAAATCGGCGAGCACTAGATCGTCGATCTCGTGCTGGTATTTGCCGAAATCCTTGCGCAGCGCCAGGTCGAGCGCGTTGACCGGGCCTTCGGCATCGGCAACCGACATCAGCGTCTGTCCGTCGATGGTGATCTTGACCACCGCCTCCGAGACGATCTTCACGCGGCCGAGACTGTCGAAGCGGCGCTCGATCATCACCCGGAAGCCTTCGATGGTGAAGAATTCCGGGATGGTGCCGAGCGTGCGATGCGCCAAGAGCTCGAAGCTCGCATCGGCGCCCTCATAGGCGTAGCCGATGGATTCCCGTTCCTTGACGATCGAGATCAAGAGATCGAGCTTCGGATCGTCCTTGGCAACGGTGATGCCGCGCCGCTTCAGCGCATTGATGAAGTTCGCCTTGCCGCCCTGGTCGGAGACCATGACCTTTCGGAAGTTGCCGACGCTTTCCGGCGGCACATGTTCATAGGTCTTCGGGTCCTTCAGCAGCGCCGATGCGTGGATGCCGGCCTTGGTGGCGAAGGCGGAAGCGCCGACATAGGGCATCTGGTGGTCGGGCGAGCGGTTGAGCAGCTCGTCGAAGGCATGCGACAGCCGGGTGAGGTTGAGCAGCCGCTCCTCGTCGATCGCCGTTTCGAACCGTGTGTTGTAGGCACTCTTCAGCGCCAGCGTCGGGATCAGCGTCACCAGATTGGCATTGCCGCAGCGTTCGCCGATGCCGTTCAGCGTGCCCTGGATCTGCCGGACGCCGGCTTCGACCGCTGCCAGTGAATTGGCGACGGCCTGGCCGGTGTCGTTATGGGCATGGATACCAAGATAGCGGCCGGGAACGCCGGCTGCGATCACCGCCTCGACGATGGCACGGATTTCCGGCGGCTGCGTGCCGCCATTGGTGTCGCAGAGCACGACCCAGCGGGCGCCGCCCTCATAGGCGGTCTTGGCGCAGGCGAGCGCATAGGCCGGATTGGCCTTGAAACCATCGAAGAAGTGCTCGCAATCGACGATCGCCTCCTTGCCGGCGCCGACCGCCGCCTTGACGCTTTCGGCGATGCTTTCGAGGTTTTCCTCATTGGTGCAACCGAGCGCCACCGCGACATGGTAATCCCAGCTCTTGGCGACGAAACAGATGGCGTCGGATTTCGCCTGCAGCAGCCCGGCAAGGCCCGGATCGTTGGAGACCGAAACGCCCGCCCGCTTCGTCATGCCGAAGGCGACGAAGGTCGCCTGGCTGGTGCGCTTCTCGCCGAAAAAGGCGGTGTCGGTCGGATTGGCGCCGGGATAACCGCCCTCGATATAATCGAGGCCGAACTCATCCAGCATGGCGGCGATCGCAATCTTGTCCTCGACGGAAAAATCGATGCCGGGCGTCTGCTGCCCGTCCCGGAGCGTCGTGTCGAAGAGGTAGATTTTTTCCTTGGTCACCAAAATGCCTCCCAGGCATTGACTGTTTTTATGCCGGGCTTTCCCCCTCGGCCCTGCCCATAAGGAGAAAGATGCCCGGCAGGGCAGAGGGGGATTGCCACGGCGTGTCGCATCAATCCAACTTCCCGGCGAACTTGTCAGTCGCCCGGATCAGCCGATCGAGAATTCCGGGTTCCGAATAGGCATGGCCGGCACCTTCGATCAGGTGGAACTCCGCCTTCGGCCAGGCCTTGTGCAGCAGCCAGGCATATTTGGCCGGGCAGGGCATGTCGTAGCGGCCATGCACGATGACGCCGGGAATATCTTTGAGCCTGTCGGCGTCGCGGATCAGCTGTCCCTCGTCCATCCAGCCGGCATTGACGAAGAAGTGGTTCTCGATGCGGGCGAAGGCATAGGCGAATTCCGGCTCCTCGAATTTGCCGCTTGTCGAACGTTCCGGCAGCAGCGTGATCGTTTCGCCTTCCCAGATGCTCCAGGCCTGCGCGGCCGAAAGGCGCACGTTTCTGTCCGGATGCGTCAGGCGGCGATGGTAGGCATGCATCATCTCATGCCGCTCTTCCGGCGGGATCGGAGCGATGAAGCGCTCCCATTTTTCCGGGAACATCTCCGAGACGCCGAACTGATAGTACCAGTCGAGTTCGGCTTTGGTCAGCGTATAGATGCCGCGCAGGATGAGCTCGGAGACGTGCTCCGGATGCTTTTCGGCATAGGCGAGCGCCAGCGTCGATCCCCAGGAGCCGCCGAATACCTGCCAGGTCTCGACGCCGGCCATCTCGCGCAGCCGCTCGATATCGGCGACGAGGTCCCAGGTCGTGTTGGCATTCAGCTCGGCATGCGGCGTCGACCGGCCGCAGCCGCGCTGGTCGAACAGCATGACGTCGTAGAGGGCCGGATCAAACAGCCGGCGGTGGGCCGGCGAGAAGCCCCCGCCCGGGCCGCCATGCAGGAAGACGGCGGGCTTGGCGCCGGGTGTTCCCGACCGCTCCCAATAGATGACATGGCCGTCGCCGACATCGAGATGGCCGGATTCATAGGCTTCGATTTCGGGATAGAGAGTGCGCAGGATTTCGGTCATATCTTCACGCCTTTTCCGGGCCAGACTTGGGTGTCGTGATCGGGATGCTGAAAGGAGATGATCGCCTCCTGTCGGGCATAAAAATCCGGGTCTTTCAGCACCGGCGCCTCGAAGATCGTCTCGACCCAGGGCAGGCGGGCGTCGTAATTGACCTGGATCTGCGGCGCGAGATCACCGCGGTCGTCGAACGTGCCGATCGCAAGCTCCAGGCCACCAGGATGACGATAGGTCATCGGCGTGCCGCAATTGCTGCAGAAGCCGCGGGCGATATTAACGGAGGACTGAAAGTAGCTCGGCTCGCCGCGCGTCCACTCCATTCCTTCTTCGGGTGCCGTGACCAGCGCGGAAAAGAAGCCGCCGAACTGCTTCTGGCACATGCGGCAATGGCAGATCGAGGGTCGCCCCAGCTTGCCTGAGATGCGGAAGCGCACGGCGCCGCACTGGCATCCGCCTGTTCTTATCCTGTCCGTCATGGGCGTTCTCCGAGTGGCCAGCTTTCAGTGTCGTGATCCGGGTGCTGATGATTGCTTGCAGCGATCGCGTTCTCGCGGTCGGGCGTTTCAGGCTGCGGCTCCACCGGCAGATTGTCGATCACGTGAAACCAGGACATCTTGCGGCCGGTGCTCGATTGCATCACGGGCTTGACCGCATCGGGCTCATCAAGCGAGCCGAGCGTGATATTGATGAAGTCAGCGCCCGGGATGTCGTAAAACAGCGGCGTGCCGCAGTCGCCGCAGAAACCGCGCCGCACTAGGTCCGAGGATCGGAACCATTTCGGTGCGCCGCGCGTCAGCTTGAAGTCCTCGCGCATGGCGGCCGCAAGCGGCAGGAAATAGTTGCCGGCCGCCTTCTGGCACATGCGGCAGTGGCAGATATGGGGATAGCCGAGTTCGCCACGGGCGCGATAACGAACCGCGCCACATTGGCATCCGCCGGTCTGCTTCGTAGTTTCGCTCAAGCGCGATCCTCCGGTGGCCAGACCTGCGTGTCATGGTCGGGATGTTGATAGGAAGCGAGTTCGTGCAGGAAGGAGCCTGCCGTCGGATCGGCCTCGGTCCGCTCTCCCGGCAGTTCGTGCAGGTGATCGACGAAGCCGATCTTGCCTTCCACGCCCCATTGAATAGTCGGCGGCACGGACGACGGATCGTCGAAGGCGCCCGCCGCAATCGCCATTCCGTCTGGCGCTTCATAGGTCAGCGGCGTGCCGCAGTCCCCACAGAAGCCGCGCTCGACGAAATTGGAAGAGCGGAACTTTTTCCGCTTCCCCCGTGTCCACTCGAACTCGGCGCCGCGCACCGAGACGAGCGGCGCATAATAAGCCCCGAACGCCTTCTGGCACATGCGGCAATGACAAATCGACGAATCCTTGAGTTCGCCGCTGACACGGAAGCGGATCGCTCCGCACTGGCAGCCGCCGGTATAGATGGTCATGGCAGGTTCTCCCGCAGCGACGTCGAGGAGAAAAAGAAAACCCCTCCCTTCAAGGGGGAGGGCTCTCTCGTGGCGTCGTCTTCGTTTCCGTCTGGTGTGCCGGCGTAGCCCCTCCCCCTTGTGGGGAGGGATTGGGGAGGGGTCTTACGGCCAGGCACCACTCTCACCGCTTCACCTCCCACGTCGTCACCCGCTCGCCCGTCACCGGGTCCTTGCCGTCCTTCAGCTGAATGCCCTTCGCCGTCAGCTCGTCGCGGATCTTGTCGCCCTCAGCAAAATTCTTCGCCTTCAGCATTTCGAGACGCATGGCGACCAGCGCATCGACCGCGGCGGCGACGGCTTCGTCAATTTCGGTCTTCTTCGGCAGCACCCCGAGGAGGGCAGCCGTTGCGGCAAACCGGGCGCCGGCGGCAGCATCGGTATGGGCGGCCTGCGCCAGCGCATGCAGGGCCTGCACCGCCGCGACGGTATTGAGGTCGTCAGCCAGCGCGTTCAGCACAGCCTCGTCCGGCTTGGCGTCGCCGGCTTCCGTCGCCGGCCACTTGGCGAGCAGCCGTTCGGCTTCCTCCAGCCGCTTGATCGAGAAATCGATCGGCTCGCGGTAATGCGTCATCAGCATGGCAAGGCGCAACACCGCGCCCGGCCATTTCCGCCCGCCGAAGGTTTCCGTGTGCAGCAAATCGTGGATGGTGACGAAATTACCTTCGGATTTCGACATCTTGCGGCCTTCGACCTGCACGAAGCCGTTATGCATCCAGACATTCGCCATCACCTCGGTGCCGTGAGCGCAGCGCGACTGGGCGATCTCGTTTTCATGATGCGGGAAGATCAGATCCAGCCCGCCGCCGTGAATATCAAAGATATCGCCGAGATAACGCCGGCTCATCGCCGAGCACTCGATGTGCCAGCCTGGCCGGCCGCGGCCCCAGGGGCTGTCCCAGCCGGGCTCGTTATGGCTCGACAGTTTCCACAGCACGAAATCACCGGGGTTCTTCTTGTGCGCCTCGACCGCGACGCGGGCGCCGGCCTGCTGCTCGTCGAGCGGACGTTTCGACAGCTGGCCGTAATCCGCCATGGACCTCGTGTCGAACAGCACTTCGCCTGCCGCTACATAGGCATGCCCGTTGCCAATCAGCTTCACGATGATCTCGATCATCTCCGCGATATTGTCGGTGGCGCGTGGCTCGACATTCGGCACCAGGCAGCCGAGTTCGGCGACATCGGAGTGATATTGCGTCTCGGTCGTTTCGGTCACCGCTCGGATTGCTTCGTTGAGCGGCAAGCCAGGATGATCGCGCAACGCCCGCGCATTGATCTTGTCGTCGACATCGGTGATGTTGCGGGCATAGGTGACGTGATCTTCGCCATAGACATGGCGCAGCAGCCGGAACAGCACGTCGAAGACGATAGCCGGCCGGGCATTGCCGATATGGGCGAAATCATAGACCGTCGGGCCGCAGACATACATGCGGACATTGTCCGGGTCGATCGGCGCAAAGACCGACTTTTCCCGCGTCAGCGTGTTGTACAGCTTCAGTTCCGGCGTGCGGTCCATTTCACTCTCCCAATGCACTATCAGAAAAATATTGCGACCCGCAGGCCAGGGCGTTTCGCATCTTGACTATTGGGGAGACGAAAACGGCCGGGCCAGCGCGTGCGCTAGCGAATAATCTTTCCGCAGATAATGCAGATAACCGTTTTCATGCCGCGTTTTATGGCGCGGGAATGACGTTTGGTCAAGAGGGGCGAGGAACGATCCGGCGGCTCGGCGCGTCCGCCATTTTCCCGGTACATATCGCTTGTAGCCGGTCGAGAGGCAGCTGAAAATAGGGGAGGAATGAGTGGGGAGCGTGGTTCGGTGGAGTGTCGGAGCGGCCGCAATTCTGGTGGTCGCATCCGCTGCATATTTAGCATACGATTTCGGCATGCTTCGCTTCAACAATCCATCCCTGTCGCGGTATCCGATCCAGGGCATCGATGTCAGCCATCATCAGGGCGACATCGATTGGAAGACGGTGGCCACGCAGCCGAACGTGCGCTTTGCGATCATGAAGGCGACCGAAGGCGGCGACCACCGGGATTCGAGGTTCGCGGAGAACTGGCAGCGTGCCGGCGATGCCGGAGTGGTCAGGGGCGCCTATCATTTCTTCACTTTCTGCCGCCCGGGCAAGGATCAGGCGCAGAATGTCCTGGCGACCGTGCCGAAGACGCCGGGAACATTGCCGATCGCGGTCGATCTGGAGTTTGTCGGCAATTGCAACAAGGTCCCGACGCTCGAGGAAATGGCGAGGGAGGTGAATGCCTTCTTCACCGAGCTGAAAGCCACCTTTCCGGAAAGGCCGATCTTTTACGTCACCCAGGAATTCTTCGATCACTATTTGAAAGGCAATGAGGCCCGCTTCCCCGAACATTACCTTTGGCTGCGAAGCGTATTTCAAGGAGCCGACACCGGAAGGCTGCGGCCGCTGGTCGATCTGGCAGTTTGCCGACAAG
Source organism: Rhizobium mulingense (assembly GCF_029194105.1). Lineage (NCBI taxonomy): Bacteria > Pseudomonadati > Pseudomonadota > Alphaproteobacteria > Hyphomicrobiales > Rhizobiaceae > Rhizobium > Rhizobium mulingense. The sequence continues at coordinate 168,510 of NZ_JARFVE010000010.1, read as the reverse complement.
GGCACAGTGAACGGCGTTCAGGGAGCGGTAGATCTCAATGCGCTCTGCCCGTCGGAAACCGGCTTCGCTCACCTGTTTCCGGCCGTTGCATCGAATTGAGGCGTCGATCTACTCCGGCAGCCGATAATCGGCGAGCTTGTTCTCGCGCACGATGAAGAGTTTACCCGTCTCAGTCACGCCGGGGCCGAGCAGCGGCAGGATCGCCTTGGCGACCTCGGAAGGGTGCGGCAGCGTCTGCGGATCTTCGCCCGGCACGGCCTGCGCCCGCATCGCGGTGCGGGTGGCGCCCGGATCGACGCTGGTGATGCGCAGCGGCGTCGACTGTGTCTCGCCGGCCCAGGTGCGGGCGAGCGCCTCCACAGCAGCTTTTGATGCGGAGTAGGCGCTCCAGAAGGGGCGGCATCTGTGCGCGGCCCCCGACGACAGGATGATGGCGCGGCCGGCATCCGAGCGGGCGAGCAGCGGATCGACCGAGCGGATCAGCCGCCATGTCGCCGTCACGTTGATGGTCATCACCTTTTCGAACACCTTCGCCTCGATGTGGCCGATCGGCGAGATGACGCCGAGCACGCCGGCATTTGCGACGAGGATGTCGAGCCTGCCCCAGCGCTCGAAGATCGAGCCGCCGAGCGCATCGATCGCGTTCATATCGGCGAGATCGAAGGGCACCAACGTCGCACTGCCGCCGGCCGCCTTGATCGCATCGTCGAGATCCTCGAGCCCGCCGACTGTGCGGGCGCAGGCAATGACATGGGCGCCGGCTTTGGCAAGTTCCAGCGCCGTGAAATAGCCGATGCCGCGCGACGCACCGGTGACGAGTGCGATCTTGCCCTCAAGATTGATGTTCATCTGTCCGGTTCCGGATTGGCTTGCGAAGGTGAGGGGCGCATTAGGCCCCTCGGAAGCGAAAGTCAAAGTGGCAAGCGGCTCAGCCGTTGCTGGCAAGCATCGAAAGCTTGTTGCCCATGGACTCGCCGTTCTTGTCGAGCAGACGGGTCGGGTAGTCACCGGTGAAATAGTGGTCGGTGAATTGCGGGCGGGCCGGATTGCGGTCTTCGCCGCCGACGGCGCGATAAAGCCCGTCGATCGACAGGAAGGCGAGCGAATCCGCGCCGATATATTTGGCCATGGCTTCGACATCGGCATACTGGTTGGCGAGCAGCTTGTCGGCATCGGGCGTGTCTATGCCGTAGAAATCCGGGAAGAAGATCATCGGGCTTGCGACGCGGAGATGAACTTCGCGCGCGCCGGCTTCGCGGATCATCTGCACGATCTTGAGAGACGTCGTGCCGCGCACGATGGAGTCGTCGACCAGCACGACACGCTTGCCTTCGATCATCGCGCGGTTGGCGGAGTGCTTCAGCTTCACGCCGAAGGCGCGAATCTGCTGCGTCGGCTCGATGAAGGTGCGGCCGACATAATGGTTGCGGATGATGCCGTATTCGAAGGGAATGCCGCTTTCCTGCGCATAACCGAGCGCCGCAGGTGTGCCGCCGTCCGGCACCGGAACGACCACCTCGGCCGCGACCGGCGCTTCCTTGGCGAGGTTCATGCCCATATTCTTGCGTGTCGTATAGACGTTTCGGCCGCCGACGACCGAATCCGGCCGGGCGAAATAGACATATTCGAACAGGCAGAGGCGCTCCGGCTGTTGCTTTCCGGGCTTGCGGGCATCGATGCTGATCGAGCCGTCGGGCTGGATTTCGCAAATGATGACTTCGCCGTTTTCGACATCGCGGATGAACTTCGCGCCGATAATGTCGAGCGCGCAGGTTTCCGAGCAGAAGATTGGCTTGCCGTCCAGTTCGCCCATGACAAGCGGACGGATACCGGTCGGATCGCGCGCGGCGATCAGCTTGGTGCGCGTCATGGCGAGCATGGAATAGCCGCCTTCCATCTGGCGGATCGCATCGATGAAACGGTCGGAGGTGGACGCGTGACGGGAGCGGGCGATGAGATGCAGCACGACTTCCGTATCGGAGGTCGACTGACAGATGGCGCCGGTGGCGATGATCTGGCGGCGCAGCGTCAGGCCATTGGTGAAATTGCCGTTATGGGCAACGGCGATACCGCCTTCTTCCAGTTCGGCAAAGAGCGGCTGCACGTTGCGCATGGCCACTTCGCCTGTTGTGGAGTAACGGGTATGGCCGATCGATATGCTGCCGGGCAGGCGGGCGAGCGTCATCGGATTGGTATAGTGGTCGCCGACGAGACCCATATGGCGCTCCTGGTAGAAGCGCTTGCCGTCGAAGGAGACGATGCCGGCCGCTTCTTGTCCGCGATGCTGCAGGGCATGCAGGCCGAGAGCCGTGAGTGCGGCGGCATCAGGATGTCCCAGAATTCCGAAAACGCCGCATTCCTCATGCAGTGTATCTCCGTCGAGCGGATCGTCGGTCGGGAAGGAATGGGACTGGTTCATTTCTGCGGGCCTCTGCTCTCACAAGAATGGATCGGCATTTCCAGTATCATATATCGGAAACTGATCCGATAACGTCATGCTGAACGACATCCGCTTTCAAAGCCCGCTCGTCGGCTCTGAAACGGCTGAGGTCCGGCGGAGCTGAATGCCCGGCCGGACCCTTATTTCACGTCCCGCTCAAATGGCAATTGCCGAACGGCGGGTCAAGGTCTTGAACACTGTATCAATTCGTCGGCTGCTGTGTGCCGCCTGCAGGCACGTCTTCCGCCGGAGCCTGATCGGTAGCCGGTGTGGTGCCTTCGCCGCCCTGTGCCGGCGACTGCATCTTATCACGGAAGCTTGCCTCGATCATCTGGGCAAATTGCTCCGGCAGGACGGCCTTCAGCTTCACGACCATCGAGTCCAGGAAGGGTTTCGACTTGGCGTCATTGACCCAGGCCGGGCGGTGGTCGACATCGACGAGCCAGTTCCAGAAAGCGACGGCGACGACCATCAGCAGCAGGCCGCGCGCCGCGCCGAACAGGAAGCCGAGCGTGCGGTCGAGCGCGCCAATGCGGCTGTCGATGATGAAATCGGCGATCTTCATGGTGATGAAGGAGATGACGATGAGTGCGATCAGGAAGACGACCGCGGCCGAACCGGCGATCGCGATGCGGTCGTCATCGGTGTATTTCTTGGCATAAGGCAGCAGGTACGGATAAAGGTAGTAGGCGGCGGCGGCCGAGCCGCCCCAGCTTGCGATCGAAAGGATCTCGCGGGAGAAGCCGCGGACCATCGCCAGTACGGCGGAGAAGAGCACGACGCCGATGACAATACCGTCAAAAATCGTAATGGGCATGTAAATTCAACTCCAGGACTGCCGCTTGGCGGCCGTGTCGTGCCTTATCGTGTGCTTCCTATATCATCACCGTTCCCGGCAATGAAAGGATCAAACCTCGTCTTCCACACGCAGCGCTCCCTTCGATCCGGCGATGCGCGCGACCAGATCCGGCAGGCTTTCGACCTCGTTCCATCGCCCGCCTGAACCCTTCGGCAACTCGGCGGAGGCGGAAGGAAGCAGCGCTGTCGAAAAGCCCAGCTTCTCGGCTTCCTTGAGGCGCTGGGCGGTGTGCGCAACCGGTCGGATGGCGCCCGACAGGCTGACTTCGCCGAAATAGACGCAATCGGCGGGAAGGGCAATACCGGCCAACGAGGAAACGAGCGCCGAGGCGACGGCGAGATCGGCCGCCGGTTCGGAGATGCGGTAGCCGCCGGCGACGTTGAGATAGACGTCGTGCTGGCCGAGCCTGACGCCGCAATGGGCCTCCAGCACCGCCAGGATCATCGAAAGCCGGGCCGAATCCCAGCCGACCACGGCGCGCCGCGGCGTGCCGAGCGAGGTCGGCGCCACAAGCGCCTGCACCTCGACGAGCACGGGCCGCGTGCCTTCCATGCCGGCGAAGACGGCCGCACCCGGTGATTTTTCGTTGCGCTCGCCAAGAAAGAGTTCGGACGGATTGGCGACTTCGCGTAAACCTCTGTCGGACATTTCGAAGACGCCGATCTCGTCGGTCGGGCCGAAGCGGTTCTTGACCGTGCGCAGGATACGGTAGTGATGGCCGCGATCGCCTTCGAAATAGAGCACCGCATCGACCATGTGCTCGACGACGCGCGGCCCGGCGATCTGCCCGTCCTTGGTCACATGCCCGACCAGCACCATCGCCGCACCCGTCTGCTTGGCGAAACGGATCATCGACTGAACGCCGGTGCGCACCTGCGTCACCGTTCCGGGTGCGGATTCTGCAAGCTCGCTCCAGAGCGTCTGGATGGAATCGATAATGACGAGGTCAGGACGTTTGCCTTCGGCGAGCGTCGCCAGAATATCCTCGACATTGGTTTCGGCCGCCAGCATCACGTCGGTATCGGCTGCCGCAAGACGCTGCGCCCTCAGGCGAACCTGCGCCACCGCCTCCTCGCCGGAGACGTAGATGATCTTGTGGCCGCGCCGCGCAAGGGCCGCGGCCGCCTGCATCAGCAGCGTCGATTTGCCGATGCCGGGATCGCCGCCGATCAGCACCGCCGAGCCGCGCACAAAACCGCCGCCGAGCGCCCGGTCGAGCTCCGACATGGCGGTGTGGATTCGGGGCGCTTCCTCGATCTCGCCCGAAAGCGCCGTCAGCGTTACAGGACGGCCCTTCTTCGGCGTCTTGCCGGGGCCGGAACCGATGCCGCCCATCGGATCTTCTTCGACAATCGTATTCCACTCTCCGCAACTGTCGCATTTGCCGGCCCAGCGGTTGTGCACCGCGCCGCAATTCTGGCAGATGAACTGTGTCCTGGCCTTCGCCATCAATCGCTCTTTCGGTCGAGTTGCCCAGATGAAGCCGACGCGTGCTTCATCGAATCATTGTCGTGCTTGAGATAATGGCTATCGCGACGGATCAAAACTAATGATTTCCCCATCAGCGTTTGCCGTGCCTATGCTTTTCGTTCCTGCTCATCCGGAACGGTAGAAGATGTTCGAATATTCGCTTGCGCACTGGCTTGCATTTCTGTCGGCGGCGGTTTTGCTCAACCTCTCGCCAGGCCCCGACATCGCCTTTATCCTCGGCCACACGATGAGAGGCGGGAAACCCGCCGGTTTTTCGGCGCTGTTCGGCGTCTGGTCGGGGGCCTGCTTGCACGTTCTGATGGCGGCACTGGGTCTTTCGGCCGTGCTGGCGGCCTCGGCCGTCGCCTTTTCCGCCGTCAAATGGGTTGGTGCGGCCTACCTCGTCTGGTTAGGCATTCAGGCTTTGCGCGCCGGGGGCGGTGACGGCCTTATGAAGGCAGCGCGCGAACAAATGCCGGTCGGAAAAATCTACCGGCAGGGTGTCCTGGTGTCGCTCCTCAATCCGAAAGTCGCGATATTCTTCCTGGCCTTCCTGCCGCAATTCGTGGTCGAAGGCGCAGGGCCGGCCTGGGCTCAATTGATGCTCCACGGCGGGTTAATCATAGGCGTCGCTGCATTCATCGAGCCGCCGCTCGTCCTTCTCGGCGGGCGCCTCGCAGACATCCTTAAAAATAATCGCAAAATCGAGCGGTGGCTCGATCGCGGCCTCGGCGCGCTTTTCGTAGCGCTCGGCGTGCGTCTCGCGCTCATCAGCCACTGACGGACAAACACTACTCTTCGGCTACATAGCGCCGTTCGTGGCGAAGCCCCATACTGGTCAGAATCTCATATCCGATCGTTCCTGCCGCGCGTGCCACCTCGTCCAGAGCCATATTCTTTCCGAACAGCTCGACATAGTCCCCGGCGCGCACCGCGTTTTCAGGCAGATCGGTGACGTCGAAGATCGTCAGATCCATGGTGATCCGGCCGGCGACCGGAACCTTGTGTCCGGCGATGAAGCCATGTCCGCCCTGCGGCACGGCCTGGCGCAGCGGCACGCCGCCGCTCGACTGGCTGCGCATATAGCCGTCGGCATAACCGGCCGAGACGATCGCCAGCCGGCTGTCGCGGCGCAACTCCAGCGCCCGCCCGTAGCTGACGCTCTCACCGGCTTCGACGCTGCGCACCTGGATGACGCGCGCCTCAGCGGTGGCGACCGGGCGCATCGGGTTCGCCATGCCGAAGACAGCTTCGCCGCCATAGAGCGCGATGCCGGGGCGGGTCAGGTTGAAGTGATAGTCCTCGCCGAGAAAGATGCCCGCCGAGGCGGCAAGGCTTGAATCGATGCCTTCATAGGCGGCGGTAACCCTGCGGAATGATTCGAGCTGTTGCCGGTTCATGACGTGGGTGGGATCGTCTCCGCAGGCGAGGTGGCTCATGACAAGCACCGGTGCGAAGCTTGCCGGCCGTGACACGTCGTCAGCAAGCGCGATCGCATCGTCGATACGCAGCCCTAGCCGGCTGAAGCCGGTGTCGACATGCAGCGCGCAAGGGTAATCGCCATAATCGGCAAGCACCGCCATCCAGAAGGCGAACTGCTCGTCGGAGGAAATCACCGGCACCAGGTCATTGTCGAAGAAGCGCCGTTCCGTGCCCGGCCATATGCCTGCCAGCACGAAGATGCGCGCATCCGGCGCATAGAGGCGAAGTGTCACGCCCTCATCGACGGTCGCGACGAAGAAATCCCGTGCGCCTGCCGTGTAGAGCGCTTCGCCGGTATCCTCGATGCCGAGGCCGTAGGCATCGGCCTTGACAACGGCTGCGGCGCGCGCGGCGCCCGAACGGCGCGCCATGTCGCGCCAGTTTTCCGTCAGCGCGCTGAGGTCGACGGTCAGCCGCAGACCCGCCGAGGCAAAATTGTCGTCGTCTGAGGCGTCCAGAAATTCGCTCATGATCCCCGTCGAAAAAGAGGCCGGAGAAGGATTCTCCGGCCAGTCTAAAGCTCAACCCTGTCGAGGGAAAGGCCGAGGCCGGATGACAGCCGCACCGTGATCAATGCTCTTCATCGTGATCAATGCTCTTCATATTGTATGAAGGAGGGATCGGCGAGATCGGCAAAACGCGTGAATTCCGCCTGGAAGGCGAGCTTCACCGTGCCCGTCGGGCCGTGACGCTGCTTGGCTATGATGACGTCGGCCGTGCCCTTCACCTTGTCGAACAGCGCTTCCCATTCCGGATATTTCGGATCATGGGGATCGCGCGGCTCCTGGTTCTTGACGTAGTATTCCTCGCGGAACACGAAGAGCACGACGTCGGCGTCCTGCTCGATCGAACCGGATTCACGAAGGTCGGAAAGCTGCGGCCGCTTGTCGTCACGGCTTTCGACCTGACGCGACAGCTGCGACAGCGCGATGATCGGAACGTTGAGCTCCTTGCCGAGCGCCTTCAGGCCAGTGGTGATCTGGGTGATTTCCTGGACGCGATTGTCGCTCGATTTGCCCGAACCGGTCATCAGCTGCACGTAGTCGACCACCAGCACGTCGAGGCCGCGCTGACGCTTGAGACGGCGCGCGCGCGCCGAAAGTTGGGCGATCGAGATGCCGCCGGTCTGGTCGATATAGAGCGGCACCTTCTGCATCATCATCGAGCAGGCGACGAGCTTTTCGAAATCGGCATCGTTGATGTCGCCGCGGCGGATCTTCGAGGAGGAGACTTCCGTCTGTTCGGAGATGATACGGGTGGCGAGCTGTTCTGACGACATTTCGAGCGAGTAGAAGCCGACGACGCCGCCATTCTTAGCCTTCATGCTGCCGTCCGACTGCACTTCGCCCTCGTAGGCGGCGGCGATATTGTAGGCGATGTTGGTGGCAAGCGAGGTCTTGCCCATGCCGGGGCGTCCGGCGAGGATGATCAAGTCCGAACGCTGCAGGCCGCCCATCTTGGCATCAAGCGAATGGATGCCGGTGGAAATGCCGGAAAGGCCACCGTCGCGTTCCTTGGCGACGGCCGCCATGTCAATGGCGAGCGCCACGGCATCGTTGAAGGACTGGAAGCCGCCATCGTAACGGCCATTTTCGGCGAGCTCGAAGAGCCGGCGTTCGGTATCCTCGATTTGCGACTGCGGTGGCATGTCGAGCGGCGCGTCATAGGCGATGTTGACGACGTCCTCGCCGATGGTGATCAGCGCCCGGCGCAGCGCGAGATCATAGATCGCCCGGCCGTAATCCTCGGCGTTGATGACGGTGACGGCATTGCTGACGAGGCTTGCCAGATATTGCGAAACCGTCATCTCGCCGACCTTCTCGTCGGCCTTGAGGAAGGTCTTGATCGTCACCGGGTTGGCGATCTTGCCCATGCGGATGATGTCGCCGGCGACCTCGAAGATCTTCCGGTGCAGCGGTTCGTAGAGATGGATCGGCTTGAGGAAATCGGACACCCGATAATAGGCGTCGTTGTTCATCAGGATGGCACCCAGAAGCGCCTGCTCAGCTTCGATGTTGTTGGGTGCTTCGCGATAATGCTGCTCCGAGGGAGCAACGGCTGCAATCTTTCGAGCGGCGTCGTTCATCATCATCCGTTCTGTCTTTTTCCAACTCCGGATTTGCAATTCCGGATGGAGAAAATCAAGGGGCTGCAAAGGAGCGGAGGCCCGCATCGCCTTAATCTCGAACGCTGTGCACGTTGTTCGACTTCTCCACAGTCCTCAGCGACACAAGCGAGAAATACCGGAAGTGTCACCCTGAGGACACGGCACGGAGCCGACTCAGCTCATTCGTTCCGGAGATGGACATGGTAACGCGATGACATCGGGCACGCAGCAAAAACATCAGGAAATCCCCGGTAAAAGGTGTCTCCCCGGTTGTTTCCCATGAAGCGGACGAACGAAAAAGCCCGGCGCAACGGCCGGGCTTCCTGTCGCGGATTGTGTCCGACGAACCTTATGCTTCGTCTTCGTCGATGCCGTCGGCTTCCGGATCGAAGAAATCTTCCGGACGCAGCGCGTCTTCGTCGACGCCGTAGATCGCGTCGACCGAGGTGAGTTCTTCGCCCTTGGCCTGGCGCTCAGCCTCTTCGGCGGAACGGGCAACGTTCAGCTCGACATGGATTTCGACTTCGGCATGCAGCTGCAGCTCGACCTTGTGCAGGCCGATCGCCTTGATCGGCGTGTTCAGGTGCACCTGGTTGCGGCCGATGTTGAAGCCTTCGGCGGCGAGAATCTCGACGACGTCACGGGCAGCGACCGAGCCGTAGAGCTGGCCGGTTTCGCCGGCGGAGCGCACGACGATGAAGGACTTGCCGTCGAGAACGTCGGCGACCTTCTGGGCTTCCGACTTGCGCTCGAGGTTGCGGGCTTCAAGTGTCGCGCGCTCGGCTTCGAAGCGGGTCTTGTTGGCGGCGTTGGCGCGCAGCGCCTTGCCGAGCGGCAGCAGGTAGTTACGGGCAAAGCCGTCGCGAACCTTTACGGTTTCGCCCATCTGGCCGAGCTTGGAGATGCGTTCGAGAAGGATGACTTCCATTTTCTTTTCCTTTCTTGTGTCTCAGATTTTCGTATCGGATTGTTTCGGGGTATCGGCATCTTTCGTCGGGGTCAGCGCGATCGCCTTGCGCGTATCGCTAAGACCCACGACCAGGATGAGGAGGGCTGGCAGCAGCATGAGCATCGAAGCCAGGTAGCAGAGGATGAGGGCCGGCAAACGCCAGTCCTTGCCGCGCGTGCGGAAATGCAGCGAGGCGAATCCGGAGAGCATGAAGCCAGCGCCGAAAGTGCCGATCACGGTTGCGCCGATCAGCGCCGGAACGCCGCCGAAGAAGCAGGCGGCAAGCCCGGCCAGGAAGATGAAGATCGAGTTGCGGTTCATGCGCAGCGACGAGGGAATGTCCTCGCGGGGGCGAAGGCCGCGGCCGGATGCTGCGACAATGCGCACCGCGAAATAATAGGCTGCGAACAGCATCGTCACCCACATGCCGCCCTGCAAAGCCGGCAGCATCAGCAAGATCACCGATTTGGTCTGCGCGGTCGCCGCCGGATCCGGCATGAATTCCGGCTGCTGCTGCTTGACCGAGGCAATCAGCAGGTCGACGATCGAATCGGTGATCTCGGGCCCGTAGCCGATCATCACACCGATGACGATGACGGCGAACGTCACCAGGCCGCAAAGATGCAGCAGGATATCGGAGAGCGGATACCAGGCGAGCAGGTGGTCCGGACCGCCGAGTTCGGATGCGGGGCGGGCGAGATTGGCGAGGTGGCTGAGCCAGCCGGCCGGCAGCAGCGTCACCAGCGTCATGATCAGCGCGAAGGAGGGCGAGATGAAGACCGCGCCGAGTGCGGCTGCAGTGACGACGGCCACAATCGCGGCGACATTGCCCCAGCCGAGCCCGACAAGCAGGATCGGCAGTGCCGAAGCAGTATAGAGGAGCGCACTGAAAAACGACGGCTGCACGCTCGCGCCCAGCACCAGCAGGGCAGCGGTCAAGCCGGCGAGTGCGCCGGTCAGCAGCGTTTTAAGATCCAGTCGTTTCAAGGTCGCTGTCCTGCTTCATCAAGCAGTTAGAGGATGTTGCTGAATCGAATTCAGAAACGTCTCAACATGGGTTTTAACAGTTCCGATCCGCGCCCATCGCGGAAGGGAGCAACCCCCGGATCAGAAATCCGGGGGTCACATATTCTATTAGGCGACGACGTACGGCAGCAGGCCGAGGAAACGGGCGCGCTTGATCGCCTGGGCGAGTTCGCGCTGCTTCTTCTGGGAAACGGCCGTGATGCGGGACGGAACGATCTTGCCGCGCTCGGAAATGTAGCGCTGCAGCAGGCGGACGTCCTTGTAGTCGATCCGCGGAGCGTTTGCGCCGGAGAACGGGCAGGTCTTGCGGCGGCGATGGAACGGGCGGCGGACCGGTGCGGAGGAAGCTTCAGACATTCTTATATCTCCTTATGCACGGTCTTCGCGGGGGGCGCGATCCGGACGCGGGCCACGCTGGAAGTCGCCGTCACGGCGCGGCGGACGGTCACCGAATTCGCGGCGCGGGCCACGGTCGCCGCCTTCACGCGGGCCGCGGTCGTCGCGGTCGCGCTTCTGCAGCATGGCAGACGGGCCTTCTTCGTGCTTTTCGACGGCGATGGTCATGTAGCGAAGGACGTCTTCGCTGATGCGCATCTGGCGTTCCATTTCCTGGATCGCAGCAGCCGGGGCATCAATGTCCATCAGCGCATAGTGCGCCTTACGGTTCTTCTTGATGCGGTAGGTGAGGGACTTGAGGCCCCAATTCTCGATACGCCCGACCTTGCCGCCGTTTGCTTCGATCACACCCTTGTACTGTTCTACGAGGGCATCGACCTGCTGAGCGGAAATATCCTGCCGGGCAAGGAATACATGTTCATAAAGAGCCATGACAGCTTTGCCTTTCTTGCGTTTGGTTCAACCCGGTATTCGGCGGCTAAGCCTCAACGACTGCTCCTGATTGGGCTGACCCAGGCAAGAAAAGCGTTTCCGAGACGGTCGAGAGCGGAGACACGGGAGGCTGGAACGCTTCCGTTCCGAACGATTTCCGAGAGGAAACCGGCCCTCCGTTCAGCCACCAGCCAGAAGACCGGGCTAACGAACAGGCGCGCTTATACGGATTTTTGCGCGAAACGCAAGGGACAGTCAGCATTGTTCTCGCGGCGAGTTCAACAAAGGTAGTCCTGCTTTGCGTAAACCGTCGACGAAATGGTCGTAGTGGTTGGTGGCGACATATGGTGTCAGAAACTTCCAGTAGTGTTCGAGGTCCATCGGTGCGTGTGCTAGAATTTCCGGTATTAGCCGCCGCGCTTCGTCGTGGCGATCGAGCTGTCCTAGACTCGCGAGGAGCACGAGTCGGTTGAAATAGGCGCGGCGGAGCGACAGTCCGCGTTCGGAATAGTGAGTGGCCTCCTCGTAGTTGCCGAGATGGTAATGAGACAACGCTAGTCGGTCGAAAAAGAGATAGGTAAAGGGGTCATGCGGACTGAGCCGCAGGGCCATGTGGAGCGGGTCGCAGGCTTCGGCGAAATGGCCGGCGAAAATGCGAGCCCATCCAACGCCATATGCGCTAGTGCAAAATTGGGGTTGAGATCGATCGCCTACTGGGACGCCTCGACCGCGGCTGGAGCGTTATGGGCCGCAAAATGGCCGAGGCACATAACATAATGAGAGTAGGGATCGCGCGGGTCGAGCGCGACAGCACGCTCTGCCTCGAGGCGAAGTTCAGTACTGTCCCTGTCGACGTCGTCGCTGAAGCCGCGGAGACAGCGGGCGTAGAGCGAGCGGGCCAACATCATGTGGGCGCGCGCAAAGCTGGGATCGAGTTCGATGGCTCGCCGATGCCAGATGATGGCCTCGGTGAAATGCTCGGCCGTATCCTGTGCGTTATGCAGCCAGGTGCCGCGCATGTGGCTCTCGTAGGCATCCAGGTTGTCCGTGGTTCGCAGCAGCGCACGGCGTCTCTCGCCGATAAGGATTTCAGGCTCGATGGCCCCGACGACGTTTTGGGTAAGTTCGTCCTGAATGGCGAAGATATCGGCGATTTCACGGTCGTAGCGTTGTGCCCAGAGGTGCACGCCGCTTTCCGCCTCGATCAACTGGGTTGTGACGCGAATACGCATCCCGACCCTGCGCACGCTGCCTTCTACGATATAGCGCACGCCGAGATCGCGCCCGATTTGCTTCACATCAACCGCGCGCCCCTTAAACACAAAGGACGAGTTCTGAGCGATGACGAAAAACCAGCGATAAAGCGAGAGCGCCGTGATGATGTCTTCGGTCAAGCCATCGGCGAAGAACTCCTGCTCCGGGTCATCGGACATGTTGACGAAGGGTAATACGGCGATCGAGGGTTTGTCAGGCAGTCTGAGTGGTCCGCCGAGCACCCCCGCTTCAACAGGATCCTCGCGGCTCCAGTCAACTCGATGCACGGGCACGGGGCGGGGAATGTTTTTCAGAGCGCGATCGCCCATCGACACGAGCGGAAAGTCCAGCTTGCCCTCGATCTGCTCCCGCAAAGCCCCGGAAATGCAGATACCTGAAGGCAGCGCCACTTCTTGAAGGCGGGCGGCGACGTTCACGCCGTCGCCAAGCAAGTTGTCTCCGGAGACGACGACATCGCCGAGGTTGAGCCCAAGGCGGAACTCCATGCGTCGATCCACAGGCAGGTCCGCATTTCGGCGATGGAGGGCGCGCTGGATCGCGACGGCTGCACGGACGCCTTGTACTGCGCTGTGGAATTCGGCGACCACGCTATCTCCGGCGCTGCCGAAAATCCGCCCGCCATGCTCGCGCACCAGATCACCGATGGTGGCGCCATAGACACTGAGTGTCGCAAGGGCGTCTTCCTCGTTGGCTGCAACAAGGCGAGTGTAACCGGCAACGTCGCCGGCAAGTATCACTGCTAGCTTTCGTTCCACGGGGTGAGCGCTCCTGCGGCGCCGCCAGAACTATATAAATCTAGCTGAAATGCCGAGAACGGAGAAGCGAAATCGCCTCCGGAGCGTGAACTCGTCGTTGCAGTTCGTGGTGCGAGGGCTGGGCGATGTTCGCTCGGCGGGAGGGTTCCGACCGCGAATGGCCGCATCGATTGCGGGATCTCCGTTTGCCTCACATCGGCATCGGGTACTGGCGGTGAACCTTTTCGATTTCAGCCAAAACCTCGATCGACAGCTTGAGATTGACGGAACTCAGGTCAGTATCGAGCTGTTTCATCGACGTCGCGCCGATGATGACCGATGTCATGAAGGGTCTCGACAGGCAGAAGGCGAGCGCCATGGCCGCCGGGTCGAGACCGTATCGGACAGCGATTTCCAGATAGGCCTTGGTTGCCGGCTCCTGCAGCGGCTGCAGGCGACCGCCGATGTCGGGATTGATCGAAGCGCGCGACCCCTTCGGCCTGCCGCCATCGACATATTTGCCGGTCAGTATGCCGCCGGCGAGCGGTGAATAGGCGAGTAGTCCGACGTCCTCGTGGTGCGAGAGCTCGGCGAGATCGAGGTCGAAATGGCGGTAGAGCAGATTGTATTCGTTCTGGACGCTGGCGACGCGCGGCAGGCCCTTCTGTTCGGAGAGCGTCAGATATTTCTGTATGCCCCAGGTGGTTTCGTTGGAAAGGCCGATCGCGCGGATCTTGCCCTCCTTCACCAGCGCGCCGAGCGTCTCCAGAATCTCGAGCATGTTGGCGACGGCCTTCTCGCGATCCTGGGTGAACGGATTGTAGCCCCAGTTCTGGCGGAAGTGAAAATGGCCGCGGTTCGGCCAGTGGACTTGGTAGAGATCGACGTAATCGGTCTGCAGCCGCTTCAGGCTGGCTTCGAGCGCCAGGCGGACGTTTTTTGCATTCGCGCCCTCGCCGCCGCGCAGATAATCGCGGCCGCGGCCGGCGACCTTGGTGGCCAGGACGATATCGCTGCGCTTGCCTGATTTGCTGAACCAGCTGCCGATATAGTCTTCGGTCCAGCCCTGCGTTTCGGGCGAGACCGGCGTTGTCGGGTAGAGCTCGGCGGTATCGAAGAAATTGACGCCCTTTTCGACGGCGTAATCCATCTGCGCATGCGCGTCGGTTTCGCTATTCTGCGAGCCCCAGGTCATGGTGCCAAGGCAGATTTCTGAAACGGAAATATCTGTGCGGCCGAGTGACTTGTACTTCATGGAGAAAAAACCCTGGGAACGATCTGGAGATGGAAGCCTTGGGAGGACCGGGCAAATCTAGGCCGGATTCGACAGAGCGCAAGAGCAAAAACCGGGCTTTTGCGCCGGGGCGAAAGGCTTTGCGCAGAAGGTGCCGCCACTTGACTCTGCCGGAAAGAATGTCAATTGGAGGCAAAACAGCCTCAGGGGCGCAATCAGGGACATCAGAATGACCATTGCTTTCACTTTTCCCGGCCAGGGCAGTCAGGCCGTCGGCATGGGCAAGGATCTGGCCGAGAATTTCGCGGAAGCCCGCGCCGTTTTCGAAGAAGTCGACGAGGCGCTCGGTGAAAAGCTTTCGGACGTCATGTTCAACGGTCCGGAGGACACGTTGACCTTGACGGCGAACGCCCAACCGGCGCTGATGGCCGTCTCGATCGCCGTGGTCCGTGTTCTCCAAGCCAAGGGGCTGGATCTGAAGTCCAAGGTCGCCTATGTCGCGGGCCACTCGCTCGGCGAATATTCGGCACTTTGCGCCGCCGGCACCTTTTCACTCGCCGATACGGCGCGGCTGCTGCGCATTCGCGGCAATGCCATGCAGGCCGCCGTTCCCGTCGGCATCGGCGCCATGGCGGCGATCATCGGGCTGGAACATGCCGATGTCGCCGCCGTCTGCGAAGAGGCCGCCGCCACCGGCGCCTGCCAGATCGCCAACGACAATGGCGGAGGCCAGATCGTCATTTCGGGCGAGAAGGCAGCCGTCGAAAAGGCCGCCGGTCTGGCAACCGACAAGGGCGCCAAGCGCGCCATTCTGCTGCCCGTCTCGGCTCCCTTCCATTCCAAGCTGATGGCGCCTGCGGCCGAGGCCATGCGCGCGGCGCTGGCGACGGTCGCCAAGTCCGATCCGCTCGTGCCCCTCATCGCCAATGTTCGCGCCGCCCCTGTGACCGGTGCCGACGAGATCGCGAACCTCCTGGTCGAACAGGTGACCGGCCAGGTCCGCTGGCGCGAGACCGTGGAGTGGTTCGCCGGCAATGGCGTCACCACGCTTTATGAACTCGGTTCCGGCAAGGTGCTGACCGGTCTTGCTCGCCGCATCGACAAAACAGTCAACGGCATCTCCATCGGCGGCCCGGCGGATATCGACGCGGCCGTCGCCGCCCTCATGGCCTGATTGATATCTCCAGATATAAGGAACGTTTCCATGTTCGATCTTTCCGGCCGCAAGGCTCTCGTCACCGGCGCATCGGGTGGTATCGGCGAGGAAATCGCCCGCCTTCTTCATAAGCAGGGCGCCATCGTCGGCCTGCACGGCACCCGCGTCGAGAAGCTGGAAGCGCTGGCGGCCGAGCTCGGCGAGCGCGTCAAGATCTTCCCGGCCAACCTGTCGGACCGCGACGAGGTCAAGGCGCTCGGCCAGAAGGCCGAAGCCGAACTCGAAGGCGTCGATATCCTCGTCAATAATGCCGGCATCACCAGGGACGGCCTCTTCGTGCGCATGAGCGACGAGGACTGGGACGCCGTCCTCGAAGTCAATCTGACGTCGACGTTCCGCCTGACGCGCGAGTTGACGCACCCGATGATGCGCCGCCGTTATGGCCGCATCATCAACATCACCTCCGTCGTCGGCGTTACCGGCAATCCGGGGCAGGCCAACTATTGCGCCTCCAAGGCCGGCATGATCGGTTTCACCAAGTCGCTGGCGCAGGAAATCGCCACCCGCAACGTGACCGTCAACTGTGTCGCACCCGGCTTCATCGAAAGCGCCATGACCGGCAAGCTGAACGATAAGCAGAAGGAAGCTATCATGGGGGCGATCCCGATGAAGCGGATGGGCACGGGCGGCGAAGTCGCTTCGGCGGTTGCCTATCTTGCGTCCTCCGAGGCTGCCTACATGACCGGTCAGACGCTGCACGTAAACGGCGGCATGGCGATGATCTGAAACGACAAACCATCGGCGCAGGGATAATTCCGCCAATAGCATGTTGAGCAATCACGAAGCGTTGATTTTCTGGCTTTGCGGCAGACTTAAACCATGTTAAGCGGGCCATGACTGTGAACAGTCGTCCCGAGAAAGCAGACGGACCGGCGGGCTTTTCGCAAGCCTCGGAAATCTCTGAAGCCGGGTAAACGAGTTTGCCGAGGATGTCTGAATACATCGCAGGCTGAAACAGGGTAGGGGTGCCGCAACGGCATTCCGATCAGGACATAAGGTCGAGGAAACCGACATGAGCGATATCGCAGAACGCGTAAAGAAAATTGTTATTGATCATCTTGGCGTCGATGCCGACAAGGTCGTCGAGAGCGCCAGCTTTATCGACGATCTGGGCGCCGACTCGCTCGACACGGTCGAACTTGTCATGGCTTTCGAAGAAGAATTCGGCGTTGAAATCCCCGACGACGCTGCCGACTCGATCCTGACGGTTGGCGATGCAGTGAAGTTTATTGAGAAGGCCCAGGCCTGATCCTGTAGATTTGAGAAAGGGCGGGCCTGGAGTCCGCCCTTTTCTTTTCGGCCTATTTCTCCATAGAACATAAGAGACGGGGGAAGCACGCGATGAGACGTGTCGTCATCACTGGTACCGGCATGGTATCACCCTTGGGATGCGGGACTGAGGTGACGTGGTCGCGGCTGCTCGCCGGCCAGAACGGCGCCCGCCTCGTCACCGAATTCGAGGTCGACGACCTTCCCGCCAAGATCGCCTGCCGTATTCCGCTCGGTGACGGCGCCGACGGCACCTTCAATGTCGATCAGTGGATGGAGCCGAAGGAACAGCGCAAGGTCGATCCCTTTATCATCTACGGCATGGCCGCCGCCGACATGGCGCTTGCCGACGCGAACTGGCATCCCGAGAGCGACGAGGACCAGATCGCCACCGGCGTGCTGATCGGCTCCGGTATCGGCGGCATCGAAGGCATCGTCGAGGCAGGCTACACCCTGCGCGACAAGGGCCCGCGCCGTATCTCCCCCTTCTTCATTCCCGGCCGCCTGATCAATCTGGTTTCCGGTCAGGTGTCGATCCGCCACAAGCTGCGCGGACCCAATCATTCGGTCGTCACCGCCTGCTCGACGGGCGCGCATGCGATCGGCGATGCCGCGCGGCTGATCGCGCTTGGGGATGCCGACGTCATGGTCGCAGGCGGCACGGAATCCCCCGTCAGCCGCATTTCGCTCGCAGGCTTTGCCGCCTGCAAAGCGCTGTCGACCCAGCACAACGACGATCCGCAGAAGGCCTCGCGCCCCTATGACCGCGACCGAGACGGCTTCGTCATGGGCGAGGGCGCCGGCATCGTCGTGCTCGAAGAGCTGGAACATGCCAGGGCGCGCGGCGCCAGAATTTACGCCGAGGTCGTCGGTTACGGCCTATCGGGCGATGCCTATCATATCACCGCGCCGTCCGAAGACGGCGAGGGGGCCGGTCGCTGCATGGCGATGGCGCTGAAGCGCGCCGGGTTGACGCCGGCCGATATCGACTACATCAACGCCCATGGTACTTCGACCATGGCCGACACGATCGAACTCGGAGCGGTCGAGCGGCTGGTCGGCAATGCGGCGTCGAAGATCTCCATGTCCTCAACCAAGTCGGCGACCGGACACCTTCTCGGCGCGGCCGGCGCCATCGAGGCGATCTTCGCGACGCTGGCCATTCGTGACAATATCGCGCCGCCGACGCTCAATCTCGACAATCCCGAACGCGAGACGGCGATCGATCTTGTTCCGCACAAGGCGCGCGAGCGAGAAATCAACGTGGCCCTGTCCAATTCGTTCGGATTCGGCGGCACGAACGCGTCGCTCGTGCTGCGCCGTTACGCGCAGTAAAGGGCTTGCCATAGCGGGCGCGCTGGAGTTGAACGACCGGCAGCGGCTTCGTTGAACTGTGGCAGAACCTGCTTTTGCCGCATTGCTTCGCGAAATAGCGGAATGAGGGCCAAGTTTTAGAGGATTGCCGGTGAGCGATACGACGAACCAGAGCAACGACAGCCAAGCGCAGAAGGGACCGATCATCCCGAAGTCGCCGAACGAGGCCCTGCGTCCGGAGCGTGTTCCGGAGCCGCCGAAGCGCTCCAGGAACGCGCGCAGCCAGATCGTCCTCTTTCTGAACTTCATCATGACGATGGCGGTCCTGGTCTGCGTCGTCGCGGTCATCGCCTTCTACTACGCGACATCGACCTATCAGAGCCCGGGTCCGCTGCAGACGAACACCAATTTCATCGTCCGCAACGGCGCGGGTCTCGCCGAAATCGCTTCGAACCTCGAGCGCAATGCGATCATCTCCGATGCCCGCATCTTCCGATATCTGACGGCGACGCATCTTTCCGCCGGCGAGAGCTTGAAGGCGGGCGAATACGAGATCAAGGCGAAAGCCTCCATGAGCGATATCATGGAGCTGCTGAAATCGGGCAAGTCCATTCTCTATTCGGTATCCTTCCCCGAAGGCCTGACGGTTCGCCAGATGTTTGACCGGATGCTGCAGGATCCGGTCCTGGAAGGTGACCTGCCGGCCGCACTGCCGGCCGAAGGCAGCCTGCGTCCTGACACCTACAAGTTCTCGCGTGGCACCAAGCGTTCGGAAATCATCGAACAGATGGCGGCGGCACAGCAGAAGCTCGTCGATCAGGTCTGGGACAAGCGTGATTCCTCGCTGCCGCTGCGATCCAAGCAAGAATTCGTCACCCTCGCCTCCATCGTCGAGAAGGAGACCGGCGTTCCCGACGAACGTGCCCATGTCGCCTCCGTTTTCCTGAACCGGCTTGGCAAGGGCATGCGCCTGCAGTCCGATCCGACGATCATCTACGGGCTCTTCGGGGGCGAGGGAAAGCCGGCCGACCGGCCGATCTACCAGTCGGACCTGAAGCGGGACACGCCCTACAATACCTATGTCATCAAGGGTCTGCCGCCGACGCCGATCGCCAATCCCGGCAAGGATGCGCTGGAAGCCGTCGCCAACCCTTGGAAAACCCAGGATCTCTATTTCGTCGCCGACGGCACTGGCGGCCACGTTTTCGCCGCGACGCTCGAAGAGCACAATGCCAACGTCAAGCGCTGGCGCAAGCTCGAGGCTGACAAGGGTTCGGATCCGAACATTGCGGTCGATGGCCAGCCGGAAGAGCAGCCGGGCGAGAACGGCGCAACTGTCGTGCCGCCGAAGAAAAAGAAGATCAACTGACAGATTTCGGGAGGCTCGCATGGCTTTGCAGTCCATGACCGGTTTTGCGCGGCGCGAGGGAACGAGCGGCCGCTGGCGCTGGGCATGGGAGTTGCGCTCGGTCAACGGCAAGGGCTTCGACCTGCGCCTGCGCCTGCCGCCCGGCCTTGAACGCATGGAGGCGGAGGTCCGCCGCCTTGCCGGCGAAAGTTTCAGCCGCGGCAACCTGCAGGCTTCGCTTTCGGTCACTGCCGACGAGAACCGTTTCGAGGCGGTGCTGAACAGACAAGCGCTTGCCGCCGTGCTTGCGATGCGCGAGCAGCTGGTGGACGTAATCGATCCGGCGCCGCTGAAGCTCGATACGCTGCTTCTGGTGCGCGGCATCGTGGAGTTCCGCGAGGGTGAGGACGGCGAGGAGGCGCTGGCCGCCCGGGATGCCGATATTGCCGCCGGCCTCATGGGCGCGCTTGCCGACCTCCGGGCGATGCGCGAGCAGGAAGGCGCGGCGCTCTCCCGCATCCTTCTCGACCACGTCGCAACGATCGAGGGCCTGACGCGGACGATCGAGACGGATCCCTCGCGCTCGCCGCAGGAGATCGCCTCCCGGCTCGCGGCACAGGTCGCCTTGTTGATGGACGGCATGGCCGCGCTCGACCGCGACAGACTGCATGCCGAAGCCGCGCTGTTGGCGACCAAGGCGGATCTGCGCGAGGAAATCGACCGCCTGAAGGCGCATATCGCTGCAGCGCGCGATCTCCTGGTGAAAGGCGGACCTGCCGGACGCCGGCTGGACTTCCTTGCACAGGAATTTAACCGCGAATCGAATACCATCTGCTCGAAGTCGAATGCCTCGGCGGTTACCGCCGCCGGCATCGAGTTGAAAGTCGTGATCGACCAGTTCCGCGAGCAGGTCCAGAATTTGGAGTAGGACATGAAACCGGCGAAATCCTCGCCCGTGCAGATCGCCCGTCGCGGTCTGATGCTTGTCATCTCGTCGCCGTCCGGCGCCGGCAAGTCTACCATCGCGCGCACGCTGCTGGAGCAGGACAGGCAAATCGGCCTCTCCGTCAGCGTCACCACGCGGCAGCGCCGCCCGAGCGAAGTCGAGGATGTGCACTACCACTTCAAGAGTGTGCGCGAGTTCGAGCGGCTGCGCGATAGCGACGCGCTGCTCGAATGGGCCGAGGTGCATGGCAATTTCTATGGCACGCCCCGTGAGCCTGTGGAGCAAGCCATGGCCGAGGGACGTGACATGCTCTTCGACATCGACTGGCAGGGCGCCCAGCAATTGCAGGAGAAGATGTCGGCCGACGTCGTCTCGATCTTCGTGCTGCCGCCGACCATGACGGAACTCCAGTCGCGGCTGCATCGCCGCGCTGAGGATTCCGAGGAGGTCATCCAGACGCGTCTTGCCAACAGCCGCGCCGAGATCGGCCACTGGCGCGAATATGACTATGTCATCGTCAACGACGATCTCAACGCCGCCTTCGACTCCGTCCAGTCGATCGTCAAGGCCGAACGCCTGCGCCGCGACCGCCGCCATGGCATGTTCGATTTCGTCCGTGGATTGCTGGAAGAGACGCCGTCGCTCTAAATTAAAAGCATATCGCGCAAGGCTGCGCAGCGGTTGAGGGCGCTTTAAAGGCTGTTTGCCAGAAGGCAGAATTCCTCGACGGACAACGTCTCCGCTCGCCGCGCCGGATCGATCCCGGCCTTGACGAGCAAACTCTCGCCGCCGAGGGACTTCAGGCTCTGGCGCAGCATTTTGCGGCGCTGGCCGAAGGCGGCCTGCGTCACCCTTTCCAGATTGGCGACGGAGCAGGGGATGGGATTTTCCCGGGGCGTCAGATGCACCACCGTAGACGTCACCTTCGGCGGCGGCGTGAAGGCTTGCGGTGACACGTCAAAGGCCATGCGCGCCTCGGTCCGCCAGCCGCAGAGCACGCCGAGACGGCCGAAATGGTCGTCGTCCTCGCTGGCGACGATACGCTCGCCGACTTCCTTCTGAAACATCAGCGTCAGCGACTGCCAGAACGGCGGCCAAGCCCTCGGCAGCAGCCAGTTGACCAGCAACTGCGTGCCGACATTGTAGGGCAGGTTGGCGAGGATCTTGACCGGGCCTTCCGGCGCCAGGGACTCGAAATCCGTCTTCAGCGCATCGCCTTCGATCACCTCCAACCGGCCCGGATAGTGATCGGCGATCTCGGCGAGAGCCGGCAGGCAGCGCGTGTCCCGCTCGATGGCGACCACCTTCCTGGCGCCGAGGGCCAGGATCGCGCGCGTCAGCCCACCTGGGCCTGGGCCGACCTCGATCACGGTCGTTTCTTCGAGCGCGCCGGCCGTGCGGGCGATCTTCTGCGTCAGGTTGAGATCCAGCAGGAAGTTCTGCCCGAGCGCCTTTCGCGCATCGAGGCCGTGACGCTGAATGACGTCGCGAAGCGGCGGCAGGCCATCGAGTGCTGCCATCAGCGGCGGCTTTCCCAAGTGCGGCCGAGGTGAAAGGCGAGCTTCAGCGCCGCAACGAGGCTCTGCTCGCGCGCCAGCCCTTTGCCGGCAATGCCGAAAGCGGTGCCGTGATCCGGCGAGGTGCGCACGAACGGAAGTCCGAGCGTGACGTTGACGCTGTCGTCGAAGCCGAGCGCCTTGGCGGGGATCAGGGCCTGGTCGTGATACATGCAGATGGCGACGTCGTATCGCGCCCGCGCCTCGTCATGGAACATCGTATCGGCGGGCAGGGGGCCGATGGCGTCAATGCCCTCGTCGCGCAGGCGCTCGATGGCCGGGCGGATGACATCCTCGTCTTCCCTGCCGATCGTCCCGGTTTCACCGGCATGCGGATTGAGGCCGGCAACCGCGAGCCGCGGCGCATCGATACCGAAGCGCTGCCTCAGATCGTCGTGAGCGATCCTGCAGGTTTCCATGACCAATTCCTCCGTCAGCGCCTGCGGCACGTCCCGAAGCGGAATGTGAATGGTGACGGGAATGGCCCTGAGCTTCGGTCCGGACAGCATCATGACAGGGGTCACCGGGCTGCCGGTTGCCCTGGCAGCCAGATCGGCGAGAAATTCGGTATGGCCGGGAAAGCGGAAGCCCGCCTCATAGAGAACGGCCTTGGCGATCGGATTGGTGGCGACCGCGAGCGCCTCGCCTCCGATGACAAGCGATACGGCTTTTTCGATCGCCGCGATCGTGCCTTTCGCCGTTGCCACATGCGGTTCACCGGCCACGACCTCAATGCCAACAGGCACGTTGATGACGGGAAGCGCATCGGCAAACATGCCGATGGCCTCGTCGGCCCTGGCGATCTCACGGATGGAAACCGCCAGGTTGAGCTGGCGGGCTCGCAAGGCCAAGACATCAGGATCGCCGATCAGGAAAAAAGGCGGGAGCCCGAGTTCACGCCGCCGAAGCCAGGCCATCAGCGTGATATCCGGCCCGATGCCGGCGGGATCGCCCTGGCTCAGTGCAAGCGGTCGTGAGAACGGTGTCGCCATCGTCGGTCAGCGATAGGCGATCTGCGCCTTCTTGCGCAGTTCATCCAGGTATTTCTTGCTGTTCTCATTCTCCGGCGGACCGTTCTTGCCGGCCTTGGACTTGTCGAGATCCTCCTGACGGAAGACCATTTCAGCGGCCTGGTCGTCGGAGACCTGGCGCTGGCTGCAGATCGCCAGGTATTCGACGCCCTTGTCGGTAACGCGGGTGCCGGTCGTGTTGCCCTTGGCCTGCTCGACGAGCGGCTTCCAATCCGGCGGGATCTCGGGAGCGAGCATCCTGCCAAGGTCGCGCACTGCGACATCGCGCATCGTTGCGGCGAAGACCTTTGCCTGGTCGCAGCCGGGGAATTTCGAGCGCGACGCCTCGGCTTCGCCCTTTCGCTTGCCGGTGATGGCGGCGCGCTTGGCTTGCGGAATAACGAAGATGATCTGCTGCAGCATATATTCCGTCGTCACCGGCTTCTGCTTGTTGTTCTGCATCATGCGCGAGACGAGATCGTAATTCGACAGCCGCGAGGTCGAGCCGTAACGCGCATTGACGACACGCGGCCAGCTCATCTGCACGGCGATGAAGCCTTTGAAATGGTCGACGCCGACGCCGGCACGATCGAGGATCTGCGACATCTGCTCGACGGAAAGCTTGTTGCCGGCCGAAAAGCGCGCGAAAGACGCATCGACGTCCTGCTGCGAAACCGACATATGGACGCGGGCGACCTCCTGCCGCTTGAGCGTTTCGTCGATCAACTGCTCCTTGGCGGTCTTGGCATCGGCTGCCGTATGCTGCAGGCGCAGGAACGCCTGTCGCTTGGCGACATCGCCGCTGGTGATGGCAGTGCCGTTCACCACGGCCTGGACTTCGCTTGCTGCCAGCGCCGGGCCGGCAAGGCCCGTCAGCAAGGCAAGCGCTGCGCCGGCGAGAAAGGCGGTTATGGCTTTTTTCGCGTCAATCATCTGTTGACCTCCCAATAGCGCCGCGAGACGTTGTTCGCGGCGTTCTTACCACAGTGCGAGACACGCGGAAATCGCTTCCGTCACGGCGCGAATCCCCTATGCCTCAGATATCGGCTGGCGGCAATGTCCTGCACAGGCTTACGGCGAAAGAATGACTTGCGGCCATGTTTACGCCGTCCGCCTGCTAGTTTGAGAGGGTATCGGAGCCGATCTTGATGTCGCCGAGCGTGCGGAACGTCAGCCGCGCGCCGATCGTCCAGTCGCTTGCCGACTCGTCTTCGGAATCCCTGCTGTCCGTATAGGCGATCGTGAAGATCGTGCATTCGTCCTCATAGGAAAGGCCGAGCGTCCGGCGACTGATCACATCATTGTTCAGATCCCAGGCGATGCCGCCGAAGATCGACCAGTAGTCCTTGAACTTGACTTTGCTGCTGGTCTGGATCTCGTCATTGTCCTCGGCGAAGCCGTAGGCCGGCTGGGCGCTGAGATGGGTGTAGGTCACCTGCGTCTGGAAGGTGTCGTTTTGGTATGCGGTCGTCAGGTCGCCGCGCCGGAACTCGAAATCCTTCTCGTCGAGACGATAGGAGGCGGCGACGGACACACCGTATGGCGTTTCGACCCCGCCGAGGCCGACATAATCGGAGCGGTCGGTTTCGAGGCCGGAATCCGCGCCGACATTGACGAGGTCATCGGTGGCGAACGAGTTCCGGCCGGCGATCTGATAGGACTGGCCGAAGATGCCGTGCAGCTTGTAACCGCTGTCGAACGTTCCGGTATACTGGACGCCGACATTGGCGCGGGTGCCGCCTTCAATACGGTCGTAGCCTGAGAACTTGTCACGATCGAAAAGCGACGTGGCATCGAAGACGAAGCTTTGTGCATCCTCGTTCGGCAGCCGGCCGGCGAGCTGCTCGTCGGGACGGGCGTAGATCTGCGCGATCGGCTCGAGGATATGCGTGCTGTTTTCCGTCGTCATCAGAATTGGATAACGCACCTCCAACCCGGCCGTGAGCATCGAACGGGTGGCGGAATTGTCGTCGAGGTAATTGCCGGCGTAACCGGTCGGATCGTTCATATTGAGCGCGAAAGCGTCGCCGCGCGCGGCCAGAAGCGGCGTGATCACCAGGCCGGTCGGCGTGACGTAGGTGCGTTTCCATTGAAGTTCGGCGGTCAGGCGCGACGTCTGGCCTTTCAGGCCGCGGAAGCGGTCGAATCCGTCGACAGTATAGAAGTCGCCATGTGTGCGCGAAATATTCGTCAGGTTGACATCCGCGGACAGTTCGCCGCCTGCAAGCGGCTGGGGAGCGACATAATGATAATCGAGGGCGGGATAGACGATCGCCTGCTGTTTTTCGGCGGTGTTCGTGCGGTCGGCATCCTGGACGTCGAAATAAAACGCCCGCATGTCGAAATAATTCCGTTTGCCGAGTCCGGTCAGGTATATCTGGTTCGTGCGATCCGTGCCGCTCAGACCGCGGAGCTTGTAGGTCTTCGAGAAATTGTTGTCGCTTTGCATCATGACGTCCCAGCCGAACGTCCAGCGCGGATTGATGCGGAACTCCGCCTTTGACGCCACCATGCCGCGCTGTTCGGCTTCGGCATCGCTCGTACCGGAGCTGAAATTGCCCGGGCTCGCTTGGTCGATGCCGGCGACGCGCAGGATATGCGTGCCGTTTTCGAAGCGCTGACGGAATTCGCCTTCGACGAGGAAGCCCTGGGCCGTGTAGCCGGTTGCGGTGACCGTCGCATCCATGCTCGGCGAGATCACGTAATAATAAGGAATGGAAAGACCGAAGCCGAGATTCTGCGACAGGCTCATCGTCGGGAACAGGAAGCCGGACTTGCGTTTCACCGTATTGTCGGGAACCTCGATGAATGGCACGAAGGCAATCGGGTAACCGAGCAGCTCGAAGCGGGCCCGCTCCAGACGGATCGTATGGGTCTCGCCGTTCTGGATCACGCGCTTGGCCTTGACCTGCCAGAAGGGCGCACGCTTCGGATCTTCGGCGCAGGGAAGGCAGGCGGTGTAGACGCCCTTGTTGAGAATCATCTTCGTGCCGCCGACACGCTCGCCGCTTTCGGCGACGATACGCGTATTGTCGGAGGTCTCGATGCGCAGCGAGTTCAGGAACCCGTCGGCAAAATTGTCGGTCACGTCTAGGTTGTCGGCGTAGATGCGGTTGCCGTCGGGACTGACGAGCTCGACATTGCCGATCGCCATCATCCGGCCGGTCTTCTGATTGTACTCGACCTTCTGCGCGACCATCTTGTAGCCGCCATAATTGATCTGCACGCCGCCGACCGCCGAGACGAGGTCGGCGTCACGATTATAGACGAGTTCATTGGCCGAAAGCAGCAGCTTGGCGCCTTCGGGAATCTTATTCTCGATATTTTGCTCAGGCGTGCTGGTCTGGCCGTAGGATGCCGGGGCGCTGCCGAAATAGGAACATAGAGCCGCACCGACAAGCAGGGCAACCAGTTGTTTACTAAAATACTTGCGGTCGCCTACCGCCACTAGCCGTCCTCCTGATGAAGCAAAATAGTCGCGCCCAAGGCCAGCGCGACGACCACCGGTATCCAGGTCGCCACGAAGGGAGGCACGACTCCACTGCTTCCGAATGCTTTTACAAGCACGGTGATGACATAAAGCATGAAGCCTGACAGGATTCCACCCAGAATCACGGGGCGGGATTGGTTGAACCGGCTAAATTTTAGGGACACTGTTGCAGCAATGAGAGTCATGGCCACCAGCAGCAATGGCTGGGACAACAGAGAGTTGAATTGCGTCTCCAATGCCTTGGTCGAGATGCCGAAGGATTTGGCCGCCGCGATGCGGTTGGAAAGGTCAAAGAAACCAATTGTTTCCGGCGCTGTCAGCCGCTCCTGGACGAAATCCTGTTTCAGATTGGTGCGAAGTTGGACCGAAGCTTTGCGCAGCGGGATTTCCCCAGGCTTACGCTCAACGACACCGTTAAGCTGCCAGTAACCATCTTCCAACTTTGCCGTGGCGGCATCCTGTCTCAGAATGACTCGGCCGCTTGAATCGAAATGGATCAACACGGCGTCAACCAGCTTGGTGCCGTTCTCCTGGACCGTCTGGGCGCCGATGATGACATCGTCGCGGCCGCTGATCTGGCGCAGCCACGGAATCTGCGGTGCCTTACGCAGAACCGCGTTTTCGCCGCGCCAGTCGGATTCGACGAGCAGTGCCTGGCGTTGCCCCCAGGCGGCAAGCGGGTTGAGCGCAGTCATCGTCAGCACGCCGAGCGCCAGCGAACCGGCAATGAAGGGAAACATGAACTGCCAGACCGAGATGCCGGCCGCGCGGGTAACGACGAGCTCATATTTGCGATTGAGCCCGATCAGCACCGTCATGCCGACGAAGAGCGCGATGAAGGGGATTGTCTGCTGCAGGATGAGCGGCAGGCGCACGGCGGTCATCACGATGCCGCCACCGATGGTGTAGCCGGGCAGGCCGGACATGCGGCCCGCCGTCTCGCTGAAATCGAGGAGAAAGGCGATCGCCGACACGCCGATCAGGAACCAGCCCGTCGTCGCCAGGTAGCGGCGAAAGAAATAACGCGACAATGTTCCGAACATCATTGGGCAGCGCCCCCGCCGGACCTGCTGGTCGCGGCAAGCAGTCTTTCCTGCGTGCGTCTCCAGGAAGCCGATATCCGCTCCCGGATGAACGAAGGCATGACAAGCCGCTTGTGCATGCTGAGGAAGATGATCGAAACGATGCTGCTGACGATCGGGATGGCGTAGAGAACGGCGATATATTCCGGATCGGTGTCGATTTGGTTCGCCGCGTAGAACGCAGCCCATCGGAACGCGAAGGCATAGGCGAGCGCGCTCACCATCGGATGCAGCCGTGCTTCGCGATGCGACCGCGCATCGCCGGCGATCGCCAGCGAAAACAGGGCAAAGACGACGGGCAGGATCCAGTCCGTCAGTCGCCGATGCAGTTCGGCGCGATAGCTCTGCGGCCGGATCGTATAGTCTTTGTCGTTCGGATCCGGATTGAACAGGAACCACAGGTCGCGGTCGCTGGCTTTCAGCGTCGCCTGACCGCGGCTCTCCGTCATGTCAGAGAGGTCGAAGGAATAGGAATCAAAATTGATGACCGAGACGTTGCCGTCTGGCGTTTTGCGATGCACCTCGCCGTCATGCATGATCAGCGTCGTGCCGGTGTCGTCGACCGCGCCTTCCTTGGCGTAATAGATCAGCTCGTAGGCCGGGTCCCGCTCGTCGGCGACGAACAGGCCCTTCAGCATGCGGCCCGCCAGACGCTTCGAGATCTGCACATAGAGCCCCTCGTCGATCTTGCGGAAGGTTTTTTCCTCGATAACCGAGGAGAGAAGATCGGCATAGGTTTCGGCGATCATCTGACGCGCCACGGTCTTTGCCCGCGGCTCGACGATATTGTCGACGAAGAAGGAAAAGACGCTGATGACGGCGGCAAGCAACAGGATCGGGCGGATCAGAATGCTGCGCCGTGCCCCGGCCGCGTCGATGACGGTCAGCTCGGAATCGTTGTTCATCGTCGTCAGCGTTTGGGTGATGGCGATGACAAGCGCGAAGGGCAGCACGACAGGAATGATCGACGGCAGGATCATCGTCGCCAGCTTGGCGAACGACCCGATCGACTGGCCGCTGTCGGTGACGAGGTTGATGCGCTGCAGCACCTGTGTCGTCCAAATGATCGCCAGCACGGGCAGGAGCGCCACGAGAAACATCTGGCCGACGCGCCGCAATATGTATGTCTCGAGTAGTTTCATGCCGGCCCTTGAAAGCACCTGCAGGCCCCAAACGGCTTGCAGGAGAATCCCTCTACGCTCTTTGTCGCGCTTTTGCGACAAGCAGGTGTCAAAAATTCATTCAAATTTCAGAATTTTTTTGGCTCTGTTGCGACTCAGTTAACGCCAGCAGCGCTGCGAAGACGACAAGCGAGGACAGCCATCCGAGCGTCACGTCGGAGAGGTAATGCGCGCCGAAGGATAGCCGCATGGCCGGCGTAAGGATCGAGATCGCGGCGATGGGCGGCACCAGCGCGTAGCGCAGCGATTTCGGGACGAAAAGCAGCAGGCAGAACAGCCATCCTGCGCTCGCCGCCTCGCCGGAGACGAAGGAGCAGTTTGAAACGCATTTGCCGGCAAGCGAACCGGCTTCGACGAAATGCAGGGCGCCGCCGAAAATATCCGTCTGCACCGGCCGCGGCCGGCCCCAATGTTCCTTCAGGATGACATTGACGAGCAGCACCGGCCCGATCAGCAGCGTTCCCAAGGCGACTTTGAGCTTGCGCGCCCGCTCGGCGTTGAAGGTTGCGCCGTGCTGCTGGTAACATTCGATGAGTTTCCACGCCATTACGATCGCGACGACATAGGGGAGGCGGAAGAAGATGGTGCGCAGCAGGTCGAAGTTTCCCGAGTCGCGATAGGGAAAGCCGCCGCAGATGCTTCCGGCAGAGACGGTCGCGTCGCACTCGGTGCCAACGAAAAAAAGCTGGGAAAAATAGATGTCGATCCCGGGGAAGGCGCGGAAGACGATCAGCAGCCCCCACCACGCCCAGAACAACAGCATGAATGCACCGAAACTCGTCTTCGGCAGGCGGATCACCGGGCCCCGCCATCGATTTTTCGAAAAAACTGCCAACGCGAATATCTACGAAACTGACGAAAACATGTGAGCCTGGACGGCCGCGGGCGACCATAACAAGTGTCGCAAGCCATTGACAGACCCGACAAACGCGAAATTATCCGCCAGGGACGGATTTCAGAGAATCCCAGCGGAGAAGACATGTCAGCAAAGTTTGAAATTTCATTCTCGAAGTCGGCGAAGCTCCATGGCGGGCTGGCGATCCTGCTGAAGACTGCAGAGGCCGACGGTGCAGCAGGCGCTGAAACGGCCGATCCGGCAGGCGTGATCGCCAAAGCTGCGAAGATCGCTCGATTCTCCGCTAAATCCATGGCCGCGCTCGATATCGTCGCCCCGGAAGGTGCGCCGGTCGAACGCATCGTCGTCCTCGGGCTTGGCAAGGCCGCCGAACTCACCGCCCACGACTGGCTGAAGGCCGGCGGTGCTGCGGCATCGAAAATCAAGAATACCGACAAGGCGGCCGTCTTCCTCGACGTTCCCGGCCTGACGACGGACGCGCGCGCGGCCGCCGATTTTGCGCTCGGCATGCTGCTACGGGGCTACAGCTTCGACGCCTATAAGACAAAGAAGAATGACGACGAGGAGAAACCGGCGAAACCCGTCAAGGTGACGATCGTCACCGCCGATGCGACCGGCGCCAAGAAGGCATTTTCCGATTCCGAAGCGATCGCAGGCGGCGTCAATCTTGCCCGTGACCTTGTCAACGAGCCGCCGAATGCACTTGGCCCCGTCGAATTCGCCGCCAGGGCAAAGGAGCTGGAAAAGCTCGGCGTCGACGTGGAAATCCTGACCGAGAAGGAAATGCGCCGTCTTGGCATGGGCGCCTTGCTCGGCGTCGCCCAGGGTTCCGTGCGCCCGCCGCGTCTCGCGATCATGCAGTGGAAAGGCGGCAAATCCAAGGATCGTCCCGTCGCCTTCATCGGCAAGGGCGTCGTCTTCGATACCGGTGGCATTTCCATCAAGCCGGCCGCCGGGATGGAAGACATGAAGGGCGATATGGGCGGCGCCGCAGCCGTGACCGGGCTGATGCATGTGCTCGCCTCCCGCAAGGCGGCCGTCAACGCCGTCGGCATCATCGGCCTGGTCGAGAACATGCCTGATGGCAACGCCCAGCGTCCCGGTGACATCGTCACCTCCATGTCCGGCCAGACGATCGAGGTGATCAATACCGATGCCGAGGGCCGCCTCGTGCTCTGCGACGCGCTCTGGTATTGCAATGATCGCTTCAAGCCGCAGTTCATGATCAATCTCGCCACCCTGACCGGCGCGATCGTCGTGGCGCTCGGCAATGTTCATGCCGGTCTGTTTTCCAATGACGATGAGCTTTCCGGCCAGCTGACGGCAGCCGGCCTTTCGACCAATGAGAAACTCTGGCGCATGCCGCTCGGCAAGGATTATGACAAGCTGATCGACAGCAAGTTCGCCGACATGAAGAACACCGGCGGCCGCCAGGCCGGCTCGATCACCGCGGCGCATTTCCTCAAGCGTTTTGTGCAGGAGACGCCCTGGGCGCATCTCGATATCGCCGGCACGGCGATGGGCTCGCCGCAGGACGAGATCAACCAGTCCTGGGGATCGGGTTTCGGCGTGCGCCTGCTCGACGAGCTCGTCCGCGCCCATTATGAAGCCTGATGACCGACATTCTCTTCTATCATCTGACCGAAACCAGGCTGGAAGACGCGCTTCCGCCGCTCATCGACAAAAGCGTCGAGCGCGGCTGGCGCGTCGCCGTTCAGACGCGTGAGCCGGCGCGGCGCGATGCCCTCGATGCGCATCTTTGGACGTTCCGCGAAGAGAGTTTCCTGCCGCACGGCACCGACCAGGCCGATTTCGCCGAGAACCAGCCGGTGCTTTTGACGGTCACGTCGGACAACGCCAATGCGGCGACGGTGCGTTTCATCGTCGACGGCGCCGAGCCGCCGCCGGCAGACCCTTACGAGCGCATCGTGTTCATGTTCGACGGTCACGATCAGGAGCAACTGGAAGCGGCGCGCGCGCAATGGAAGAGGCTGAAAGGCGAGGGGCATAACCTCACCTATTGGCAGCAGACGCCGGAAGGACGGTGGGAGAAGAAGGCCTGAGCAGGCCCCTCCAGGTCCTTGCCGTCGGGCTGACGGGCAAGGACCGCCAAGTGGCTCAATCGTGGAAGGCTTCGACGAATTTCCGCTTGCCGAGCATGAAGGCGTCGGCAACATGGCGCAGCGGCGCCAGATCGACATCCGATTTGCCGGCCTTGATGATTTCGGCAAAGCGACGGTAGAGCGAGGGATATTCCTGCTCCGGTTCGGCGAAGGTCAGCGTCCCGTTGATCGAAAGCTTGGCGCCGCCTTCGGCAAGCACCATCTGGCCGGCTGCCGTTTCGGCGACAATGTCCCAGCTCTGCTTGCCGGTCTGGCGCCAGTCGAATTCGGCGCGGACCGGCAGGCCGTCGGCATTGCGGAAATGAATGTCGGCGGCGATCGGCGCATCGCGGTTTTCGGGAAATTCGAGCACCGCCTCGGTGATGAAGATCGGCCGCGGCAGGATGTGGGTGACGATCGACAGCGCGTTGATGCCGGGATCGAAAACGCCAAGACCGCCGGCCTGCCAGATCCAGTCCTGGTTCGGATGCCAGTGGCGGACATCCTCTTTCCAGATCACATGAACGCTCTTGATCGTCGTCGAGGCAAGAAACGCCTTGGCGGCTTCGACCGCCGGCGCATAGCGCGAATGCCAGCTGGCAAAAAGTGACGCGCCCTGCTTTCCGGCAAGCGCCTCCAGGTCGGCCACTTCGCTCAGCGTCGCGCCGGGCGGCTTTTCCAGGAAGACATGCTTGCCGGCGACGAGCGCCTTATAAGCGGCCTCATAGCGGTACTGCGGCGGCATGCAGAGCGAAACGGCGTCGATCGAAGGCTCGGCGTCGAGCATCGCCTCGATCGTCGTATAGCTGTTGATGCCGTCGACCGTGCCGTGACGGCTGGCCGTGGCGACGAGTTTGAAATCGGCGTTCTTGGCGATGGACGGGAGGTGCTGGTCGCGGACGATCTTGCCGACGCCGACGATGGCGAGATTGATGGGGGACATGGTGTTTCGCTCGAACCTGTGAAAAGTATGATTTATTGCGCGTCTTGTAGCAGAAAGAGGAGCGCCGACAAGCTCTCCCTTCATTCTATTGCTTCATCCTACCCCATGATGGCCGTCTATCTCATGATAGTTTGGCGAAGGAAGCTGTAACCCATCGCCGCGCGGGCGGCGCGCTCTTGCGAATCGCCGTCGCCGCCATGCCCGCCCAGGCCGAATTCATGAAAGAGCGGCTTGTGTCCTTCCTCCTCCAGCCGCGCGGCAAAGCGGCGCGCATGCGAGGGATGCACACGGTCGTCATTGGTGGAGCTTTCGATATAAATCGGCGGATAGGCGATCTCGCTCGCCGGCCTGACATTGTGAAGCGGCGAATAACCGAGCATGAAGTCCCGATCGACCTGAACGTCCGGATCGCCATATTCGTCCATCCAGGCCTGCCCTGCGCTGAACAGGTGGAAGCGGGTCATATCGAGCACTGGCACCTGGCACCAGATCGCGCCGAAATCGTGCGGGTAGCGCGTCAGCATTACGCCGGTCAGCAGACCGCCATTGCTGCCGCCTTGGCAGGCGATCCGCGACGGCACGGTGTAGCCGCGGGCGACGAGATCGCGGGCGATGGCGACGAAATCGGCAAAGGCCCTGTCTCGCCCCTGCCGTTTGGCGCTGCGATACCAGTCGGGCCCGAATTCACCGCCGCCGCGGATATAAGCCTGTACATAGGCGCCGCCTTGCTCAAGCCAGCGACCGGTCACGCCGGAATAATTCGGCGATAGCGCAACGTCGAAGCCGCCATAACCGTAAATCAGCACCGGCAGCGCGCCCCTAGCCCACTGTCTCGGCAGGACCAGCCGATAGGCAACCCTCGTTCCATCTTCGGAAACCGCCTCCAGCAGCTCGGATGACATGCCGGTCGCATCGAAATAGCTCGGCGCCACGGCGGTCAACACCGGCTCGGGCGGCTTGCTGCGATCGGAGAGTTCGAGGCGATAGCAGGTGGGTGGCTGCAGGAAACCCTGACCGACGATGTAGAGCGTGTCGTCGCCGAGATGCAGATCCGCATGGAGCGGCCTGAAATGAGCCGTCTGGATATCCGCCGGCAGCGCGATTTCCCGCTGTTCGGCATCGGGCTTCGTCAGGTCGAGCACCATGAGACGCGGGCGCAGCCCGTCGGAGACGATGAACACGCACCACTCGCGCATCAGCATCATCTGCGAGATCGACTGGGCTTCACCGGGTTGAAACAAGATCCGCTCCGGCCCGAGCGGAACTGTCTCAGAGTTCGGATCGAAGCGCTGCAGCACCAGGCTGCCTGTCGGAACGCGCTCGTCGGTCTTTGCCCGCCAGAGGCAGCGATCGTGGTTGAACTGAAAGTCCGCCTCCTTAGGCAGGTCGATGCGCTGTTGCCTGCCGTCATCGGATATCAGATAGGCGCTGGCGACGCCGATCTCGTGCGCGGCGACGAAGATGTCGATCAAGCCGGCATCCGCTGAGGTGCCCGACAGGGCAGGGTCGATTACGAGATTGAAGCCATAGACGTCCTCGTCGGCGGCTTCGAAGAGGATGGAGGCATCTTTCGGCCGCTGCCCGCGTCTCAATCGCCGCCCGACGCGCGGCCATCCCGAACGGGTCGCCGAAAATCGGTCGATGGAGCCGAAATAGCAGATCTCGTCGCGGCTTAGCCAATTGGCATGCGATCGCGCCGCCGGCGTGTCGAAGCCGCCCGTCACGATCTCTTTGTTCTCTGCGTCGAATTCGAGCAGGCGGACAAGGTCCGAGCCGCCGTCCGAAAGCGTGAGCAGCACGCGCGTCGGTTCCCAGGGGCAGGTGATGACGCCGCGCCAGGTCCAGCGCTTGCCTTCGCTGAGGCAGAAGGCGTCGAGATCGAAGACCTCCTCCCAATCGGCCTCCGGCAACGGTTGCTGATCGGCCGGCAGGCGCAGCCAGACGCCGAGCGGATTGTCCTTGGACTGACGGAAATCAAACAGCCACCCGCCGCGGCGCATCGGCACGATCAGCCGGTCCTGACGCTCGATCAGAGTCTTGATCGCGTCGCGATCCTCAGCGAATCCCGGCGTCCTCAATGCCGCGTCGGACAGCGCGTTATGTTCGTCGATGAACTGGCGGGTGCGCGGATCCTCGTCCGCTTCGAGATGAAGGTTCATGTCCCTACCGGCTTCCGTTGACGTCGATCAGATCTAGGCAGCCGGTCTCGACTTGACAACCCGCGTTAGCGGGTCATCACGAAATCGGCCGAAGCGACGAGATTGGTCGGCGCCTGCGTCTTCTTGAACTTCAGCGTCACAACCTTATAGCCTTCGGCTTCGAGTTTCGAAAGCAGGGTCGGCAGCATCTTCGCCGTGCGCTTATGGATGTCATGCATGAGAATGATGCCGCGGCCGCGCTTGTGCAACTGGTCCATTGTCCGCTGCGTGACGGAGGCCGGCGTCGTGGCGAAATAGTCCTTGCTGTCGATGTCGACATCCATGACCACCATGTCGCGCATGGCGATCGCGGCACGCAGCCTGTGGCTCTCGGAGAGATAGGGGAAGCGGAAGAAGGAGACGTCGCTTCCCGTCGCCTTGGTCACCGCCAGCTGGCCCTTTATCACCTCCGCCATCGCCGCATCGAAACTCAGCGAGCTGAGGTCGGCATGGTCATAGGTATGGCTGCCGATCGTATTGCCGTCCATCGCCACCTTGCGGGCGAGCGCCGGGTGCATCTCCGCCATCGCGCCGACCATCATGAATGCGCCCTTGACGCCGAACTGGTCGAGGATCGCCAGCACCTTGTCGGTCCGGCCGGGGATCGGGCCGTCGTCGAAGCTGAGGATCACTTCCTTATCCTGCAGCTTGAGATCGGCGAGCGAGGAGACTTCCAGCGTCCGTCCTGCCAGATGGTGCCAGCCGGTCATGCGCGGCACCGCTTCGTCGCGGGCATAGGCGAGTTTGTGCTCCTCGGGGACGATCACCGAGGAGGTCTTGATCGATGTGTCAGGGGCTTGTCTGGTCGTGCTGCAGGCGGAGAGGGCGGCCGTGAGGGCGATGCAGGCCAGGACGAAAAAGCGATGCATGGAAAGGGCTCAACAAATCGGTAATGAATGTTGAGACAACCTTTCGAATTATGGTTAACGATCGGTTGAGATCGCCGGGAATTGTCTTGATGCGCGCCATTTCGCCGCGCTTTCGACCAGGACTGTGGCTATCCCGCCATCGCTTCTTCGTATTCCGACGACAGCATCAGCCATTCTTCCTCGGCAGCAGCGAGTTTTGCCGCGGCCTCGCCGCGCTGCTTTACCTTTTCGGCGGCCTTGGCGGGCGTTTTCTCGTAGAGAGCGGGATTTGCAAGTTCCGCGTCAAGCGCCTGAATCTGTTTCTCCAGCTTCGCCGTCAACGATTCGATTTCGTTGATCTTTTTCTTCAGCGGCGTCAGCGAAGCGCGCCTTTCCGCATTGAGCTTGCGTTGATCGGCCTTGGAGGTCGCATCGTCAGCCGGCTGCGGCTTTTCTTCTTTTTTTTTGCCCGAGGCGACGATCAGGTCACGATATTCGTCCATATCGCCTTCGAAGGCGGTGACCGTGCCGCCGTTGACCAGCCACAGCCGGTCGACCGTCGCCTCGATCAGGTGACGGTCGTGCGAGATCAGGATGACGGCGCCTTCGTAGTCGTTCAGCGCCTCGATCAGTGCGCGCCGGCTGTCGATGTCGAGATGGTTGGTCGGCTCGTCGAGAATGAGCAGGTTCGGCGCATGGAAGGCGGCAAGGCCCATCAGCAGGCGGGCTTTTTCGCCGCCGGAAAGATCCTTGGCGGCGGTCGCCATCTTCTCGGTCGCCAGTCCCATTTGGGCGACACGGGCGCGCACTTTGGCCTCCGGGTCGCCAGGCATCAGCCGTCGCACATGCTCCACCGCCGACTGCTCGGGGATGAGGTCGTCGAGCTGGTGCTGCGCGAAAAAGCCGATCTTCAGGGAGGGCGCAAGCTTCACTTCGCCACTCTCCGGGGCAAGCCTGCCGGAGATGAATTTCGCGAAGGTAGATTTGCCGTTGCCGTTCGAACCCAGAAGGGCGATGCGGTCGTCATTGTCGATGCGCAGATTGAGGTTCTTCAGGATCGGCTTGCCCGGCTGGTAGCCGACGGCGCCGCCCTGGACCGCGACGATCGGCGAGGCCGGCTGCTTCTCGGGCTCGGGAAAGGTGATCGGCTGTACGTGGTCCTCGATAACCGCCGCAACAGTGCCCATGCGCTCGAGCGCCTTGACGCGCGACTGCGCCTGCCGGGCCTTGGAGGCCTTGGCCTTGAAGCGATCGATGAAGCTCTGCAGATGTTTGCGCGCTGCCTCGTTCTTGGCCTTGGCCTTCGTCTGCAGTTCGTCGGCTTCCGCCTTCTGCCGCTCGAACTGGTCGTAATTGCCGCGGTAGAAGGTGAGCTTCTTCTGGTCGAGATGGACGATGGAATTGACCGCATTGTTCAAGAGGTCGCGGTCGTGGCTGATGATGATGACCGTATGGGGATAGCGGCGGATATAGTCCTCCAGCCACATCGTGCCCTCGAGATCGAGATAGTTGGTCGGCTCGTCGAGCAGAAGCAGGTCCGGCTCGGCAAACAGCACGGCGGCGAGCGCCACGCGCATGCGCCAGCCGCCCGAGAAGGAGGAGGCGGGCCGGGCTTGCGCTTCCCTGTCGAAGCCGAGGCCGGCGAGGATGCTCGCCGCGCGCGCCTCGGCCGAATGCGCATCGATATCGACGAGGCGCATCTGGATTTCGGCGATGCGGTGCGGATCGCTCGCCGTTTCCGCTTCGGCAAGCAGGGCCGCGCGCTCTTTGTCGGCGGCAAGCACGATCTCGATCAGGGGCTGCTCGGTTCCCGGCGCTTCCTGGGCCACCTGGCCGATGCGCGCAGCCTTCGGGATCGACACCGATCCGGTTTCTGGGCCGAGATCGCCGGTAATGACGCGAAACAGCGTGGACTTGCCGGCGCCGTTGCGGCCGACGAGGCCGGCCTTGGTGCCCGAAGGCAGCGACAGGCTGGCATTGTCGAGAAGCAGGCGCCCGGCTATGCGGGCGGAAATTTCGGTGAGCGTGATCATGGCCGGCGTTTTCGCCGAAAGCGCCCGCCAAGGCAAGAGCACTTGGCGCCGGTCAGCTTGCTTGCCGGCCCGGCAGGGCTCTCATCCGCCGCAAGAGATCGAATCCGCCTCAGCGGCCGAAGGCCTGCACCGGCTGGCGAGGGTTCGATTGAGCGGCGAGGAGGGCAACGCGGGCATTGGCCTGCAACTGCCCCGGTGTTGCCGCGTCCGTGCTGAGCGCCACGCCGACCGAGATGGTCAGCCTGCCGCTGTCGCCCTTGTCTGAGGTCGCAAAGACCAGATTGTCTTCGACGGAGGCGCGCAGGCGCTCGGCAATCGCCATCGCATCCTGCATGCCGACATTGGAAAACAGCAAGGCGAATTCGTCCGCCTCGGTGCGGACGACGAAGTCGTTCTTCTTGACCGACTTTTGGAAGAGGCCGGCGAGCTTCTTCAAGAGCTTGTTGCCTGCCGGCGTGCCATATCTCTCATTGAGATCGGTGAAATTGTCGACATCGACCATGACAAGCGCACTGCCGGCGGCACCCTCTTCGCGCTCGTAGAGGTCGGCGATCACGCGGTTGAGCGCGATGCGATTGGGAAGTCCGGTGATCCTGTCGGCGACGGCGGCCGCCTGCATCGCCGAAATGCCGCGCTCGAGCGTTTCCAGTCTCTTGATGTCATCCGCCAGCCTGGCACCGATTTGCATCTCCGCAGCGGACACGCTCATCAGCGAGGCCGAGAGGTAGTCGAGCTCGCCGATGAAGGCGGCAAGGCTCTGGTCTTCATGATCGGAGACGGATTTCAGGATCGTGTCGCAGGCGCGCGCGAAGGCGTCCCGGTGCCGCAACCCTTCGGCAAGCCTCTCCGCCACCTCGCGCAGCAAACGGCTCGCCTCGTACCGCGAGGTCTCGCCAGCCAGCCCGCAATGGCCGACGAGGCGGTATTTCAACCCGAGCTCGTCAAGCATTGCTTGTTGCGGGTGAGGTCCGAGTGCGGCGATATCCTGTGCGAGGCCTCCATTGAGCCCGACGATCGCCTCATGGAAGAGTTCGTAATTGCGCGGTAGCCCGGCGATGTTGAGACGCGCCATGTGCTGGGCGATTTTCTGGATGTCCGCGATAGGTCCAGGGCGCACCGCTTCGCGCGGCACCAGTGCGTTTGCGCTTGCATTCGGCATGATGATCCCTCGCGGCCCCGGCCTTTTCCGTCATTCCGCTATGCCCCTCAAGCTTTTAAGAGAGGCTGAATCTCTGGATGGGAAGTGCTGGATTCCAGGCGCAACCGGTAAAGGCGGTTAATGCCCTGTTGATGCGGAGACGCTCACATCCACTCGCGGCCCTCGCTGCGCAGGAAATAGATGAGGTCGAGCCCGAGGCTCGGCTTGCCGAGCGCCGTCAGCGTCATGTGGCACTGGCCGCGATGGTGGGTCTGGTGGTTGAAGAGATGCGAGAGCGCGGTCCACAGCGGCTGGGTCATCACGATCGGTTGGGTCACCGGCGAGTAGGTGAAGTTGGCAGCAAGGCTTGTTTCGTCCAGCGTGCCCGTCCAGGCAATGATCCGCTCGTCCTCTGCCTTACGCGCAGCGGCAAGCGCATCGAACTCCTCGAAGAGCACGGCATCGAGGCTCGTCGGCGCCTCGCCGGTGCCGGTGAAGCGTTTCATCCATATCCGGTCGGCAACGAGCAGGTGGTTGAGGGTTCGATGCAGCGAGCCGAAGAAGGCGCCGCGGTCGCTGCGGAATTCCGGATCGCTGAGTTCGGCCGCCGCCGCATAGACCTTGGCATTGGCCCAGCGATTATACGCGGCGAACATCCTGTATTGCCTGAGCATGCGTTCCTCCTGTCATGGGAAGGGCAATCTAGCTTGCTTCCGCCGAAATCGCAGTGATGACGCCATGAAATTTCCTGATTTGATCGCAGGCGTTTTCTGTCGTCGAATGCACAGAGTTTCGATCTCGAAAGGACTGTCATGACCAGAGCCCTCTACTCCCTCTGCGGCGCCGATGAGCGGCGCTTCTTTTCGCCCCATTGCTGGAAGGCGGTGATGGCGTTGGCGCATAAGGGGCTCGATTTCGAAGAAATTCCGACCACATACGCCCGAATCCGCGAAATCGGCGGCGGTGTCTCGCCGACCTTGCCCGTCCTCGATGACAACGGCAGGCTGATCCCCGACAGTTTCGCCATCGCTCTCTATCTGGAGGAGGCCTATCCGGAGCGGCCGTCGCTCTTCAACGGCGAGGGCGGCAAGGCGCTGTCGCGCATGGTGGAGGGCTATTCGCAGATGATCGTCCATCCGTCGATCATGCGGATCGCCCTTCTCGACATCCATGCGATCCTCGACGAGGGAGATAAGGCCTATTTCCGTCAAAGCCGCGAAGCTCGTCTCGGCAAGTCGATGGAAGTAATTGCCGCCGACAGTGAGGCGGAGAAAGCCGCCTTCGGCGCCAAGCTGGAGCCGCTCCGGCACATGCTGAAGTTCCAGCCTTTCATCGGCGGTGAGACGCCGCTCTTTGCCGACTATATCGTCTTCGGCGCGCTGCAGTGGCTGCGTGTCTGCGTTGGTGTCGCGATGCTGGCCGTCGACGATCCCGTCCTGGCCTGGTTCGAACGCTGCCTCGATCTCCATGAAAGCCGCGGCCGGACTGTGACAGCAGCGTGAAATTGCCGTCGACCTCTTGTTTTCGGGCGTTGGGGCGGGTAAAGACCGCCCACTTTTCCCGAGAAAACAGAGGATTTGACTATGGCGATTGAACGCACCTTCTCGATGATCAAGCCGGATGCAACCAAGCGCAACCTGACGGGCGCCATCACCAAGATGCTCGAAGATGCCGGCCTGCGCGTCGTCGCCTCCAAGCGCGTCTGGATGAGCCGCCGCGAAGCCGAAGGCTTCTATGCCGTTCACAAGGACCGTCCCTTCTTCGGCGAACTCGTTGAAGGCATGACCTCCGGCCCGACCGTCGTTCAGGTCCTGGAAGGCGAAGGCGCCATCCTGAAGAACCGCGAGATCATGGGCGCGACCAACCCGGCAAACGCTGATGAAGGCACGATCCGCAAGGTTCATGCGCTGTCGATCGGCGAAAATTCCGTTCACGGCTCGGACGCTCCGGAAACGGCTGCCCAGGAAATCAAGTACTGGTTCTCCGACACCGAAATCGTCGGCTGAGCCCACGCTTCGGCATTGGCTGGCAATGCCCTGAATTGACTCTCGAAAGCCGGGGCTTCGCTCCGGCTTTCTCTATGCATTTCTTCTAGGCCGGGCATTTGTCGGTGTTCGAGAAATCGACGCTGCCGTCGGGCTTAAAGACCTCCGGGTTCTTGTCATAAAACGCACCAACCACGAGCGGTTTGCTCGGCAATACGGTCTGATCCAGGTCGGATCGGAACTGCGTCTTCAATTCCTGCAGCACCTTGCCGTCCTTGTCGACCAGCCGGATGCTGACGGAATAGGGACGGTCCTTGCGCACGCAGTGCAGGCTTTCGCTCTGCAGCGCGATCTTGTCGTCGATGGGGTAGATTTTCTGGTTCAGCACCAGCGGCGCGCCGCCCTGAGGATTTTCGAATTCGGCAATGATGACCGAGCCGTCGGGAATGGGACCGGTCTTCTTCAGCGTCAGCAGATAGGTGGCGCTCGCCACCCGATAGTTGAAGACGAAAAGATGGCCGGTGACCTCGACCAGGTTTTCCGCTTGGCGCTGGCAGGCGGACAACGCCAGGCCAATTGCCGCCGCCGTGACGATCAGATGTTTCCTCATGGAATTTCCTCCTTCTTGCGGCGGTAGTGCCGGTTCGCCTTGGCGCGGTTGCCGCAGACCGCCATGTCGCACCAGGCCCGGCTCCTGTTCTTGCTGCGGTCGATGAACAGCCAGCCGCAATTGCCGCAGATCTTCATGCGCTCCGGATCGGGCATGGCGATCAGCCGCAGCACCGAATGGGCGGTCGCCGCCGCCACGCTGCCGGGGTTGGCTTCGCGCAGCACCTTCGCCATCGCCTCCAGCAGTGCCGCCAGCGATTGGTCGTCGCCGCCCGTTAGTATACGCTCGCGGAAATAGCGGTCGATCGCTTCCCGCAGCGCGATGAAATCCGCCTCGTTTTCCCTAGCCACCGGGACGATCTTGCCGAAGAGAGCGCGCTCGGCGCAGAATTCGGCGGCAGCCTGCGGAAAGTCGCGCATCTGATTGCTGGCGGCAAAGCGGTCGATCCGCCGTGCTGCATCGTGGCGCAGAACGACGCTGTTGGCGACATCGAGTGCCAGCGCGCCGCCGGCAAAGCGGTGAGGGGTCCAGGAAAAGCTCATCATGAAATTATAACTGGCGAAATGAGTTTTACCAGTTATAATTTTGGCGACGCGGAGTGTCCGGAATGGCCTATCTTCTGCAGCAGCTGGCGAATGCGGTTCCGCTTGCCGCCCTCTATGCCGCGCTCGCCTTCGGTTATGCCGTCGCCTTCGGCGTCACCAAGCGGGCCGACATCACCTATGGGGCGATTTTCGCTTTCTCCGGCCAGATCCTGCTGCTTTTCACCGAGCTCGCTTTCAACCGTTTCTGGCTGGTGTTGCCGGCGGCCCTTGCCCTCGGGGCCTGTGCCGCGATCATCTATTCACTGGCGGCAGGCATCTGGATCGGCCGTTCGATCATGCTGCCGCTGATCAGCAAGTCGCCGAATACGGTGATCGTCGCCGCCCTCGGCATCATGATCGTGCTGATGGAAACCGCCCGGCTCGCCGCCGATACAAGGGCGATCTGGCTGCCGCCGTTTCTGAACGACACGGTCGTCTTCTGGCGCGACGGCCCGTTCAAGGTGACCCTCACTTATATCCAGCTGATCGACACGGCGCTGATGGCGGCCATCGTCGCGGTGGGTGCGTTAATCCTCAGGCGCACCGCCTGGGGCCGCATCTGGCGCGCCGTCACCGACGATCCGCTGGCCGCCGAGCTCTGCGGCACCAGCGCCAGCCGCGTCTTCCTCGTTGCCTATGCGGCGGCGGCCCTGGTCGCCACGATCTGCGGCATCCTCGCCACCTTTTATTACGGCTCGATGGATTTCGGCGCCGGCCTGATGTTC
Organism: Rhizobium mulingense; assembly: GCF_029194105.1. Classification (NCBI taxonomy): domain Bacteria; kingdom Pseudomonadati; phylum Pseudomonadota; class Alphaproteobacteria; order Hyphomicrobiales; family Rhizobiaceae; genus Rhizobium; species Rhizobium mulingense. Next base: position 125,672 of record NZ_JARFVE010000010.1, on the reverse strand, counting down.
GGATTGAAAGTGCTGCTGATCGCCGCTGTCGGCGGCTATTCCGATCCCCTGCGCTCGGCCGGCGGCGCCGCCGCGCTTGCCGTCGTCGAAACCCTATGGGGCGCCTACGGCCCCTTCGTCTGGCGCGATCTCGTCATCTTCTCGCTGCTCGTCCTATTGCTGGTCATGAGCCGCAGAGAGCGTGTGGTGCTCTGAGCAATTCCAGCAAAAGTGCGCAGCGGTTTTGCGTCCGGAATTGCGTAAAACAAGAAGAGCAGCGCATTTCCCTCGCTCGGATAATCAGGAAATGCGCTGATTTATTTCCACTTGTCGCGTGCTGCATCGTCGGCATCCTTTGCCGCGACCCAGTCGCCGGCGGCGCCGCCCTTGCCGTGCTCCTTCTTCCAGAAAGGGGCCGCGGTCTTCAGGAAATCCATGACGAAGTTGGCGCCATCGAACGCCGCCTGCCGGTGCGGCGCGGCCGCGACGACGAGAACGATATTCTCGCCCACGGCGATCTTACCGTAGCGGTGGATGGCGGTCAGCCCGAGCAGCCCGAAACGGGCGATGGCGAGTGCGCCGATGCGGCTCATCTCGGCTTCGGCCATGCCGGGGTAATGTTCGAGTTCGAGCGCGGCGAGCATGCCGCCGTCATCGCGGCATAGGCCGGAAAAGGTGACGACGGCGCCGACGCCGGGTTTGCCCTTGGAGAGCAGGTCTACCTCGGCCTGAAGGTCGAAATCCTCGCGCTGGACGCGGATGGTGGGGGTGATGGTCACAGCGAAATCCTCCGCTGCTTTGATGCAACTGCAAAGAATGCGGAAACGCTGTACCGCGGAAGCCCCCCTCTGGCCTGCCGGCCATCTCCCCCACAGGTGGGGAGATCACACGTGGCACGACCTTCCTGCCCCTTTACCTTTCCGCCGGGCTGAAACATTGATTGTTTGGGCGAGCCGGCACTCCCAGCCAATCTCCCCACCTGTCGGGGAGATGCCCGGCAGGGCAGAGGAGGGAGATCTGGCACGGCCGTCACCGCAATCACCCCCCCGTCATCGGCGGAAATATTCCAATTTCACGCGCCCCCGCGATTGGTTCGTCATGCTCGACATGCTCCATGTCGAGCGCCACGCGGATCACCTCGGGATATTGAAGTGCGGCCTGATATTCTTCGCCCAGGCTCTTCAAATGATTCAGAAGATCGGCGACGGTAACGACGGAAGAGGGGAGGTCGATCTCCTCCTCACCCTTGCCGATGCGCTCGCGCACCCAGGCGAAATAGACAAGTCGCGTCATTCCTAGTCATCCACGATATGTTTCAACCCGGCGCGGAAATAATCATAGCCGGTATAGATGGTCAGCAATGCGGCGATCCACAGCAGCGCGATGCCGGTCTGGGTCGTATAGGGGAAAATCTCGTCGCCGGCAGGGCCGGCGAGCAGGAAGGCGATGGCGACGAGCTGCAGCGTCGTCTTCCACTTGGCGATCCGTGTCACCGGCACGCTGACCTTCAGCGCCGCCAGATATTCACGCAGACCGGACACCAGGATTTCGCGGCAGAGAATGGTGATCGCCGCCCAGATCGACCAACCGGCGATGGTCTGGTCGGCCGCGACCAGGAGAAGGATCGAGGCGACCAGCAGCTTGTCGGCGATCGGATCGAGCATGCGGCCGATATTCGACGTCTGGTTCCAGATGCGGGCGAGGTAACCATCGAGGAAATCGGTGAGAGAGGCGATGATGAAGATCCACAGCGCCACCCAGCGCGCCGTATTGCTGATCGACAATCTGCCTTCGATGAAGAAGCAGAGGACGATCAACGGCACGGCGAGGATGCGGCCGTAAGTCAGAAGGTTGGGAAGGCTGTACGCACGCGATGCCATGGGATCGTTTCTCTGAACTGATGCGCCGCGATAGCGCCGCGCGTCTTTACGAAAATCGATTCCGATTTTCGAGGCCGATGCCGTAGATGACGGCTTTGCCCGCAGACCGTCAACATTGTTTCTGTCTTTTCACTGCCTTTGCGTGGAATTTACGACGGCCCCCGGCTATTTCGCGGCGTCGTCGTGAAAATGGTTGTAAACTTGCCTGGCGACGGCCTCCGAGATGCCCTCCACCGCCATCAGGTCGGAAAGAGCGGCGCGCGAAACCGCTTTCGCCGTCCCGAAATGCTGCAGCAGCGCCCGCTTGCGCGACGGGCCGATGCCGCCGATCTCGTCGAGCGGGTTCTTGACCATTTCCTTCTTGCGCCGCGCCCGGTGCGAGCCGATCGCGAAGCGATGCGCCTCGTCGCGCATGCGCTGGATGAAGTAGAGCACCGGATCGCGCGGCGGCAGCGTGAAGCTCTCCCGCCCCGGCGGAAAGAAGCGTTCGCGCCCGGCATCGCGGTCGACACCCTTGGCGATGCCGATCGCCGTGACGCTGTCGGTGATGCCGAGCTCGGCTAGGATGGCGCGCACCGCCGTCATCTGCCCCTGGCCGCCGTCGATCAGGATCACGTCGGGCCAGGCTGGGAAGGGCATGTCGGCGGCGTCGGCGGCAGCTGCCTGCGCCGTCCGGTCGGGAATGCCTTCCTCCTTGATCAGCCGCGAGAACCGCCGCGTCATCACCTCGCGCATCATGCCGAAGTCGTCGCCCGGGGTGATGTCGGTCGATTTGATGTTGAACTTGCGGTACTGGTTCTTCACGAAGCCTTCCGGCCCCGCCACCACCATGCCGCCGACGGCATTGGTGCCCATAATATGCGAGTTGTCGTAGATCTCGATGCGCTGCGGCGCATAGGCGAGTCCGAAGGTGTCCTTGAAGCCTTCGAGCAGCCGTGACTGCGACGCGGTCTCGGCAAGTTTTCGCCCATGCGCCTCGCGTGCATTGCCGACGACATGGTCGACGAGATCGCGCTTTTCGCCGCGCCGCGGCACCAGGATCGACACCTTGTGGCCAGCCTTTTCGCTGAGCGCTGCGGCGAGCAACTCCAGTTCCTCAACCGTCTCCGACAGCATGATCTGTTTCGGCACCGGCTTGTCGTCATAGAACTGCGCCAGAAAGGCACCCAGCACTTCGGCGCTGGAAAGCTGCGGATCGGCCTTCGGGAAATAGGCACGGTTGCCCCAGTTCTGGCCGGTGCGGAAGAAGAACACCTGGATGCAGGAGACGCCGCCTTCGTGATGAATGGCGAAAACGTCGGCCTCCTCGACTCCAGCAGGATTGATGCCCTGGTGGCTCTGCACATGTGAAAGTGCCGCCAGGCGATCGCGGTAGATCGCCGCCCGTTCGAAGTCGAGATCATCAGCCGCCTGGTTCATCGCTTCGGCCATGTGCGATTTCACCTTTTGGCTCTTGCCGGACAGGAAGTCCTTCGCCTCCTGCACCAGTTCGGCGTAACCCTCGTCGCTGACCTCGTGCGTGCAGGGCCCGGAGCAGCGCTTGATCTGGTAGAGCAGGCAGGGGCGGGTGCGCGTTTCGAAGACGCTGTCGGTGCAGGTGCGGATCAGGAAGGCGCGCTGCAGCGAATTGATCGTCCGCCCGACCGCGCCGGCCGAAGCGAACGGCCCGAAGTAATCACCCTTTCGCGCCCTGGCGCCGCGATGCTTGAAAATCGCCGGCGCCCGGTGATCGCCGGTAATCAGGATATAGGGAAACGACTTGTCGTCGCGCAGCAGCACGTTAAATCGCGGCCGCAAGCGCTTGATCAGATTCGCTTCCAGCAGCAGCGCTTCGGTTTCCGTGCGCGTCGTCACGAATTCCATGTTCGCCGTCTGCCGCACCATCTGGGCGATGCGGTTGGAATGCACGCGGCCGACGGCGTAATTGCCAACGCGCTTCTTCAGGCTGCGCGCCTTGCCGACATAGAGCACGTCGCCTTCGGCATTGAACATGCGGTATACGCCGGGGCTGTTCGGCAGCCGCTTGACGAATTCGCCGATCAGTTCTGCGCCGATGAGTCCGGTCTCGTTGAGGCTGCCGGCGTTCCAGTCGACCGCTGCCGCGAGGGGGGCGGCGGAAACCTCGCCTTCCACCTCGAGATCGTCTTCGCTCTCATCCGTATCGTCGTAGAGAACGCCGCCATCCGGCAGCTTTCGTCCGTTCATTCCGTAATCTCCGCCACGTCGGGCGTCTGCCAGGCGAGGTGCTGGCCGCCGTCGAGGGCAATCATCTGGCCGGTGATCGAGGGCGTGTCGAAGAGGAAGCGAATCGTTTGTCCGAACTCGCCGAATCCCGGCCCTGCCTTCATGATAAGCCCGTCTATCTGAGCCTGGAAGTCCTCTTCCGATTGCCGCGCACTGCGCACCGTCGGGCCGGGGCCGATGGCGTTGACTCGCAGCTTCGGCGCAAAGGTCTGTGCCATCGTCTGCGTCGCGGTCCACAGCGCCGCCTTCGAGAGCGTATAGGAATAGAAGCCCGGATTGAGCGCCCAGACGCGCTGGTCGATGATGTTGACGATCAGTCCGTTCGTTTCGTCAGGCAACTGTTCGGCAAAGGCTGCGGCCAGAATCGAGGGCGCGCGCACATGGATATCGAAATGCTGCGCCCATGCTTCCGCATCGAAAGCGCGAGCCGAATCCTGGCGGAAGATAGAGGCATTGTTGACCAGCAGGTCGATCGGACCGAGTGCTTCCGACGCTCTTTTTATCAGTTCGCTAGTTTCGCCGATATCGGTAAGGTCGGTCTTGAGCGCGATCGCCTGATATGCCTTCCGCCGCAATTCCGCCGCCAGCTCTTCGGCTTCGCCGAGGGAGCCGTTTGCATGGATGGCGACGGAAAAGCCATGTGCAGCAAGGTCTTCGGCGATTGCCCGGCCTATTCTCTTGGCAGCCCCTGTTATTAGGGCCGCGCGAAGTCTTTTGTGGTTCAAAATCTTGCCTTCTGATCCCGCGAGTCTGTTGGCAGACTATATAGGTGGCCGGGGAGATTATATAAATAGGCCGCTGCGGCTGCCTTCGTCGCCCTGATATTCTATGTATTATTTAAGAACGCGATTTCTTAAAATAAGTATTTTAAGTTTAACACTTTGGTATGGTTAATGAAGTGTATGTTGCGCTTAAGCAACATCGAATTTCAGCCATGCGGCCGCCACAATGATATCACAATTTGGCTCTTTCAAATCCGCATTTCAGTTTCAATTTCAGCCTCGATCCGGAAGGGACATCTGGCAATTTCCCCGCCAATGCTTCGCTGATAGACAGATGAAAGCGGCGCGGGACTGAAAGGAGAAAAGTATGCGTGTACTCATTGCTGGCCTCATGGCCTCTGCTTTTGCAATCGCGGGCATCTCGGCAGCTCAGGCGGCCGATGCCGTCGATCAGGTTCCGGAAGCACCGGTCGCCCAGGACGCCCCGGTCAAGCCGGCCGGCAACTGGGAGGGCTTCTACCTCGGCGGCGCCGGCACCTACAATATGGGTGACTTCGGCTCCGACCGTCACACCTACGGTTTCGGCGGCCAGGTCTTCACCGGCTATAACTGGCAAGCAGGCCAGATCGTTTACGGCGTTGAATCCGATCTCGGCTACAGCGGTGACGACGTTTCCTCGGGCGGCGTCAAGAACAAGTATGGCTGGAACGGATCCGTCCGTGGCCGCGTCGGCTACGACATGAACCCCTTCCTGCTCTACGGCACGGCCGGTCTTGCCCTCGGCAATGTCAAGGTTTCCGATGGCACCTCGGACGAAAGCAAAACGAACTACGGCTACACGGTCGGCGCCGGTGTTGAAGCCTTCGTGACCAACAACATCACGACGCGCCTGGAATATCGCTACACCGACTACCAGAGCAAGGATTACGACCTCGACTCCGGCAGCTTCTCGCGCGGTTACGACGAGAACAGCGTCAAGCTCGGTATCGGCGTCAAGTTCTAAGCCGACTGGACAGAAATACGAGGAAGCCGGGCACGTCGCCCGGCTTTTTTGTTGGCACGATCCTTCGTAAATCGGCTGCCGGATCAGGCGCTGGCCTTGAGCTCGCTATGAGCCGGGAATTTCTTTTCGAATTGCGCCAGCCAGTCGATCAACGGTCCATGATCGGCTTCCCATTGGTCCTTGAATCGAAGGTCGAGATAGTCGAGCATGGCGGCGAGTGCAAAATGTCCGCCATTGAGCCTCTTTCCGAGTTTCGGCGGCTTGGCGCTGAGATGGGCAAGCCCGGCCGTCACCTTCTTCCATTGCCGGTCGATCCAGGGCTGATGGACCTTTTCCTCGTCGCGGAAGCGCCGCTCGTAGACGATCGTGAGCAGGCAATCGCAAACGCCGTCGCACAGCGCTTCGAGGACTTCCGCATCGGTGCGCTTGCTCTTCTTGGATGGATAGAGCCCGCCCTTCGCCAGCCGGTCGAGATAATGCATGATCGCCACGCTGTCGAAGATCGAAGCGCCGTCATTGGTCAGAAGGGTGGGAATTTTGCCGAGCGGATTGTTGTCCACCAGGATCGCCGGCCCGGTATTGGTGTCGACTCGGATGGCGTTCAACTCGATACCCAGGAAATGCGCGGCCATCCGCACCTTGCTGGAATAGGGCGATGCGGGCGAACAAAGGAGCTTCATGGGACACCTGACGAGATTGTGGATGGCGCGGACTATCCCCGAAGCCGGTTGCAGGGTCAATCGCCCGCGGCCGTCTTGTTCTCGCCGCGCAGCCAGAAGGCGCGGTGCGAAGCGAAACGGTCCTGCGCCAGATGGTCTTTCAGCGCCGGCAGCAGCTGATGCAATTCGTCCTTCAGCGTGAAAGGCGGATTGACGATAACGAGGCCGGAGCCCGTCAGTCCCGTTATGCCGCGATCGCTGCGCACGGTCAGTTCGGCGCAGAGCATTTTCGGAATGTCGAGCGACTGCAGCGTCTCGTGGAATTCCTTGATCGGGGCGCCTTTCTTCAGCGGATACCACAGGCAGTAGGTGCCGCCGGGAAAGCGCCGATAGGCCCTCTCCAGCCCCTTGGCCAGACGCTGATATTCGTCCTCTTCCTCGAAGGGCGGATCGACGAGTACGATGCCGCGCTTTTCTTTCGGCGGCAGATGCGCACCGAGCGCCAGCCAGCCGTCGAGTTCGGTGATGCGGGCATGGTGATCGCCTTCGAACAGCCGGTGCAAGCGGGCATAGTCCTCGGGATGCAGCTCCATCGCCGACAGTCGGTCCTGCGGCCGGAATAGCATGCGCGCCAGTTTCGGCGATCCGGGATAAAAGCGTATGCCGCCCTCGGGATTGAGTTCGCGAATTGCCGAGAGGTAGGGTTCCAGCAGCTCGGAAACCTGCGGTCCGAGGTCGGCTTCCATCAGCCTGCCGATGCCCTCAAGCCATTCGCCGGTTTTCTGCGCCTCCTCGGAGGAAAGGTCGTAGAGCCCTGTGCCGGCATGCGTGTCGAGCACGCGGAATCCGCCTTCCTTCTTCTGCATGTAGCGGATCATCCGCGCCAGCACGGCGTGTTTCAGCACATCGGCAAAATTGCCCGCGTGGTAGATGTGGCGGTAGTTCATTTTCGCTGATGTCCGTATGAATTCGCGTCATGGGGAGTTTTTCTGGCTTTTGGCCATTCCAGGCTTGGAATATACAAATGCCATGAACATTGCGACCCCCATCGACGCCAAATCCCCGAAGTCGGACACCAGGCTGGGCCACACGGCCTGTCCACACGATTGTCCCTCCACCTGCGCGCTGGAGGTCGAACTATCTGAGGACGGCCGCATCGGCCGCGTGCGCGGCGCCAATGATCATTCCTACACCGCGGGCGTCATCTGCGCCAAGGTCGCCCGTTATGCCGAACGTCTTTACCATCCCGAGCGGCTGATGCATCCCTTGCGCCGCAGCGGCGCCAAGGGGGCAGGGGAGTGGCAGCAGATCTCCTGGGACGACGCGCTGGATGAGATTGCCGAAGCCTTCGTCAAGGCCGAGGCACGTGACGGAAGCGAGGCGATCTGGCCCTATTTCTACGCCGGCACCATGGGCTGGGTGCAGCGCGATTCGATCGACCGTCTGCGCCACGCCAAGCGCTATTCCGGTTTCTTCTCGTCGATCTGCACCAATCCGGCCTGGACCGGCTTCACCGTGGCGACCGGCGTGCTGCGCGGCCCCGACCCGCGCGAGATGGGCCGCACCGATTGCGTCGTCATCTGGGGCACCAATGCGGTTTCGACCCAGGTCAACGTGATGACCCACGCCATCAAGGCGCGCAAGGAGCGCGGCGCCAAGATCGTCGTCATCGACATCTACGACAATCCGACGATGAAGCAGGCCGACATGGCCTTGATCGTCAGGCCCGGCACCGACGCGGCACTGGCCTGCGCCGTCATGCATATCGCCTTCCGCGACGGCTATGCCGACCGGGATTATATGGCGAAATATGCCGATGATCCCGAAGGTCTCGAAGCGCATCTGAAAACCAGGACGCCGCAATGGGCGGCCGATATCACCGGCCTTTCGGCCGAGGAGATCGAGGCCTTCGCCCGCCTCGTGGGCGCGACGAAGAAGACCTTTTTCCGCCTGGGCTACGGTTTCACTCGCCAGCGCAATGGCGCGGTCGCCATGCATGCGGCCGCCTCGGTCGCCACCGTGCTCGGCTCCTGGCAATATGAGGGCGGCGGCGCCTTCCATTCGAACAGCGATATCTTCCGCATGAACAATGCGGAACTGACCGGCCGCTCGATGAAGAATGCCGATATCCGCATGCTCGATCAGTCGCAGATCGGCCGCGTGCTGACCGGCGATCCGGTGGCCCTGCGCCATCGCGGCCCGGTAACGGCAATGCTGATCCAGAACACCAATCCGGCCAACATCGCGCCCGAGCAGCGCCTGGTCAGACGCGGCTTTGCCCGAGACGAGCTGTTCGTCGCCGTGCATGAGCAGTTTATGACCGAGACTGCCGAGATCGCCGATATCGTCATTCCGGCGACGATGTTCGTCGAGCATGACGATATCTACCGGGCCGGCGGCCAGAACCATATTCTGCTCGGGCCGAAGCTGGTCGAGCCGCCGCCAACCGTGCGCACCAATCTCTTCGTCATCGAGGAGCTGGCAAAACGCCTCGGCGTCGCCGATCGTCCCGGCTTCGGCTTCACCGCACGCGAGATGGTCGACCGCGTGCTCGAATCGAGTGGCCTGCCGGGTTACGACTATTTCCTCGAACACAAATGGTTCGATCGTCAGCCGGCTTTCGAGGAGGCGCATTTCCTCAACGGTTTTGCCCATCCCGATGGCAAGTTCCACTTCCGGCCGGACTGGATCAACCAGCCGGCGCCGAACAAGCCGCCGGCGGCGATCGGCGCGCTCGGCCCGCATGGGGAGCTTCCTGTCTTCCCCGATCAGGTCGATGTCATCGAAGTGGCCGATCCCGAGCATCCCTTCCGCTTGGCCACGTCGCCGGCCCGCAACTTCCTCAATTCGAGCTTTTCCGAAACCAAGACGTCGCGTCAGAAGGAAGGTCGTCCCGAGGTCATGATCAATCCTGTTGATGCCGAGGCCAACGGCATTGCGCATGGCGACCTTGTCCGCATTGGCAACGGCCGCGGCGATCTGCGCATCCACGCCCGCATCACCACCGAGGTCAGGCCGGGCGTGCTGATCGCCGAGGGCCTCTGGCCGAACAAGGCGCATGTCGACGGCGAGGGGATCAACGTCCTGACCGGCGCCGATCCGGTCGCGCCTTATGGCGGCGCGGCCGTGCACGACAACAAGGTCTGGCTTCGTAAGGACACGGTATGATGCAGCCGAAATCACGGGTGAAGATCGTCGGCGAGGAAATCCTGTCGAATGGATGGACGCGGCTGAGCAGCTATTTGCTCGACTATATCGACCGCAAGGGCGCGACCCAGCGGCTGAAGCGGGAGGTCTACCACCGCACGCCGGCCGCTTGCATCCTGCTCTATGATCCGAAACGCGATCTCGTCGTCCTCGTGCGCCAGTTCCGTCTCGCCGTCCATCTCAACGGCGATCCCGCCTGGATGATCGAGGTGCCGGCCGGCCTTCTTGACGACGACCATCCCGAACAGGCGATCCGCCGCGAGGCGATGGAGGAGACCGGCTACCGCCTGCGTGAGGCTCGCTTCCTTTTCAAATCCTATCCCTCGCCCGGCGCTATCGCCGAGGTCGTCCATTTCTTCGTTTCTTTCATCGATACCGCCGACCGCATCGCGGAAGGCGGCGGTCTGGCCGAGGAGCATGAGGATATCGAGGTTCTTGAAATTCCGCTGGACGAGGCAACCCGGATGATCGAAACCGGCGAGATCTTCGACACCAAGACGATCGTGCTGCTGCAGTGGGCAGCCTTGAACAGATAGCGGATGAGGCGGTTGAGCCCATGACGTTTTCCAGGTTGAGATAATAGCGCTTACGATTTCATACGAATGTCATGGAGCGGTTCTATCCGCTGCGGGCTTGCCAATCTCGGATCGGTCAGGAGAAGGCCTATGTGGCTCAGTAATTTCACCCTCGTTCTCCCCGACCAGGTGGTGAGCGAAGGTTCCGTGCGTGTTGAGGATGGCGCTATCGCCGAAATCCAGCCGGAGCCGGTGGTGGCGGCTGCGATTGATGGCGGCGGACGGCTGCTGATGCCGGGATTCGTCGATCTGCACGGTGACATGATCGAGCGCGAGATCGCGCCGCGACCGAATGCGACCATGCCGATCGATTTCGGCATCCACGAGCTCGACAAGAAACTTGCCGCCGCCGGTGTGACGACGGCCTTTGCCGCTGTCTCCTTCGCCACTGAAAGCGTCTACGGCCATGTCCGCTCGCTGGAGACGACGTCGGCGGTGATCGAGGGCATCAACCGGCTGCGCGACGATCTGCTGATCGACCACCGCGTCCACGCCCGCTATGAAATCACCAATGTTGGCGCAGCGCCTGCGCTCGAGCGCCTGCTGAATGCCGACCAGATCGACATGGTTTCGCTGACCGACCACACGCCGGGGCAGGGACAGTACAACAACCTGCAAAGCTATATCCTCAGCATTTCCGAGCGCCGCGCCATCTCCGAGGAAATGGCCGCCGAGATCGTCGCCAAGCGCATCGCCATGCGCAATAACCCGGACATCGAGGCCAAGCTGAGAGAGATCGTCGCGCTGTCGCTGAAGCACAGGCTGTCGCTTGCCTCGCATGACGATGACAGCGTCGAGAAGGTTGCCGAAATGCACGACCTCGGCGTTACCATCAGCGAGTTTCCGGTCACCGCCCCGGCAGCCGAAGAGGCGCGCCGCCGAGGGCTCTGGACGCTGATGGGTGCGCCGAACGCGTTGCGCGGCCAGTCGATGTCGGGCAATCTCAGCGCTCTCGATGCCGGAAGGGCGGGCTTGCTCAGCGTCATCGCTGCCGATTATCACCCGGCCGCTTTCGTGCCCGGCATCTTCAAGCTCGCCGACACGGTGGATGGCGGCCTGCCGGCCGCCGTCGCCATGGCGACCGGAAACGCCGCCCGCTCCGCCGGCCTCCTGGACCGGGGCGAAATCGCCATCGGCCAGCGCGCCGATCTGGTGGCGGTCGAGCCGGGCGACATCAACCGCATCCGCGCCACTTTCCGCGCCGGCCGCTTCGTCTACAGCGACGGCACGCTGCATCCGTTGCGGGCGCTGGCGGCTTAAGCGCGATCGCCGATCAGCGAGATGAGCTCAGCTTTGGGCGCAACGCCCGAAGCCTCGGCGCCGATCGCCTTGCCGCCTTGCATCGTCACGCGGCCTTCGGCAAACAGCCGCAGCGCCTGCGGATAGATCTGGTGTTCGACGGTCAGCACCCGTGCGGCAAGGCTTTCGGCCGTGTCGCCGAAAAGTACCGGAACGGCGGCCTGGCCGATCACCGGTCCCTCGTCCATGCCTTCGGTAACGAAATGTACGGTGCAGCCGGCAATGCGCATGCCGGCGTCAATGGCGCGCTGATGGGTATGCAGGCCGGGGAAGAGCGGCAGCAGGGAAGGGTGGATGTTGAGCATCCGTCCTTCATAACGCTGGATGAAAGTCGGCGTCAGCAGCCGCATATAGCCGGCCAGGCAGAGGATGTCGGGCGAGAGCTCGTCGAGCGCCGAGAAGATCGCCGCCTCGTGCGCGTCCTTGCTGGCATAATCCTTGCGGGGAAAGGCGAAGGTGGCGATGCCCTCGGCTGCCGCCTTGGCAAGCCCGCCGGCCTCCGCCTTGTCGGAAATCACCCCGACGATCTCGGCTGGATAATCGGCGGCCTTCGCAGCCGCGACCAGCGCCATCATGTTGGAGCCGCCACCCGATATGAAGACGACGACGCGTTTGCGCGGCGTGCTCATATGGCAAGCGTACCCTTGTAGACCGTGCCGGCAGCGCCTTCGGCGCGGGCAATCATGCTGCCGAGCGTGACGACCTTTTCGCCTTCGGCCTCGAGCGCGTCCGATACTGCGGCGACATTCTCCTCGGCGACGACGACGATCATGCCGATGCCGCAGTTGAAGGTGCGCAGCATCTCCTTGGCTTCGACGCCGCCCGTCCTGGCGAGCCACGAAAACACCGGCGGTACCTTGACGGCCGCAAGGTCGATCTCGGCCGACAGGTGCTTCGGCAGCACGCGCGGAATATTCTCCGGGAAGCCGCCGCCGGTGATATGGGCGAGCGCCTTCAGCGCACCGGTCTCGCGGATCGCCTTCAACAGCGGTTTTACATAGATGCGGGTCGGCTCGAGCAGGGCTTCGCCGAGCTTCTTACCTTTGGCGAACGGCGCCGGCGCGTCCCAGCCGAGGCCGGACAGTTCCACGATCTTGCGAACCAGCGAGAAGCCGTTGGAATGAATGCCGGAGGAGGCGAGGCCGAGGATCACGTCGCCCTCGGCGATGTCACCGGAAGGGAGCAGCTTGCCGCGTTCGGCAGCGCCGACGGCAAAGCCGGCAAGATCGTAATCGCCGGAGGAATACATGCCCGGCATTTCAGCCGTCTCGCCGCCGATGAGCGCACAGCCGGCCTCGCGGCAGCCGGCGGCAATGCCGCCGACGATCGCAGCACCCTGGTCGGGGTCGAGCTTGCCGGTGGCGAAATAATCGAGGAAGAACAGCGGTTCGGCGCCCTGGACCACCAGATCGTTGACGCACATGGCGACGAGGTCGATGCCGACGGTGTCGTGGTAATCGGCTTCGATGGCGATCTTCAGTTTGGTGCCGACGCCGTCATTGGCGGCGACGAGCACCGGGTCGGTAAAGCCCGCGGCCTTGAGGTCGAAGAGCCCGCCGAAGCCGCCGATCTCGCCGTCGGCGCCGGGACGGCGCGTCGAGCGTACCGCCGGCTTGATCTTCTCGACAAGGAGGTTGCCGGCATCGATATCGACGCCCGCATCGCTGTAGGTCAGGCCGTTTTTCCCAGACTGGCTCATGCTGGTCTCCGAAGGCTGTTTTCAGGCGGCCGACACGCCGCGTCATCTGCCGGTCGCAATTGCATGACAGGGCCGTTTATGCAAGCGCTGCATGGGAAAAGCCCCCAATTTCCCGCGTCTTCAGCCGGCATTTTCCGGAATTACCGCGACAGGGTTGACCATCTTTACGCCTGCATCCTATGTGCTGAATGACCGCGTCCGGGAAGACGCGGCGTTTAGCGGCGGCGAGCGATCAGCGGGGAAGCGATGCCACAGCATGTCAGCGGCAACAGTCTCAAGCGCCAGATATTCTTCTGGCTGGCCGTGCTCGTCTTCTTCATCGCCTTTCTTTATGTCTTCAGCTCGATCCTTCTGCCTTTCATCGCCGGTATGGCGATCGCCTATTTCCTCGATCCGGTGGCAGACAGGCTGCAGCGACTTGGCCTGAGCCGCATGATGGCGACTATCGTCATCCTGATCGCCTTCGTGATCACCTTCACGCTGGCGCTGATGATCCTTATTCCGGTGCTCGTCAGCCAGTTCAACGATTTCGCCGAGCGGCTGCCGGGCTATATCAGCCAGTTGCAGCAGTTCATTGACACCTCCAAAAACTCGCTGCTGCCGGAATGGGTCCGGAGTCAGGCCGGCACGATCAAGGATAATTTCTCCGGCATCCTCTCCGAGGGCATGGGCTTCCTGACCGGGCTCTTCGCGCAGATCTGGAATTCCGGCAAGGCGATCGTCGACGTCATATCGCTGCTCGTCGTCACCCCGGTCGTCGCCTTCTATATTCTGCTCGATTGGGACCGCATGATCGCCAAGGTCGATCAGTGGATTCCGCGCGATTACGTCGCCGATGTCCGCCAGATCGCCAAGGAGATCGATCAGGCGATCGCCGGCTTCATTCGCGGCCAGGGTTCGCTCTGCCTCATCCTCGGCATCTATTATGCCGCCGGCCTCTCGCTCGTCGGCTTGAATTTCGGCCTGCTGATCGGCCTCTTTGCCGGCATGATCAGTTTCATCCCCTATGTCGGCTCGCTGGTCGGCCTCGTTCTTTCCGTCGGGGTGGCGATCGTGCAGTTCTGGCCGGATTATCCCTGGATCGGGCTGGTGCTCGTCGTCTTCTTCAGCGGCCAATTCCTGGAAGGCAACATTCTGCAGCCGAAGCTCGTCGGCTCCAGCGTCGGCCTGCATCCGGTCTGGCTTATGTTTGCGCTGTTTGCCTTCGGCGCGCTCTTCGGCTTCGTCGGGCTTCTGGTCGCGGTGCCGGCAGCCGCCGCCGTCGGCGTCCTTGTTCGTTTCGCGCTTTCGCGCTACCTTCAGAGCGATCTTTATTTTGGCGGGTCGCCGAGTGGCCGCGCTCAGAAGACGAAATCAGTTCCCAATGAATGACGTGAAGAACGCTGATCCGAAGCGCAAGGCCGGAGAGCAGCTGCCGCTGGTCTTTTCGCACGATTCCGCCAGCGGCCGCGACGATCTCCTGATCTCGGAACGTCTTGCCGCCGCCGTGTCGATCGTCGATGCCTGGCCGGGATGGCCATCGCCGGTCGTCGTGCTTGCCGGTCCGGTCGGTTCGGGGAAATCGCATCTCGCCCGCATCTGGCGGGAACTAAGCGGCGCCGTCAGCATTCATCCCGAGCTTGGCTCGGACGCCGCCGTCGCCGCCGCCGCCGGCCCGGTGCTGTTCGAGGATGCCGACCGCCTCGGCTTTGACGACAATGCGCTCTTCCACGTCATCAACAGCGTTCGCGAACATGGCACCAGCCTGTTGATGACCAGCCGCCTCTGGCCGATCTCCTGGCCGGTCTCTCTGCCCGATCTGCGTTCGCGCCTGAAGGCTGCGACGATCGTCGAGATCGGCGAACCCGACGAAGCGCTGCTGTCGCAGGTTATCGTCAAGCTCTTCGCCGACCGGCAGCTTTATATAGATGACAAACTCGTGCTCTATATCGTTAACCGTATGGAGCGATCGCTGAACGCGGCCCAGACGATCGTGGAAAGGCTCGACCGGCTGGCCCTGTCCCGGGGCACGAAGATCACCCGGTCTCTTGCTGCCGAAGTATTGAATGAATTGGGAAATTCGGAACCGGCCGATTGACTGTCACAGTTCCGTCGTGAAACTGATATAATTGCCGTCGCGATTGAAAACGGGGTAGTGGACCATGGATAGCGCAGTCGCAGAACATCAGGAACTCACTCCGGAAACCAACGACAACACCCCACCGCTGGAAGAGCTGCTAACCAGCCCGGAGCGCTTCATCAACCGCGAATTCTCCTGGCTGCAATTCAATCGCCGCGTGCTGGAAGAGACGCTGAATACCGAGCACCCGCTGCTCGAGCGCGTCCGTTTTCTGTCGATCTCGGCCGCCAACCTCGACGAGTTCTTCATGGTGCGCGTCGCCGGTCTCGAAGGCCAGGTGCGCCAGAATATCGCCATCCGCAGCCCTGACGGCAAGACGCCGGCCGAGCAGCTCGACTCGATCCTGCAGGAGATCGACCACCTACAGATGGAGCAGCAGGCCTCGCTCGCCGTGCTGCAGCAATACCTCGCCAAGGAAGACATCCTGATCGTGCGCCCCGGTGCGCTCAGCGATGCCGACCGCCAGTGGCTGGCCGCCGAATTCGAACAGGCGATTTTCCCGGTCTTGACGCCGCTGTCGATCGACCCGGCCCATCCGTTCCCGTTCATTCCCAATCTCGGCTTCTCGATCGGCCTGCAGCTCGTCAGCAAGAACGGCCGCGAGCCGATGACGGCGCTCCTGCGCCTGCCGCCGGCGCTCGACCGCTTCGTCCGCCTGCCGGATGATGCGAATACGATCCGCTACATCACGCTCGAAGATGTCGCCAACATCTTCATCCACCGGCTCTATCCGGGCTACGAGGTGCAGGGCTCGGGTACTTTCCGCGTCATCCGCGACAGCGATATCGAAGTCGAGGAAGAGGCCGAGGATCTTGTCCGCTTCTTCGAAACGGCGCTGAAGCGGCGGCGCCGCGGCAAGGTCATCCGCATCGAGACCGATTCTGAAATGCCGGCCTCGCTGCGCCAGTTCGTCGTGCACGCACTCAGCATCCCCGACAATCGCGTCGCCGTTCTGCCGGGACTCCTGGCGCTGAACACTCTGTCGGAGATCACCAAGGCGCCGCGCGACGATCTCAGGTTTCAGCCCTACAATGCGCGATTTCCCGAGCGCGTCCGCGAACATGCCGGCGACTGCTTCGCCGCCATCCGCGAGAAGGACATGGTCGTCCATCACCCTTATGAGTCTTTCGACGTGGTCGTCCAGTTTCTTCTCCAGGCTGCGCGCGATCCTGACGTCCTGGCGATAAAGCAGACGCTGTACCGTACCTCAAACGACAGCCCGATCGTGCGTGCGCTGATCGACGCCGCCGAAGCCGGCAAATCGGTGACGGCGCTGGTCGAGCTCAAGGCGCGCTTCGACGAAGAGGCGAACATCCGCTGGGCGCGAGACCTCGAACGCGCCGGTGTGCAGGTCGTCTTCGGCTTCATCGAACTCAAGACCCACGCCAAGATGTCGATGGTCGTCCGCCGTGAGGAGGGCAAGCTCAGGACCTATTGCCACCTCGGGACCGGCAACTACCACCCGATCACCGCCAAGATCTATACTGATCTCTCCTATTTCACCTGCAATCCCGTTATCGCCCACGACATGGCGAACATCTTCAACTTCATCACCGGCTATGGCGAGCCGGAACAGGGTATGCAGCTGGCGATTTCGCCCTACACGATGCGCCCGCGCATCCTGCGCCACATCGAGGAAGAGATCCTGCATGCCCGCAACGGCGCGCCGGCGGCGATCTGGATGAAGATGAATTCGCTTGTCGATCCCGATATCATCGACGCGCTCTATCGCGCCAGCCACGCCGGCGTGGAGATCGATCTCGTCGTGCGCGGCATCTGCTGCCTGCGTCCGCAGGTGCCCGGTCTCTCGGAGAAGATCCGCGTCAAGTCGATCGTCGGCCGCTTCCTCGAGCACAGCCGCATCTTCTGCTTCGGCAATGGCCACGGCCTGCCGTCCGACAAGGCGCTGGTCTACATCGGTTCGGCCGACATGATGCCGAGAAATCTCGACCGCCGCGTCGAAACGATGGTCCCGCTGACGAATCCAACCGTTCACGAGCAAGTCTTGTCACAGATTATGCTCGGCAACGTGATTGACAATCAACAAAGCTACGAGATATTGCCCGACGGTACGTCGCGCCGCATGGAAGTGCGCAGGGGCGAGGAACCGTTCAATGCGCAGCAGTATTTCATGACCAATCCGAGCCTTTCGGGCCGTGGTGAAGCTTTGAAGTCCAGCGCGCCGAAGCTCATCGCCGGCCTGCTCGAAGGCCGC
Source organism: Rhizobium mulingense (assembly GCF_029194105.1). Classification (NCBI taxonomy): domain Bacteria; kingdom Pseudomonadati; phylum Pseudomonadota; class Alphaproteobacteria; order Hyphomicrobiales; family Rhizobiaceae; genus Rhizobium; species Rhizobium mulingense. The sequence continues at coordinate 108,071 of NZ_JARFVE010000010.1, read as the reverse complement.
AACAACAAGTAATACTGGACCTAAATGGTTGAATCTGAAGCCCAGGGGCGCCTTCCGGGGATCGCTCCGGTCTCCGTTGTCGACATCGGATCGAATTCCATCCGTCTCGTCGTCTACGAGGGCCTGTCCCGCTCGCCGACCATCCTTTTCAACGAAAAGGTCCTCTGCGGCCTCGGCAAGGGCATAGCCGTCACCGGCAAGATGGATGAAGAGAGCGTCATCAGGGCTCTGGCGGCGCTGCACCGTTTCAAGGCCCTGTCCGATCAGGCGCGCGCCGCCACCATGTATGTGCTGGCGACGGCCGCGGCGCGCGAGGCGAGCAACGGTCCCGATTTCATCCATCAGGCGGAAACCATCCTCGGCCGCAAGGTTCGCGTGCTGTCGGGCGAGGAAGAGGCGAAATTCGCCTCGCTCGGCATCATCAGCGGCTTCTACGATCCCGACGGTATCGCCGGCGACCTCGGCGGCGGCTCGCTGGAGCTGATCGACATCAAGGGCAAGGAAGTCGGCAAGGGCATCACACTGCCACTCGGCGGCCTGCGCCTGTCGGAATATGCCGGCGGTTCGCTTTCCAAGGCTAGAGCCTTCGCCCGCAAGCAGGTGAAGACGGCAAAGCTCTTGTCGAAAGGCGAGGGGCGCACCTTCTACGCCGTCGGCGGCACCTGGCGAAACATCGCCAAGCTGCACATGGAAATCACCCATTATCCGCTGCACATGATGCAGGGGTATGAGGTCTCGCTCGAGGCGATGATGCTGTTCCTCGAACAGGTGGTGACCGCACGCGATTCCAGAGAGCCGGCGCTGCAAGCCGTGTCCAAGCACCGCCGGTCGCTGCTGCCCTTCGGCGCCGTCGCCATGAAGGAAGTGCTGAGCGCGATGAGGCCGTCGATGATTTCCTTCTCGGCGCAGGGCGTGCGCGAGGGGTATCTCTACTCGCTGCTGTCTGAGGGTGAGCGACGCCTCGATCCGCTGCTGGCCGCCGCCGGTGAATTGGCGATCCTGCGTGCCCGTTCGCCCGAGCATGCCCGCGAACTGGCGGAATGGACCGGCCGGATGATGCCCTTCTTCGACGTCCAGGAAACCGAAGAGGAAAGCCGCTATCGCCAGGCCGCCTGTCTGCTCGCCGATATCAGCTGGCGCGCCCACCCCGACTATCGCGGATTGCAGGCGCTGAACGTCATCGCCCACTCTTCCTTCGTCGGCATCAGCCATCCCGGCCGCGCCTTCATCGCGCTGACCAATTATTACCGGTTCGAGGGTCTGCACGACGACGGCGCCACCGGCCCGCTGGCGCAGATCGCCACGCCACCCTTTATCGATCGCGCCAAGCTGCTCGGCGGCATGCTCCGGGTCGTCTACCTCTTCTCGGCCTCGATGCCCGGCATCGTCAAGAACCTGACCTTCCGCAGATCATCGAACCCGGACTTCGACCTCGAATTCGTCGTCCCCTCCGAATATCGCGATTTCGCCGGCGAACGGCTGGACGGCCGCCTGCAGCAGCTGTCGCGGCTGACGAACAAGAGGCTGGCGTTTCGGTTCGAGTAGGGCAGTCATACTCGCTCTTCTCCCCAGCGGGGAGAAGGTGGCCCGAAGGGTCGGATGAGGGGGCCACCTGGCACACCGTGCATTATTGCCTTCGTTTCACTCAGCGCATTCGCGGCTTTGCCGCTCCCCCCTCATCTGCCTGCCGGCATCTTCTCCCCGCTGGGGAGAAGGGGAATGTGGCAGCGCCGAATTCCTCTTTCACCCCTCAGAAGCCCGGGGGACGAACAAGGCGGCTGCTTACTTCCTCACGTAGGTTGTCCAAAACAAAAGGCGGCGCTCACGCACCGCCCTCTCTATCTCACATCAAACTCCAACTTACTTCGCGTTCAAAAACTCCCCGACCTCAAGCAGGCTGAACTCGTTATTGTCGGCCTTGTCCAGGGCGCGCCCGGCCGAGAAGGGCAGGTTGTTGTCGTTGCCGATGATGATGTGCGTGGCGTCGACGCGGTCGACGTTCTCGATCGTCACGAACGGCATATCGTAGACGCCCTCCTTGGCTCCGGCCTTCTTCTTGTTATCGGGGTCCTGGATGTTCAAGAGGTCGATATAGGCGATCTTGCGGACGGCCTTGCCGGCATTGGCATCGTTGAATTCGATCTTGTAGACGCGCTTCAGTTCGGCCGGCGCCTCGAAGCAATCCGGCTTCGGCTGCTTGGGGTCGGCGCAGGCCTTGTCCTTGGTGCCGGCACCGCTGTCGCGCTCGATGACGAGGGCGGTCGTATCGTCGAGCATGTTGAAGTCGCCGATCGACACGCCCTTGTCCTCGAACGGATAGAGCCAGCTGCGGCCGGTCCACTTCTTGGCGGCGACGTCGAATTCGATGATGCGGATGGCGGTGTGGCCGTCGGCCGTTTCCATCGTGCCGTCATCCTTGTAAATGGCGCCTTCGAGCAGGCCGTAGAGCTTGGCGCCGTCCTTCGACATGGCAAGGCCTTCGAAGCCGCCGGAGCGCTTCAGATTGAAGACCGGCATCTTCGCGGCCGGATTGCCCGGCAGCTGAATCAGCGGATTGTCGGGCGACAGCACCGGCTTGCCGTCGAGCGTGGTCGCAATGACATCGGTCAGGCGGCCCCCCGTGTCAAATTTCAGGATGTAGGGGCCGAACTCGTCGCCGAGCCAGAAACCATCGGCAACCGGCTGGATCGATTCGATGTCGAAGTCGGCGCCGGTGAGGTAGCGCGTGTCGGTGCCTTCGAGCACGATCGGGAACGGAGCGATCTTGTTCGGATCGGAGAGGAAGAGGTTCTTGACGACTTCAGCCTTGTTGGCGGCCCAGTCGAACTTCATCTCATGCAGGAACAGCATGGAGTCGGAAGAATTGGCCTTGGAGCCGAAGCCGTTGTCGGAGAGTGTCCAGAAGGTTCCGTCGGCCATGGTCTTGATGCCCGAGAAACCCTGGATCGGCTGGCCGTCGAACGGAAGCTTCAGGTCGGTCACACGTGCGCCGTCCTTGCCGAGAACGGTGCCGAGCGCTTCGGTGCGCCTGCGGTCCGGCGTCGTGAACTTGCCGGAATGCTTGAGGAAATTGGGGGCGTCGGCCGGAGCCGCAACCATGGTGTTGCCAGGCAGGATCGCTTGGCCGGCGAGCTTGGACGGGAATTGTTGCTGATCGGCCGAAACGGGACCGGCAATTAGAATGAAAAGCGATACGGAAGCAAAAAGGACGTTCTTCATAATATCCCCATGGAACGGATGCGAATGGCTTCCGCTTAGCGGGGCTTCCGTGTCAGCGAAATTGACGGTTGGGTGAAGCTTTGGTGACTGGTGATAAGAGCGTTGCTCAGCCGTGCAAAACGACCGCGGGTGTGTTGAGCACGGTCACCGCCCGCGAGGAAAGCGCCATGACGCCGAGCGCCTGGCCGCGTCCCTTGACGGCATGGATGCCGAGATCGTCGCAGGAGATGTCGTCGGGAAAGGTCATGCGCCGCGCAAGCTCCGCGGAGATCAGCACCTGCCGGTTCAGGCTGCGGCAGAGCGTCTCCAGCCGGGCGGTCGTATTAACCGTATCGCCGAAATAGCTGATCTTGTGGTGATCGACGCCGACTTCTGCGGTGATGATCTCGCCGCCATGAAGAGCGGCGCGAAGCTTCGGCACCTGTCCGTAATTTTTCCGCCAGCCGGCGGCATTGGCTTCGATATCGGCAATGATATCGAAGATGCAGCGCACGCAGCGCGCATCCTTGACGCCGCGGGCAAGCGGCCAGGTAATGATCGCCGCATCGCCGACATAGTCGTTGATCATGCCCTTGTGGCGCCGGACCGGCTCGGCGAAGGTCGCAAACAGCGAGCTCAGCAGTTGCTGCGCACGGAGGTCGCCGTGCTTTTCGGCAAAAGCTGTCGAATCGACGAGATCGATGAACAGAAAGACACGCTCTTCCTTGACCGGATTGCGATAGCGGCTGATGAGCATGCTGATGAATACTTCGCGACCGAGCAGCTCCCGCACGCGCAGGATGAAGATCAGCGCCGAGCAGACGGCAAGCGCATAGAGGAAGACGTCGAACGGCATGATGACGAGATCGAGGAGCGACGACGGCTTCAGCACGCCGAGCGAGCGAAGCAACAGGCCGGCGAAGGCGAAACCGATGCTCATCAGGATTTCGTAGATCACCAGTTCGGTGATGATGAAGGCGAAGGTCGGCAGCTTCTGGACGCGCCGGTAGAGCCCGCGGAACAGCACCTTGCGCTCGAAGGCGATGATCGGAATGCCGATGAACAGCGCGAAGATCGCCCCGATGACCGGCGTCTGATCGGAGTAGAACATCGAATCATAGACGACGCCGCTCACCGCGAGGACGAGGACGATCAGGATCCAGTTCTGCGTCGGAGATATTTCCCGCATGCCGCCCCTTCGCTTCGCAGTTTCACCCGGCCATTGTTTCAGCTGGGAAAACAGCGTCAAGCGAATTCGATTTGGTGTCAGAGCGCGACGGTTTCAACCTTCCGGCCCGCGAATCGCAGTCCGATCTGGCCCTGGATCAGCTGCAGCGCCGGCTCGCCGAAAAGATCGCGCCGCCAGCCGTGCAGAGCAGCGACGTCAGCCTTCTCGCCATCGGCGGCGATCTTGTCGAGATCCTCGCTGTTGGCGATCACCTTCGGCGCGACGCCGTGTTTTTCCGAGATCAGCTTCAACAGCACCTTCAACAGCTCGACTGCGGCAGCTGCGCCCTCCGGCGCCTGCGTCTGCCGCGGCACATGCGGCATATCTGCCTTCGGAAGAGCGAGTGCCGCATTGACGGCTTCGACGACGGCCGTGCCGGAGGCGGAGCGCTCCCAGCCCTTCGGAATGGTGCGCAATCGGCCGAGCGCTTCGGCATCCTTGGGCTGCTGCTGGGCGATCTCATAGATCGCGTCGTCCTTCAATACGCGCGAACGTGGCACGTTACGCGCCCGCGCCTCGCGCTCGCGCCAGGCGGCGACATATTTCAGGATCGCCAGCTCCTGCGGCTTGCGCAGTCGCATCTTCAGCCGCTGCCAGGCGTCATCAGGATGCATGTCGTAGGTTTCGCGGGCCTCGAGAATGTCCATTTCCTCGCGGAGCCACGACGTGCGGCCTTCGCGGTCGAGCTGTGAACTCAGCGACAGATAGACGTCGCGCAGGTGGGTGACGTCGGCCAGCGCATATTCCAGCTGCTTTTCGGAAAGCGGCCGGCGGCTCCAGTCGGTGAAGCGCGACGACTTGTCGATGTGGACGTTCTTGATGCGGCTGACCAGCTGATCGTAGGAGACGCTGTCGCCGAAGCCGCAGACCATGGCGGCGACCTGAGTGTCGAAGATCGGATGTGGAATGAGATTGCCGCGATTGAAGATGATTTCGATGTCCTGGCGTGCCGCATGAAAGACCTTCAGCACCTTCGTATCGGCCATCAGCTCGAAGAAGGGGGCGAGGTCGATGCCCTTGGCCAGCGGATCGACGAGAACCTCCAGTGTCGGGCTTGCCATCTGGATCAGGCAGAGTTCCGGCCAGAAGGTCGTCTCACGCAGGAATTCGGTGTCGATGGTAATGAAGTCGGACTTGGCCAGCTCTTTGCAGGCGGCCGCCAAATCGGCGGTGGTTTCGATCATATCAATTCATTCGCAAGGAAAAGGTCGGTTGAACCTTCCTTCTCCTTTCGCTTCGATATGTCAATACAACAGCATAAGCTTCGCGCATTGCTGGCGAAGAATCACGTCCAAACTGAGGCAAGCAAATGCTTCAGCTCACTCTGACATAGCTGGTCATGCCGGTCTTCTGATGTTCGATGATGTGGCAATGCAGCACCCAGTCGCCGGGATTGTCGGCGACGAGGGCCAGTTGCACCTTCTCGTCCGGCTGGACGAGGTAGGTGTCGGAGACGAGCGGCATCACCTCCCGCGTCGAGGAAGAGATTACCGTGAAGCTCATTCCGTGCAGATGGATCGGATGGGCGTGCGGCGTGGTGTTCTCCAGATTGAAGACATAGCTCTTGCCGAGCTTCAGTTCCGCTAGCGGCGCCGTCGGGTCGGGGGTGTCGCCGGCCCAAGGCACCTTGTTGATTGCCCAGAAACTGTAGCCGAGCGTGCCGCAGATACTCTCGACAGAGGCATTTTCCGCAGTGGCGCTCAGCACCAGTGGGATCTCTTCGGCAGCGGAAAGATCGGCCTTCGGGACAGGGTTTTCGACAAGCGGGCCGAGATCGCCGACATTGCGTTTGAGCGATTGTCCGACGGCGCGGAGACTGGCGATCGTCTTCGGCGTCGTGCCGCGGATGTCCTCAAGCGTCGCGACGGCGCCTTCGCCGTCCGGCATGCGCACGGCAAGGTCGAGCCGCTGTCCGGGCCCGGTCTGCAGGAGCTCGAGGGGAAAGCGTTTCGGCACCGGATTACCGTCGATGGCGATGACGGTCGCATCGGCGCCCGCCATTTTCAGCGAGAAAATGCGCGTCACGTCGGTGATGGCGATGCGCAGCCGCACCAGTCCCCCGGCCGGCGCATCATATTGCGGCTCCTGATGCCAGTTGGCGGTGCGCACCGTGCCGTAGGTGCCGCTCTTGGCGGCGTCGCGCGGCCGGAAGGGGGCGATGAACTGTCCGTCGCCGCCAAGCCGCCAGTCGCGCAGGTTCAGCAGCACCTCGGCATCGAAATCGGGATCGGCCGGGTCCTCGACCACGAGCATGCCGGTCATGCCGTGTCCCAACTGCGTCAGCGTGTTGCAGTGCGGGTGATACCAGAAGGTGCCGGCATCGGGTGGCGTGAAAGCATAATCGAAACTGTCGCCGGTGTAGATATAGGGTTGCGTCACGAAGGGCACGCCGTCCATGCGGTTGTCGATCCGCAGCCCATGCCAGTGGATCGTCGTCGGCTCGTCCAGCTGGTTGTTCAGCCGTGCCGCGTAGGGCCGCCCTTTAGTCATCCTCAGAACCGGCGGCATGCCGTCATGGCCCCAGCTCATGACATCCCGGGTCGGTACCGCCCCGGTCAGCATGGCCTCGGTCTTCACAGCAGTCAGCAGCTGCGGCGCCGGTGCGGCCGCAGCAAGCCCGAATTTGCCGGCAATGCCCATGCCGACGCCGTAGGCGCCCGCGACGGCGGATGCCTTGAGAAGGTTGCGGCGGTTCAGCAAAGGCATGCGCGGCTCCACGATGAAAATGCACCTCCTTTTAAAGTTGACCGACATCTTCATCAATACCGCAGGCGCGACCAAACTGCCGCAGCATGCGGGCAGCTGCTTCGCCATAAACGCGCGCCAATCGCGCGGCGGGCACGCGCCAAGCCTTGACAAATCGGAGCGTCCATGCGCTTTTCCGCCCGATTTTCTTGTCGGCGCTTGATGGCTTTGGACCCTTGCTGCCGTCTTAAGCCACATGCCAGGAATTGAGATCATGCATCGCTATCGCAGCCACACATGCGCCGCCCTCCGCAAGACGGATGTCGGCTCGACCGTCCGTATCTCCGGCTGGGTCCATCGCGTTCGCGACCATGGCGGCGTTCTGTTCATCGACCTTCGCGACCATTATGGCATCACCCAGGTCGTCGCCGATCCCGACAGCCCGGCCTTCAAGCTGGCCGAGACCGTCCGTGGGGAATGGGTCATCCGCATCGACGGCCTCGTCAAGGCCCGCACCGAAGACACCGTCAACAAGACGATGGCGACCGGTGAGATCGAGCTCTACGCGCAGGAGATCGAGGTGCTCTCTGCCGCCAAGGAATTGCCGCTGCCGGTTTTCGGCGAGCCTGAATATCCTGAAGACGTCCGCCTCAAATACCGCTTCCTCGATCTTCGCCGCGAAACGCTGCACCGGAACATCGTCAAGCGCACCCAGGTCATATCGGCGATGCGCCGCGAAATGGGCGCTGTCGGCTTCACTGAATATACGACGCCGATCCTGACGGCCTCCTCGCCGGAAGGCGCGCGCGACTTCCTCGTGCCCTCGCGCATTCATCCTGGCACCTTCTATGCGTTGCCGCAGGCGCCGCAGCAGTACAAGCAGCTGCTGATGGTTGCCGGTTTCGACCGCTACTTCCAGATCGCGCCGTGCTTCCGCGATGAGGATCCGCGCGCCGACCGCCTGCCCGGCGAATTCTACCAGCTCGACCTCGAAATGAGCTTCGTGACCCAGGAAGACGTCTGGAACACCATGGGTCCGCTGATGACCCAGATTTTTGAGGAGTTCGCCGAAGGCAAGCCGGTCACCAAGGAATGGCCGCGCATCCCCTATGACGAGGCGATCCGCAAATATGGTACGGACAAGCCGGATCTGCGCAACCCGATCGTCATGGAAGCGGTGACCGAGCATTTCGCCGGCTCCGGCTTCAAGGTCTTCGCCGGCATGATCGCTTCCAACCCGAAGGTTCAGATATGGGCGATCCCGGCAAAGACCGGCGGCTCACGTGCTTTCTGCGACCGGATGAACGCCTGGGCGCAGAGCCAGGGCCAGCCCGGCCTCGGCTATATCTTCTGGCGCAGCGAAAACGACAAGCTCGAAGGTGCCGGTCCTCTCGCCAAGAATATCGGCGAGGAGCGCACCGAAGCGATCCGCACCCAGCTCGGCCTCGGTGATGGTGACGCCTGCTTCTTCGTCGCCGGCGAGCCGGAAAAGTTCTACAAGTTTGCCGGTGAGGCCCGCACCAAGGCCGGCGAAGAACTGAACCTCGTCGACCGCGATCGCTTCGAACTCTGCTGGATCGTCGATTTCCCCTTCTTCGAATGGAACGACGAGGAGAAGAAGGTCGATTTCGCCCACAACCCGTTCTCGATGCCGCAGGGTGGCCTCGACGCGCTGCAGAACCAGGATCCGCTAACGATCAAGGCTTTCCAGTACGATGCCGTCTGCAACGGCTTCGAAATCGCCTCGGGCTCGATCCGCAACCAGTCGCCGGAAACCATGGTCGCGGCCTTCGAGAAGGTCGGCCTCAGCCAGCAGGACGTCGAAGACCGTTTCGGCGGCCTCTACCGCGCCTTCCAGTATGGCGCCCCGCCGCATGGCGGTGCGGCCTTCGGCATCGACCGCATCGTCATGCTGCTGGTCGGCGCCAAGAACCTGCGTGAGATCTCGCTGTTCCCGATGAACCAGCAGGCCCAGGACCTGCTTATGGGCGCGCCGACCCCGGCAACCCCGACGCAGCTGCGCGAGCTCTCGATTCGGCCGATCCCGCCGGTCAAGAAGGACTGATATAACAGGCTGCAAACCGCCGATCGGCCTCCTTAGGGCACGGCAACTCGATCAGCCTTCATCCTGAGATATGCAGGCCAACGGCCGGAACCTTGAAGGACGGGGGCGGGTGGCTGAACGCTACGCCAATATCCACGCTGCAAGATGAACCTCGGTGGCCAACCTCGTCCTTCAAGGTCGCTGCAGGGCACCTCAGGATGAGGCCGGAGAGAGGGTCGCCTTCAGAAAGATAAAAGGCCCGGCGGTGCGAACGGCCGGGCCTTTCGTCGTCAGATCAAAGCGATCAGTCGTTGGCAGAAACCTTGACGCCGAGCACCTGCGGCAGCGTGTTCGGAGCGCCCATGGCAGCGCCGACGATCATCGGGAACGGCACCGGCTTTTCAGGGGTGGCCTTGACGGTCAGGCTCTTCGGGTCGTCGAGGAAGGTGTTGACCGCAGCCGAAACGGCGTTCTGCAGTTCCGGGATGTTGAGCTGCGCCAGCATGATCGGCGTCATCGCCTTGAGCGAATCCGCCATCTGCTTGCCCGACATGTTCTGTTGCGAACCGGCATAATCGAGCGCGCGCTTGGTGATCGAGGCATCTTCGAAGCGCACCTGTGCGCCTTCGAAGGACAGCTGCTGCATCAGACCCAGCATGGCAAGGCCGAGTGCCTGCTGCGCCTGTTCCTTGTTCGGATTGGCTTCGGACTCCTTCATCGCATCCTGCATCGACTTCACAAACGGCATCGTATAGCCGGAGATCTTGAAGCCGAGGTTGAGCTTGCCGATATTAGTGAAGTCGAAGCCGATTTCCGATACGTCGATCGTGCCGGGGCCGAGCTCCCAGGCGCCCTTCATGGTGATGTCGCCCTGGACGTGCTGCAGGGCGAGCTTCTCGATCGCATCCTTGCTCTTGGGATCGTCAGTCTTGGTGAGATCGGCCTTCATGCTCTTGAAGGCGCCGTCGAAATCGAAGCCGGATTCGTCCTCGCGCAGCGTCAAATTCATATCGCTTTGAAGCACCGAGAAGACTTCCGTGCCGTCTTTGACCACTTTCAGCGGGCCGGTATGGGCAGTCTCGTAAAGCATCATGCCATCGAGTGTGTCGCCGCCCGGCGTTGCGGGGACGGAAATGCCACCCAGTGTCAGCTCCTGCGCCATCACGGTTACGCCGTCTCCCGTCTTGTTGATGTCGGGGAAGGCCGCTTCTTCGATGTAATAGCCGCCATCCTCGTCTTCTTCGACGCCGGAAAGGGTGACTTCGCCGATGGGCAGACTTTCGCCGCCGGTCGGCTTAACCTTAACATTCTTCAATGTAACGGTTGTGCCGTCGATATTGATGCCGTCAGCCGAAATCGTTCCGCCCTGCGCTTCATAGGCGGCATTGATCTTCTTCAAGAGATCGGCGCCGTCGAGAGCGAAGGCCGAGCCGGCGAGCGAGAAAAAGGCTGCGCCCGACAGCATCAGCCGCGTTGTCCGGTAAATTTTCATGGGTGATTCCTCTGGTGGCGTGGTGGCGGTTGGAAATCTGCAGTTACGCTACTACGGATTGGGCCCGCTTTGTATTTGCGGACTTCTAAATTTCCGTTGAAAGGAACGGCAAACGAAGTCCAAATTTGCGGCCGAACGTTTGTCTCATCCTTTGATGTCGGTGCCAAGACTTCATCCACAGCTGCAATACCCCGGATTCCTTGCCCGCAGGCCGCTTCTGGGCTAGTCAAGACCCATGGGACAAGAGATTTTGCCGCCTTCCGGCGGAGACGACGACAATATCCAACCGGTCGACCTCAAGGCGGCGCTCGAGCAGCGTTATCTCGCCTATGCGCTGTCGACCATTATGCATCGCGCTTTGCCCGACGTGCGCGACGGGTTGAAGCCCGTTCATCGCCGCATTGTCTATGCGATGAACGAGATGGGGCTGAGGCCGACGTCGGCCTTCAGGAAATGCGCCAAGATAGTCGGTGAAGTGATGGGTAATTACCATCCGCACGGCGACCAGTCGATCTACGATGCGCTCGCTCGTCTCGCCCAGGATTTTTCGCAGCGCTACACGCTGGTCAATGGCCAGGGCAATTTCGGCAATATCGACGGCGACAGCCCCGCCGCCATGCGTTACACCGAATCGAAGATGACGGCAGTTTCCGAATTGCTGCTCGAGGGCATCGACCAGGATGCCGTCGACTTCCGCGATACCTATGACGAGTCGAATTCCGAGCCGGTCGTCCTTCCCGGCGCCTTCCCGAACCTGCTTGCCAACGGCTCCTCCGGCATCGCCGTCGGCATGGCGACCTCGATCCCGTCACACAATGCCCATGAGCTTTGCGATGCCGCCCTGCATCTGATCAAGCATCCCGATGCCACCGTCGAAAAGCTCGTCGAATTCATTCCCGGCCCGGATTTTCCGACAGGCGGCATCATTATCGACAGCCGCGACAGCATCATCGAGAGCTATCGCACCGGCCGCGGCGGTTTCCGTGTCCGGGCGAAATGGCAAACCGAGGATCTCGGCCGCGGCGGCTACCAGATCGTCGTCACCGAAATTCCCTTCCAGGTGCAAAAATCGCGGCTGATCGAGAAGATCGCCGAACTGCTGATCGCGCGAAAGCTGCCGCTGCTCGAAGATATTCGCGACGAATCGGCCGAGGACATCCGCGTCGTCCTGGTGCCGAAATCCAGGAGCGTCGATCCGACGATCCTGATGGAATCGATGTTCAAGCTGACGGAGCTCGAAAGCCGCTTCCCGCTCAACATGAACGTTCTGTCGATGGGCCGCATCCCCAAGGTCATGGCGCTGAACGAGGTGCTGAAAGAGTGGCTGGATCACCGCCGCGAGGTGCTGCAGCGCCGCTCGCGCTTCCGTCTGGCGGCGATCGAAAAACGTCTCGAAATCCTTGGCGGCCTGCTGATCGCCTATCTCAACATCGATGAGGTGATCAGGATCATCCGCGAGGAGGATGAGCCGAAGCCGGTCATGGTGGCGCGTTGGGATCTCACCGACAATCAGGTCGAGGCGATCCTCAATATGCGGCTGCGCTCTCTGCGCAAGCTTGAAGAGTTCGAGATCCGCAAGGAGTTCGACGAACTCACCAAGGAAAAGGGCGAGATCGAAGCACTGCTTGCCTCCGACGACAAGCAGTGGCAGACGGTCGCCTGGGAAATCGGCGAGGTGAAGAAGAAGTTCGCCAAGGCGACCGAAGTCGGCCGCCGCCGCACTCAGTTCGCCGACGCGCCCGAAGCCGACGAGGAAGCCATTCAGCAGGCGATGATCGAGAAGGAACCGATCACCGTCGTCATATCCGAAAAGGGCTGGATCCGCGCGCTGAAAGGCCATATCGCCGACACGGCGACGCTGACTTTCAAGGAGGGCGACGGCTTGAAGGTAGCCTTCCCGGCGCAGACGACGGACAAGATCCTGATCGTCACGACAGGCGGCAAGGCCTTCACGCTCGGCGGCGACAAGCTGCCGGGTGGTCGCGGCCACGGCGAGCCGCTGCGCATCATGGTCGACATGGACAACGACCAGGCCGTGCTGACCGCTTTCGTACACGACCCTGCGCGCAAGCAGCTGATCGTTTCCACAGCCGGCAACGGCTTCGTCGTTGCCGAGGCCGAGCTGGTCGCCAATACGCGCAAGGGCAAGCAGATCATGAATGTCGCGCTGCCTGAGGAGACGCAGCTGCTGGTGCCCGTCAGCGGCGACCATGTCGCCGTCGTCGGCGAAAACCGCAAGCTGCTGGTCTTTCCCTTAGCGCAGGTGCCGGAAATGTCGCGCGGCAAGGGCGTTCGCCTGCAGCGTTACAAGGATGGCGGCATTTCCGACGTCCGCTGCTTTGCGATATCGGACGGCCTCGTCTGGGAAGACAGTGCCGGCCGCACCTTCACGAAGAACAGGGACGAGCTTGCCGAATGGCTGGGCGACCGGGCCAGCGCCGGCCGCACGGTGCCGAAGGGTTTTCCGCGTAGCGGCAAATTCGCCGGGTAGAGCAATTCCTTTTCTGTCTGGAATTGCATGAAAACGAAGAGACGCAGCATTTTCTTGATTCGCACACAACGGAAATGCTCTGAGCCATAAAAATTCCGCGCCCGGCTCTTGGCGGGCGCCGGAACTTCTCTATTTCACCGCTGTTACCCAACAGAAGAGAAGGCCAGTTCTGTGGGCGGATGGAACGGCTGTGGCCTGTGCGCCTGGGAAAGGCGCGCGTGCCCTACCGGAGGAAAATCGATGCCCGCCAGCACCATCAAATTGCATGTCAGCCATACCTACAGAGCGCCGCCCGCTGTCGTCTATGACGCCTGGCTCAACCCTGAAATCGCCCGCCGCTTCCTGTTTGCCACCGATGACGGTCACGTCATCCGCGCCGACATCGATCCGCATGTCGGCGGCCGTTTTTTCATCGTCGACCGCCGCCCGACCGGCGACGCCTTTCACCAGGGGGTGTTCCTGGAGTTGAAGCGTCCGCGGCGCATGGTCTTCAGCTTTTCCGTTGAGGACCACGACCACAATTGCGACCGCGTCGAAATCGACATCGAGCCGCTCGGCGGCGGCAGCCGTCTGACGCTGACCCACGAAATGTGCGCCGAATGGGCCGAACACGAGGAAAAGACCCGGAAAGGCTGGGCGCATGTGCTCGAAGGACTCGGCAGGGAGCTGGAACAGCAGCAGATGAAGGCTACGGGTTGAGCGGCACGCTGAATCTCTGAGGAAGCGGGTCGCACCTTCTTCATCGATCTCGCCGGCGGCGACGGCAAGAACGAAGGCTTAGAGATTGGCATCGGTCGTTTCGATCTCGTAGTCGTTTTCGAGAAGGAAAACGGCTACGGCGACGATTGCGATCCGCTTATTGCTATCGACAAAAGCGTGGTTGCGGGCAGGGCAAAAAAAGATAGGCGGCGGCGAGTTCAATAGCGTCGTCGCAGCGACAATGCGCCTTGTGCATCGGCCGCCCGAGAGCGGATTCCAGCCGCTTTCGTCACGCAGGCCGGCGAGACCACCGAAGCGCTCGATCTGCATTTTCTGCAGAGTTTCCACCAAGGGTCTCGTCAGGAATTTGAAAGCCATTATTCGGCCAGCTTTTTCACGGCAACCTTATACTTGTCCATAAAATAATGCGCCGCCTCAAGTTGACGAGACAGATCCTCATCGACCGGCTTTATTTTGATGCCGCCGCTTTCAATCTCCAATTCCAGCGAGTCGCCCGTCTTCAATCCAAGACGGTCGAGAACTTCTTTCGGGATGGTAACGCAGTTATAACATGAGGGATAGACCAGGCGGCAACGTCTAATCCGCCAATGGCCTGACGCGCCTTCTCTGCACCATCCAGAAGCAATGCCCGGTGATCGCCGCCACCAAAATGCCGCCGCCAAGGAGCGTCATCGTCGCCGGCGTTTCCGCAAAGATCAGCCAGACCCAGATCGGGGCGAGTACGGTTTCGAGCAGGTAGAACATGCCGACCTCTGGGGCAGAGAGGTACCGCGGTCCGGTCGCCAGGCACCAAAAGGCGACCGGCATTACGATGGCGCCGTTGAGGAGGATCCATCCGGGATGGGCGATGGAAAGCCCCAAGGGCAGAGCTTGCGCAAGCCCGAGCGCGGCCGGCAGTATGGCGGCAAGCAGCGGTACGAAGCCCATGTCCCGGCGTGAGGCGCGCCCGATTGTGATGGCCGCCGCAAGTATAAGCGCGCTGATAACGGCCATGGCGTCGCCAAAGAAATGGCCGCTGGAAAGCCCATCACTCACGATCAGTCCGACGCCGACGACCATGAACAGCATGGCGACCAGCGTTGCGGCCTGTGGCTTCTCCTTGAGAAAAGTCCAGGAAAGAAGTGCCCCGAACATCGGGTTGAAGGCGACGATGAAGACGACATTGGCTGTGGCCGTATTGAAGACGGCGAGCACGAAGGTGAGGGAGGAGAGGCCATAGAGCAGACCGGCGAGCACGCCGGCCCGCCCCGGAACGAGCACCGGCCATCTGCCCGAGGTAAGGCGCATTGCGCCAAGGATGAGGAACGTGGCGAGAACCGTGGCTGCGCTTCGCACGCCCAGGATTGACCAGATATCGCCATCGCCAAGACGGACGAGCGGGATATCCATGGAAAGCGCCAGCCCGCCAATCGCCGTCAGCAGCAGACCCTTCCGATGGTCGGAACGAGCGGTGGGGGACATTCAGTCCTGGTTGCTTTCGCGCAGGGAGGGATCGAAACGTTCCCAGCCGCGCGGGGTAAGATGTTCTTGCGGTTGAAAGCGCGTCTTGTAGTCCATTTTCCGCGACCCTTGCACCCAGTAGCCGAGGTAGACATGCGGCAGGCCGAGCGCCCTGGTGCGCCTGATATGGTCGAGAATCATGAAGGTGCCGAGCGAACGCCGCTCGAGCCCCGGATTGAAATAGGAATAGACCATCGACAACCCGTCGCTCATCGTATCGGTCAGAGCAGCGGCAAGCAGCTCGCCCTTCGGCCGCTCTTCCAGTCCGGAACCTTCCTCGCGCCGGCGGTATTCGACGATTCGCGTATTCACATGCGTGTCTTCCACCATGATCGCATAGTCGAGCACGGTCATATCGGACATGCCGCCTTGCTGGTGGCGGTAGTCGAGATAGCGTCGGAAGAGCGAATATTGTTCGCTGGAAGGCTGGGCGGTGAATTCGGTGGCGATGACATCGGAATTGGCGGCAAGCACCCGCTTCATCGATTTCGTCGGCTCGAATTCCTGGGCAAGAATCCGCACGGAAACACAGGCGCGACAGGATTCGCAGGCCGGACGGTAGGCGATGTTCTGCGAGCGGCGGAAACCGCCTTGTGTCAGGATGTCGTTCATCTCGGCCGCACGCGGGCCGACCAGATGGGTGAAGACCTTGCGCTCCATCTCATGCGGCAGATACGGACACGCAGCCGGAGCCGTCAGATAAAACTGCGGGGATGGCGTTGTCTGCGTATTCATTTGTCGCGGAAGTTTCCTTGTCGAGACAGTGCCGTTTTCTGACAGCATGACCTAAGAATAGAAAACGTCAACAGCCGGACGATTCCCGTCCTTCATTTCAGTCTTCTAAAGTTAAATATGGAGCGTCTGCAACAGGCGGCAAAGGGAAGGCGGAGACTTTATTTCGTCTCCGCAGCGTTTCAAGCGGTGCGCACCGTCACCGTGCCGACCAAGAGGTCGTGGATGAGGCGGCTGCGTTCGATAAACAGGCCGGCAAGCAGGATGAGCGGCGTCAGCACCGAGTTGAGGATCCAGAACAGCGCCAGATGCACGATCGCCGTCAGGAAGTCCATCGGCCGCCCATCGACGCGCACGATCGCAATCCCCATTGCCCGCATGCCGAGCGAGGCCTGGCTCGGCCCGCCGACGGTCAGGCCGAAGTAAATCCCGGCGACGATGACGAAGAGGGCAGGGTAGAGAAGGAAGCCTAGCCCGAGCGTGATAATCGACAGGAAGAACAGCACGATCGCTGCGGGGATCCACAGCAGCGCCACGATGAGGTAGTCGAGGATGAAGGCAAGGACACGGCGGCTCAACACGCCGCTATAGGCGCGCCAGTCCTCCGGTGCGGCAAAAAGCGGATTGGGGTTGTAGCTCATCTCGATCTCCTGGGAAAAAGCGATGCCGCTGATATGGTGTCGGTAGGGCGAAATACAATAATCGTCCTACACTCACCGTTTTCCGAGAATTTTCGCCACCTCGACCGCGAAATAGGTGAGAATGCCGTCACATCCCGCCCGCTTGAACGACAAGAGCGTTTCCAGCATCGCTCGCTCGCCGTCGATCCAGCCATTCATCGCCGCCGCCTTGATCTGCGTATATTCGCCGGAGACCTGGTAGGCGAAGGTCGGCAGGCCGAAAGCCTCCTTCATCCGCCAGCAGATGTCGAGATAGGGCAGGCCCGGCTTGACCATCAGCATGTCGGCGCCTTCCTCGACGTCGAGGGCCGCGTCGCGGATCGCCTCGGTGCCGTTGGCGGGGTCGATATAATAGGTCTTCTTGTCGCCCTTCAGCAGTCCGCCGGTCGAGATCGCCTCGCGATAGGGGCCATAGAAGGCGGAAGCGAATTTCGTCGCATAGCTCATGATGCCGACGTTCTGGTGGCCGGCCGCGTCGAGCGCCATGCGGATCGCGCCGATCCGCCCATCCATCATCTCCGACGGCGCGATGATGTCGGCGCCGGCATCCGCCTGCATCACCGCGGCGCGCGCCACTTGGTCGACCGTCTCGTCATTGACGATCTCGCCGTCTCTCAGGATCCCGTCATGGCCATGGCTGGTGAAGGGATCAAGCGCCACGTCCGTGATGACGCCGATATTGGGGACCGCCTTCTTGATCGCCGCCGTCGTCTGGTTGATCAGGTTATTGGCTTCCAGGCTGTTCGAGCCGGTCTCGTCGCGCAGTTCCATTTCGATGTTCGGAAATGTGGCGAGCGCCGGAATACCGAGGCCGGCCGCTTCGCGTGCGGCTTCGACGGCTTTGTCGATGCTCATGCGGTTGACGCCCGGCATGGCCGCGATCGGATCGACGATGCCGGAACCCGGCACGATGAAGATCGGCCAGATCAGGTCGTCGACCGTCAGCCGGTTCTCCTGCACCAGCCGGCGCGTCCAATCCGCCTTGCGGTTGCGCCGCATGCGGCGATGGCCGGTGATGTCGTCGACGAGATGCGTTCTGTCCTGCATGATATCTATCCCCAGCCCATTCCATTTATCGGAGCGCTCATTATCATGGCGCCCGGAAAATCCAAACCGGACGATTGGCCGCGGCGGAAAACACCCTTATGACGATACAACCGGAACCGATGTCTGCGCCATGGAAACCGATAGTCCGACGATCCCGAAACGCACACTGGCGGATCTCCTCTTCATTCTCTTCCTGAGGCTGGTCGCCGTATCCTGCTTCTGGTTCGGCCTGCAATACTGGGCGATGCTCGTCGGCTATTCGCTGGTCGGCGCCGGCCGCTTCGATCTGTTGAGCCTGCCGTGGAAGGTGGCAAGCACCAGCCTTGCCGTGCTTTTCCCCGTCGCGTCCCTCGGCCTATGGCTCACCGTCTCCTGGGGGCCGGTCATCTGGGTGCTCGCCGCCGGCGGCCAGGTCCTGATGTATGGCCTGCTGCCGGATATTTTCGGCCCCAACAAGCTGATCATCCTGCTGCATCTCATGGTCGCCGCCGTCTACTGCATTTTCCGCCTGCTGCTGTGGCTGGAAAAGCGCCGGCAGCGCCGCCAGGTAAGCGTTGATTTACCCTGAGACAACGTGGGGTTTCCAGTAAGGCTCCGTTAAGCCTGCGGTTTAAGTCGAATTTTATTTGTATTCGATAGGGTCTCACTCAAGGCGGGAAGAAAACGACACCGCCAATCAAACAGTGAGGCAGTCAATATGAACACGAAAATCAAGCCGCAGGCGGTATCGAACGTCCGTGACCAGCAGGATCAGGGCATCCGTGATCTTTACATGGAATCCCTTCATCTTGTTGAACGTCTTCACCGTCGTCTTCTCGACGTCATCAAGGATGAGTTCGACCGGCAGGGCCGCAGCGACGTCAACGCCATCCAGGCGCTGCTCCTTTTCAACATCGGCAATTCCGAGCTGACCGCCGGCGAGCTGCGCTCCCGCGGCTACTACCTCGGCTCCAACGTTTCCTACAACGTCAAGAAGCTGGTCGATCTCGGTTTCATCAACCACCAGCGCTCGCGCATCGACCGCCGCTCGGTCCGCATCAGCCTGACCGAAACCGGCCAGGACATCGCCGAAACCGTGGCCAAGCTCTACGAACGCCACATCGCCTCGATCGACAAAGTCGGCGGCATCGGCACTGACGAGTTCACCCAGATGAACAAGCTGCTCCAGCGCCTCGACCGCTTCTGGAACGACTCGATCATGTATCGTCTCTAAAATCCCTGACCTCCTTTCAGGGTTGCAGAAAACCGGACGTGTCCCTGCGCGTCCGGTTTTGCCGTTTGCCCGCGTGGCATCTTTGCAACGCAGGGCAAGCAAGCGTTGTCGCCTGTATTCAAGCCGTTTTTTAGCCGTTATTAACCGGCACCGTTTAGCCCGTCGTAGTTCGTTGCGTCGTGTCTCCGGCAGGCGGCGGTCTGTCTTCCGAGCCGGTAACACGAATTGGCCATATTGGTGTGGCAGCGGAAGGTTTAACAACCGGCGCTTGAACAGATCGGAATGTTCAGTCTTGTTGCATCGCGCTTCTGTGATGGGGCTAGCGGAATTTTTTGATGCGCCGGGACAACGAATGCACAGAGAGCTGCGTTAAGGCGCAGTGATATCGCAAAGAGCCGCGGCTTTCCTTGTCGCGGCATTCAGTGGTTGGGACTATGTCGAAGAAAAACAGAATTGAAGCTCTTTCGCGCCGCGCTTTCCTGGCGTCGGCAGCAACGGTTGGCGCCGGCGCGCTTGCTGCCGGGCCTGCATTGGCGCAATCGGCGCTCGATGGGCTCCTGAACGCGCCGCGCCGCGGCAACTGGGACGACCAGTTCGACGCCAAGGCGGCTTCGCGCACGGCAAGCGCCGTGGTTTCCAACACCCCGATCCTTGGCCCCCAGTCAGTCGCGAGCGCCCAGCAGGCGATCATGCAGTACCAGCAGATCGCGGCTGCCGGCGGCTGGCCTGAAGTCAATCCCGGCGACCAGCGCCTGCAACTGGGCGTCAGCCATCCCGCCGTTCAGGCGCTGCGCCAGCGTCTGGCGATCACCGGCGACCTTCCGCGCGAAGCCGGCATGTCGAGCGCCTTCGATTCCTATGTCGACGGCGCCGTCAAGCGCTTCCAGGCGCGTCACGGCCTGCCGTCCGATGGCGTCCTCGGCGAATTCACGCTGAAGGCGATGAACATCCCAGCCGACGTCCGTCTGCAGCAGCTGAACACCAATCTTGTCCGCCTGCAGACCTTCCCGGAAGATCTCGGCCGCCGCCACGTGATGGTCAATATTCCGGCCGCCTATGTCGAGGCTGTTGAAGACGGCAGCGTCGCGACCCGTCACACTGCGGTCGTCGGCCGCTTGAGCCGCCCGACGCATCTCGTCAATTCGAAGATCTACGAGGTCATCCTTAACCCCTATTGGACCGCGCCGCGCTCGATCGTCGAGAAGGACATCATGCCGCTGATGCGCAAGGATCCGACCTATCTCGAAAAGAACGCCATCCGCCTGATCGACGGCAAGGGCAACGAAGTCGCCCCGGAAACCGTCGACTGGAACGGCGAGGCGCCGAACCTGATGTTCCGTCAGGACCCGGGCAAGATCAACGCCATGGCGTCGACCAAGATCAACTTCTACAACAAGAACGGCGAGTACATGCACGACACGCCGCAGCAGGGCCTGTTTAACAAGCTGATGCGCTTCGAATCTTCGGGCTGCGTTCGTGTCCAGAACGTGCGCGACCTGACGAACTGGCTGCTGCGCGAAACTCCCGGCTGGAGCCGCCAGCAGATGGAGCAGGTGATCGCAAGCGGCGTCAACACGCCGATCAAGCTCGCGGCGGAAGTTCCGGTCTATTTCGTCTATATCTCTGCCTGGGGCATGCCCGACGGCATCGTCCAGTTCCGTGACGACATCTATCAGATGGACGGCAATGCCGAATTGGCGCTCGATACCACGGCTGGCATGGAACAGCCGGTGCAATAAGCGGCGACCTCTGCATCGCGCCCTCGAACCGCGCCTTCCCGGCGCGGTTTTTTTATTCCGGCGAGGGCGCATTATACCGGAGCTGCGATTCATCGGCGCCGCGCGTCGCAAAATGACTGGAGCGCGCGCTTTGCTCAGCAAATGTCGTTCTTCGTATTGCCCTTGCCACAGGGGAAGGATAATACCTTCGCGCATTCCAGTTGAGGAGCCCGCCCATGACCAATGCTTCCACCGAATCCTTCTTCAATCGCTCGCTTGCGGACATCGATCCCGAGATTTTCGGCGCGATCGGAAAGGAACTCGGTCGCCAACGGCACGAGATCGAACTGATCGCTTCCGAGAACATCGTCTCCCGCGCCGTGCTGGAAGCTCAGGGCTCCATCATGACCAACAAATATGCCGAGGGTTATCCGGGCAAGCGGTATTACGGCGGCTGCCAGTTCGTCGATATTGCCGAGGAACTGGCGATCGAGCGCGCCAAGAAGCTGTTCGGCGTCAATTTCGCCAACGTCCAGCCGAATTCCGGCTCGCAGATGAACCAGGCCGTGTTCCTGGCGCTGCTGCAGCCCGGCGATACCTTCATGGGCCTCGATCTCAATTCGGGCGGCCACCTGACGCATGGTTCGCCGGTCAACATGTCCGGCAAGTGGTTCAACGTCGTCTCCTACGGCGTGCGCGAAGGCGACAACCTGCTCGACATGGATGACGTCGCCCGCAAGGCCGAACAGCACAAGCCGAAGCTCATCATCGCCGGCGGCACCGCCTATTCCCGCATCTGGGACTGGAAGCGCTTCCGCGAGATCGCCGACTCGGTCGGCGCCTATCTGATGGTCGATATGGCCCACATCGCCGGTCTTGTCGCCGGCGGCCAGCATCCGTCGCCGTTCCCGCACTGCCATGTCGCGACGACGACGACGCACAAGTCGCTGCGCGGCCCGCGCGGCGGCGTCATCCTCACCAATGAAGAGGATCTCGCCAAGAAGTTCAATTCGGCCGTCTTCCCCGGTCTGCAGGGTGGCCCGCTGATGCACATCATCGCCGCCAAGGCGGTCGCCTTCGGCGAGGCGCTGCAGCCGGAGTTCAAGGAATACGCCGCCCAGGTCGTCAAAAACGCCCGGGCGCTTGCCGAAACGCTGATCTCAGGCGGTCTCGATGTCGTCTCCGGCGGTACCGACAACCACCTGATGCTCGTCGACCTGCGCAAGAAGAATGCCACCGGCAAGCGCGCCGAGGCAGCGCTCGGCCGCGCCTACGTTACCTGCAACAAGAACGGCATTCCCTTCGACCCGGAAAAGCCCTTCGTCACCTCGGGCGTGCGCTTGGGCGCACCGGCCGGCACGACGCGCGGCTTCAAGGAAGCCGAATTCCGCGAAATCGGCAACCTGATTGTCGAGGTTCTCGACGGCCTGAAGGTTGCCAATTCCGACGAAGGCAATGCCGCCGTCGAAGCCGCCGTGCGCGGCAAGGTGGTCAACCTCACAGACCGCTTCCCAATGTATGACTACATGGGGTAAGGAGTAGCGATGCGCTGCCCCTATTGCGGTTCGGAAGATACTCAGGTCAAGGATTCGCGCCCGGCGGAGGACAATACGTCCATCCGCCGGCGGCGTATTTGTCCGGATTGCGGCGGCCGCTTCACCACCTTCGAGCGCGTGCAGCTGCGCGAGCTGATGGTCATCAAGAAGACCGGCCGCAAGGTGCCCTTCGACCGCGACAAGCTGGTGCGCTCCTTCGAAGTGGCGCTGCGCAAACGCCCGGTCGAGCGTGACCGTATCGAGCGCGCCGTCTCCGGCATCGTCCGCCGGCTGGAAAGTTCCGGCGAGACCGAAATCTCCTCCGAGCAGATCGGCCTGCAGGTGCTGGAAGCCATGAAGAGCCTCGACGATGTCGGCTTCGTGCGCTACGCCTCCGTCTATCG
This sequence comes from Rhizobium mulingense, assembly GCF_029194105.1. NCBI lineage: Bacteria > Pseudomonadati > Pseudomonadota > Alphaproteobacteria > Hyphomicrobiales > Rhizobiaceae > Rhizobium > Rhizobium mulingense. Next base: position 85,384 of record NZ_JARFVE010000010.1, on the reverse strand, counting down.
GGATTTTTCGCTTGCCGAGGATTTCGAGAAGGTCATTTCCGAAATCAACGCCAAGATCGCCCGCGACCCGCTGGACAGATGAGCCATGAACGTCACGCCGGATGACGAAGGTTTCATGGCGGCGGCGATCCGGCTGTCGCGCCGGCATCTCGGCCGCACCGCCACCAACCCTTCTGTTGGCTGCCTGATCGTCAAGAATGGCATCATCGTCGGCCAGGCGGTTACCGCCCTTGGCGGCCGCCCGCATGCCGAGCCGCAGGCGCTTGCCGAAGCCGGCGAGGCTGCCCGCGGCGCCACCGCCTATGTCACCCTCGAACCCTGCTCGCATCACGGCAAGACGCCGCCCTGTGCCGAGGCGCTGATCGCCTATGGCGTCGCCCGCGTCGTCATCAGCGTCACCGATCCCGATCCGCGGGTCTCCGGCCGCGGCATTTCCATGCTGCGTGACGCAGGCATCGAGGTCGATGCAGGTGTGCTGGAAGCCGAGGGCCGGCGTTCGCTGGCCGGTTATCTCACCCGCCAGACGAAGTCCCGGCCCTATGTGACTCTCAAGCTTGCCGTTTCTGCCGATGGCATGATCGGCCGTGCGGGGGAGGGACAGGTGGCGATCACCGGCGCAGAGGCCCGCGCCGAGGTGCAGGCGCTGCGCGCCGAAACCGACGCGATCCTGGTCGGCATCGGCACGGCGATATCGGACGATCCGCTGCTGACGGTGCGCACACTCGGCATGGAGGCGCAGTCGCCGATCCGTATCGTACTCGATCCGTCTTTGGCGTTGCCGCTGACGAGCAAGTTGGTTGCGACGGCGCGGGAAGTGCCGGTGATCTTGGTGGCGAGCGAGCAAGTGTGGCCCTTGTCGGCGGATGCGGAGGGTTTACCCCCCTCTGTCCTGGCGGACATCTCCCCAACAACGGGGGAGATCAGCAAGGAGCGGGATCCGAATTCCCAAGATGTCTCGTCATCACGATCAACAGCAGATGTAGGGCAGGGCGCCAGCCCCCAGCCGATCTCCCCCCTTGTGGGGGAGATGCCCGGCAGGGCAGAGGGGGGTACCGCACCCACCAACGCCGCCGACATGGACTCCCGCCGCGCCGCACTGGAAGCCGCCGGCGTCGAGATCGTCTACTGCAATCCCTATCATCCGGAAATCCTGCTGCCGGCGCTTGCGACACGCGGCATTTCTTCCCTTCTGGTCGAGGGGGGCGCCAAGACGGCGCGGCTTTTCCTGGAAGCCGGTCTCGTCGACCGCATCCAGCTTTACCGGGCGCCCGTCATCATCGGCGCGGACGGTATTGAATCGCCGCTTGATGCAACCGACATACCATCCGGTTTCGCCCATATGGGCACGCGTATATTCGGCGCAGATCGCCTGGATGAATATGAAAGAGAGAGTTGATGTTCACCGGAATTGTCACTGATATCGGCATGATCGAGTCCGTTTCATCGCTAAAGGAGGGCATCAAGCTCCGCGTTGCGACGAGTTACGATCCCGCCACCATCGATATGGGCGCCTCCATCTCCCATTCCGGCATCTGCCTCACGGTGACTGGCCTGCCGCAGGAAGGCAGCAACGACCGCTGGTTTGAGGTCGAGGCCTGGGAGGAGGCGCTGCGGCTGACGACGATCGGCACCTGGCGGGAAGGCAGCCGCATCAACCTTGAGCGGTCGCTGAAGATCGGCGACGAGCTCGGCGGCCATATCGTTTCCGGCCATGTCGATGGCAAGGCGGAAATCCTCTCGGTGACATCGGAGGGCGACGCCACGCGTTACCGCCTGCGCGCACCCGAACATCTGGCGAAATTCGTCGCCCCAAAGGGGTCGATCGCGCTCGATGGCACCTCGCTGACGGTCAACGCGGTCGACGGCACGGATTTCGACGTCCTGCTCATCCGCCACACGCTTGAGGTCACCACCTGGGGCGAGCGCCAGGCCGGTGATTTCGTCAATTTCGAAGTCGACACTATGGCGCGCTACGCCGCCCGGCTGGCGGAATTTCCCAGCGCATAACACGAAATTGCTGTCGATTTCCCGTATTATGCGCGGGTTGAAAGTGACAGCGCGTCTGGCCGTCCAGACAGCTCACCAAACCGGCGATAGCTTCGTCAGATACTGGCCGTAGGCACTCTTGCCGTGCTTCTCCGCAAGTCTGGCGAAGTCGTCCTGCGAGATGTAACCCATGCGCCAGGCGACTTCCTCGGGGCAGGCGATCTTGAAGCCCTGGCGTTTCTCCAGCGTGCTGACGAAACCTGCGGCATCGTGCAGGGCGTGCCGGTGTCGAGCCAGGCATAGCCCCGGCCCATCAGCTCCACGAAAAGCTGGCCGCGCTCGAGATGGGTGCGGTTGACATCGGTGATTTCCAATTCGCCGCGCGGGGACGGCTTCAGGTTGGCGGCGATATCGACCACCTGCTGGTCGTAGAAATAGAGGCCGGTCACCGCCCAGTTCGATTTTGGTTCCTTCGGCTTCTCCTCGATTGACAGCGCATTCATCTTTTCGTCAAAGCCGACGACGCCATAGCGTTCCGGATCGGTGACGTGATAGGCGAACACCGTCGCGCCCTCCCGCCGACTCGTGCCGGATTTCATGATTTCCGGCAGTCCGTGCCGGTAGAAGATGTTGTCGCCGAGAACGAGTGCCGAGTTGTCGCCATGCACGAAGTCGGCGCCAATGATGGAGGCCTGGGCGAGGCCGTCCGGGCTAGACTGTACGGCATAGCTCAGCGAAATTCCCCATTGCGAGCCGCGGTCGAGAAGGCGCTTGAAGGCTTCGACGTCGTGGGGCGTGGTGATGATCAGCAGCTCCCTGATGCCGGCGAGCATAAGCGTCGCATCGGATAGTAGATCATCGGCTTGTCGCAGACTGGCATCAACTGCCGCCGGATTTAAGAAGCGCCGCGAATATCTCTTCGGCGAAGTCCGCCCAGCTTGCTTCGCCGCTGCCGACTCGAAATCGGCAGGCGCCGGCACGAAGGCGGCGATCTTCAATCCTGTGGCAGTGGCCTGCTGGACATAGAGTCCGAGCAGGCGCTCGATCACGAAGGGGCGCATCGTCGCGTTGGCGTCGCGTGAATATTGCGCTGAACCGGCATAGGCAATGCGCGCCGGCGTGCCGCGGCGCGCTTCATTTTCCAGCGATTCCAGAATGCGTTCGCAGAAGGCGAAATACCCAGACCAGAACTTTCTATTGCCGCAGAAATAGTTGCAGAACATGAAGGCGGTTTTGTCTTGCGGCGGCGCGATGGGGTAGCCAAGCTGCTGGATATGCAAGAAGATCGGCTCCATGCCTGGATGGCCGCCAAGCAGCGAATGCTCCCAGACGTTGCTGTAAATGGCGGCGTGGCCGATCAGCGGATTGTAGAGATACGCATCCGCACCTTCCGCCCTGGCCTTTTCCGCCTCGGTGACGAACGATGGGAAGTCTGTTACGGATTTTACCTCGAATTTGCTGGACAGCAGTCCCCAGAACACGTCTTCGCCGAGGCCGATCGCCTTAAGCCTGCCGTCGCCACCCGTGATATCGGCAGGTGTCAACAAGACCGCAATGGTCTCCACCCATATCGACGGGCTGGGCAACCCGCTTGACGAAATTCCCTAACGCGAAAACTGAATGACTTCGCCATTATACCGCGCCCGCGCCGTCTCGCGGAAGCCGAGCTTGGCTGCGACCCTGAGTGACGCCGCATTCTCGGGGCTGATGATGCAGCTCATTGCCTTTCCCGGAAAACGCGCTTCCGCCCAGCCGATCAGGGCTGTCAGCGCCTCGGTAGCATAACCGCGGCCCTGGGACGCAGGCATCAGCGCCCAGCCGACCTCCATCGTTCCCTCGATTGACGGTTCCATTTCGCGGCGGGCTTCGAGAAATCCGGCTTCGCCGACAAATCGACGGCTGGCCTTTTCCTCGATCGCAAGAAAACCGAAGCCCATATGATGCCACATGCCGGCAATGCGCAGCATACGAGCCCAGCTCTGCTCGCGTGTTGACGGCGCGCCGCTGATGAGGCGGACAACATCCTCGTTCGCCCACAACGTCGCATGCGCCTCGAAATCGTCGAGGTGGTGAGGGCGAAGTATCAATCGCTGCGTTTCGAGCGTCGGAATGTTGGTCACATCGGTTCCCTTGGAAGCTGTATGGTCAGGCGCCGGCTTCGCCGTCCCAGTAATCGAGGGGATTTTCCGCGCGTCCCATATGGCGGAATCGCCCGGGCCTTGCTCCATCTCTATTGGTCTTGGCAAGAAACTTTCCGGAATCGGGATATTCGACGATCTCGGTCTTCGCCATCGTCGAGATGCCGAGATAGACGAGGGTCGCCGTTCCGGTATTGATGATCTGGTGCGCCGTTTCAGGCCCGCCGGCCGGCGCGCCGAGCACGTCGCCGGCTTTGATCGCATGGCGCTCGTCGCCGAAGCGGTATTCGCCGGTGCCCGCGATCACGTAGAAGAGTTCGTCTTCGACATGGTGATTGTGGAAGGGGCAGCTCGATTTGCCCGACGGCACTTCATTATAGCTGATGCCGAGGCCGGCCAGACCAAGACGTGCGCCGAACGAGGCGTCGGCGCCTTCGTAGAACTCGCCCTGTTTCCAGTGGTCGAGCGCGAGATCGGCGATATTGATCACCACTTTGGATTCCGTCGCCATGATGTCCTCCTGTTGCAGAAAGAGAAGCTATCATTTTGGCGGAGAATTCAATGCCCGTCTGCGTTGATCCCGGATATCCCCGGCATGGGCGGAGAGGAGACCGCCGCCCATGCTTCGAGCGCCGCGCTTCCGGCGGAACGCGCCGGGACGCTCTATCGTTGGCAATGCGCTGGAACCTCAGCGAACGTAGAAGGTCAGGCTTCCGTCAGCGGCCTGTTCGGCATTGACGATGTTGCGGACGTCGACGCCTTCATTGTTGAGCCGATGGGCAAGCGACCTGTTGGCGTCGATCGAGGCCTGGATGCCGCGAATGGCCTGGCTGGAGCGTTCCGGCGCCGAGCGCGGACCCGTCGTCTCGTCGTCGAGATTGCGCCAGTTATGGACCTGCTCGACGTTGAAGTCATTGCCCTGGAAAGTCCTGAGCGTCTGTTCGATGCCGTGGGCGGTGTTCATCCCAAGGCTTTCGGCCCGACTGACGCCGGCAAATGCAAGCGAGGAGAGGGCGGCGGCGAGCGTGATTGTGACAATGCGGTTCATGATTGTATCCTTTCATCTGCTTTGACGGTCGGCTGTCTTTGCAGGGGATCGTCTCGTCACGACATGGAATTGGCGTCGTGCTCTTCGCGATTCAATGGACTAAGCCACTGAGAATCCATTAAAAATTCTTCATGAAAATTGCCTTCGAATTGCCGTTTTCCAGGCGACCTGGGAAACTGGTTCGAAAGGCCTGCTCAGCTGTGCAGCTATCCCTTTGCCGATATTTCGTCTTTGGCGTTGCGGCATCGGGCGAAAGTGCTTGCCATTCTGATGAAGGCATGTTTTGACCGCGGCCTGCCGAATGGAAAACGCCCGATAAACCGAAGGTGAACCATGCCGAGAGAGACCGCTCCCCATATTTTGATCGTTGAGGCCCGCTTCTACGACGACATGGCCGATGCCCTGCTCGAAGGCGCGACCTTCGCATTGCAAGAGGCCGGCGCCACCTTTGAGGTCGTCACGGTTCCCGGCGCGCTGGAAATTCCGGCGGCGATTGCCATGTCGCTCGATGGAGACGACAATGGCGGCACACATTATGACGGCTATGTCGCCCTCGGCATGGTCATTCGCGGCGAGACCTATCACTTCGATATTGTATCGAACGAATCCTCGCGCGCATTGATGGATCTCGCGGTCAGCGAGTCCCTTGCCATCGGCAACGGCATCCTGACCGTGGAAAATGACGAACAGGCCTGGGCGCGCGCGCGCCGCTCGGACAAGGACAAAGGCGGATTTGCCGCTCGCGCAGCTCTGACGATGATCGAGCTGAAGCAGAAACTGGGTGCATGAGAATGAGTGACGACAAGACGGAACGGCCGGTCAAGATTGCGAACCAGCGGGGCGCTGCCCGTCTTGCTGCCGTTCAGGCGCTCTATCAGATGGATGTCGGTGGCACGGGCGTTCTGGAAATCGTCGCCGAATACGAGGCGCACCGCCTCGGGCAGGAACTCGACGGCGCGACCTATCTGAAGGCCGATGCCGGCTGGTTCCGCTCCATCGTCTCCGGTGTCGTGCGCGATCAGGTCCGCCTCGATCCGCTCATCGCTGCAGCGCTGCAGGATGATTGGGCCCTGTCGCGGCTTGACAGCACCGTGCGCGCCATCCTCCGCGCCGGCGTCTTCGAACTCCTTGACCGCAAGGACGTTCCGGTGGCGGTCATCGTCACCGAATATGTCGAGATCGCGCAGGCGTTTTTCGATGACGACGAGCCGAAGCTCGTCAATGCCGTGCTCGACCGCATCGCCAAGCAGGTTCGCGGCGAAGCGAAGAAGTAAGTCCTTAGCCGACCGAATAATCTCCCTGCGTCTTTCTTCGTACCGTAGTGGTTTTCGCCCGTTGCGGTCTTGACGCCACGTGATCGACCACGCAATCTCCGGACCGCTTAGCTGTGGCATTTCTGTGGAGAGGAAGGCGAGTCGGCGGCGTATCTGCCGGAGGAGGAGTGAACTCCGGCCTATGGGAGGAAAGAGCGAAATGACCATTCTTTTATGCGTAATTGCATGCGGTCTGCTCTCGGTGGTCTATGCCGCCTGGGCAACCCGGTCGGTGCTTGCCGCCGATCAGGGCAATAGCCGGATGCAGGAGATCGCGGGCTATATCCGCGAAGGCGCCCAGGCCTATCTGACGCGCCAGTATCGCACCATTGCCCTCGTCGGTGTCGTTGTCTTCATCGCAGCCTGGCTGCTTCTTTCCGCCACGGCCGCCATCGGTTTCTTGATTGGCGCCGTCTTGTCCGGCGCTGCCGGTTTCATCGGCATGCATGTCTCCGTTCGCGCCAATGTGCGCACCGCGCAAGCGGCGTCCGCAAGCCTCTCCGCCGGCCTCGACATCGCCTTCAAGTCGGGTGCGATCACCGGTATGCTGGTGGCGGGTCTCGCGCTGCTCGGCGTCTCCATCTACTACACTATTCTGACCGTCGGTCTCGGCCATGAGAGCGGCTCGCGCGAAGTCATCGATTCGCTGGTGGCGCTCGGCTTCGGCGCTTCGCTGATCTCGATCTTCGCCCGTCTCGGCGGCGGCATCTTCACCAAGGGCGCCGATGTCGGCGGCGACCTCGTCGGCAAGGTGGAAGCCGGCATACCTGAGGACGATCCGCGCAACCCGGCGACGATTGCCGATAACGTCGGCGACAATGTCGGCGACTGCGCCGGCATGGCCGCCGACCTTTTCGAGACCTATGCGGTCTCCGTCGTTGCCACCATGGTTCTCGCCGCGATCTTTTTTGCCGGCGCGCCGATCCTCGAGTCCGCGATGGTCTATCCGCTGGCGATCTGCGGCGCCTGCATCATCACCTCGATCATCGGCACCTTCTTCGTCAAGCTCGGTTCGAACGGCTCGATCATGGGCGCCCTCTACAAGGGCCTCATCGTCACTGGGCTGCTGTCGATCGTCGGTCTTGGCGCCGCCACGTCGCTGACGGTCGGCTGGGGCTCGCTCGGCACCGTTGCCGGCGCCGACGTGACGGGCACCAACCTCTTCGTCTGCGGCCTTGCGGGCCTCGTCGTCACCGCGCTGATCGTCGTCATCACTGAATATTATACCGGCACCGGCAAGCGTCCGGTCGTTTCGATAGCCCAGTCGTCGGTGACCGGTCACGGCACCAACGTCATCCAGGGTCTGGCGGTCTCTCTGGAATCGACCGCCCTGCCGGCCATCGTCATCGTCGGCGGCATTCTCGCCACCTATCAGCTCGGCGGCCTTTTCGGCACCGGCATCGCGGTCACCGCCATGCTCGGTCTTGCCGGCATGATCGTTGCGCTCGATGCCTTCGGCCCGGTCACCGACAATGCCGGCGGCATCGCCGAAATGTCGCACCTGCCGCCGGAGGTGCGCAAGTCGACCGATGCGCTCGATGCTGTCGGCAACACCACCAAGGCCGTCACCAAGGGCTACGCCATTGGCTCGGCGGGTCTCGGTGCCCTGGTGCTCTTTGCCGCCTACGCCAACGACCTGCAATATTTTGCCGCCCATGGCGACCAATATCCATACTTCGCCAATATCGGCACGATCTCCTTCGAGCTGTCGAACCCCTATGTGGTCGCCGGCCTGCTGTTCGGCGGTCTGATCCCCTATCTCTTCGGCGGCATCGCCATGACAGCCGTCGGCCGCGCCGCCGGCTCGATCGTCGAGGAGGTGCGCCGTCAGTTCAAGGCGAAGCCGGGCATCATGCAGGGCACGGAAAAGCCGGATTACGGCAAGGCTGTCGACCTTCTGACCAAGGCGGCGATCCGCGAGATGATAGTGCCGTCGCTGCTGCCGGTGCTGGCGCCCATCGTCGTCTATTTCGGCGTGCTTCTGATCTCCGGCTCCAAGGCCTCAGCCTTTGCCGCGCTTGGCGCATCGCTGCTCGGCGTCATCATCAACGGCCTCTTCGTCGCCATCTCGATGACCTCTGGCGGCGGCGCCTGGGACAATGCCAAGAAGAGCTTCGAGGATGGTTTCGTCGATAAGGACGGCGTGCGTCACATGAAGGGCTCGGAGGCGCACAAGGCCTCCGTCACCGGCGATACCGTCGGTGATCCCTACAAGGACACCGCCGGCCCCGCCGTCAACCCGGCGATCAAGATCACCAACATCGTCGCGCTGCTGCTGCTCGCTGTTCTCGCGGGTTGATGCCGCAACGGCGATGTGTGCAACCGGCTAGATAGTTGACCAAACCACTGCCCCTCACCCTAACCCTCTCCCCGTAAAAACGGGGAGAGGGGACGTGCCATGCGAGAGGTTTGCGTGGGATCGAGAGGGTGCGGCATATCCCCTTCTCCCCGTCAAAACGGGGAGAAGGTGCCGGCAGGCGGATGAGGGGCAGGCCTCGACAATTTACAGGGCCGAGATGCGTGCCCCGGCCGAGATGACATCCACTAAAAAAAACCGCCGGATCGCTCCGGCGGGTTTTTCGTTGAAGGCATGTCCGATCAGCGCAGGCTGCTCGGATTCTGCGGTGTGCCGCCGGCGCCGCCGCCGAACAGGCTGCGGGCAGCGCTCGCGGCGCTGCCGCCGGAAAGCATCTGCTGCAGGAAGGTGAGTTCCTTGCCGCCGGTCGGCGTGACACGTCCGATCGTGTCGAACACCTTGCCGTCCTGAAGCGTATAATTGGCGCGGCGGCTGACGACGCCGTCCTTGTCGAAATAGATGGCCAGAACGGTCTGGTCGACGACCTTCAGCTTCTGGAAGGCGACGGCGCGCGTGCGCCGCTGCGAGATATAATAGAAGACTTCGCCGTCGAAGGTCGCCGTCGTCGACGGCGTGCCGAGCGACAGCAGCACCTGTTCGCGGCTGGAGCCTTCCGGAACGAGATTGAGCGACTGCTGATCGACGACATAGCCGCCGTTGAGCACGGTGCTGGTCTGGCAGCCCGAAAGAGCTGATGTGGAGGCGATTATGAAGGCAATGGCCGCGCTGCTGAAGAACTTCATGTCAGACTTGAAATACCGTTTCTTCAACGACATCTACTCCCTTGAGTGTCGATATCAGCCGTTTGGGCCTTGCACGCTTCCTCCTGCAAAACCATTGTGGCCATTCCGGGTCGAATGTCCCGAATTTGTTTCACCAACGCCTCGAAGGCGTCGGCCCGAAACTGGCCACGATCGGCATTGCAATTCGCGCCTGCTTCGGTAAACCAGCTTTGGAAATCATGCAACAAGGCCAGAGGCCGGCCGGCGTGAAGAATGAGGCATTTCCGGAAAAAACAATGATCTTCGGGCTCTTCCGCAAGAAAAACAACAATCAGGCGATCGTCGACAGGCAATACGCGGCGCTGACGGCCGCCGCGCGCATGCCCGAACTCTATGAGCGGCTCAATGTGCCGGATACGGTCATGGGCCGTTTCGAAATGCTGTCGATCGTGATGATTCTGTTTTTTCGCCGTACGCGCGCCTCTGCAGTCAGCGGCCAGGAGATCGCCCAAGAGATCGTTGACGCCTTTTTCCAGGACATCGACTATTCTATCCGCGAACTCGGCATCGGTGACAACAGCGTGCCGAAACGGATGAAGAAGCTCGCCGGCATGTTCTACGGCCGGCTCGAAACCTATTCAAAGGCGATGGATGCCGGCGAGGGCGAAGCGCTTGCGCTGGCGCTACAGCGCAATATCTACCCCGAAAGCCCGGCGCCGGCCGACATGTCCGGTCTTGCCGGCTGGATGGTGGCGGCAGAAGCCCATCTGTCCGCCATTTCGGAAGAGATGATTGCCAGCGGCTCGGCAACGCTGCCACCGGTCGCCTGCCCACCGGCCGCCTAAAGGAGGAGACGATGAAAAACGATCGGGACGATGTTCCCTTCTCCTATCGCGTGAAGGTCGGCCATATCTCCGCCAACCCCGTCGAGGTCCATATCGAGGCCGACGCCAACGAATTGAAGGCGCTCGCCGAGGCCTGGAACGTCGTCTCCGTCGAGGATCTGAGCGCCGATCTGCAGATTGCCCGCTGGAAGCGCGACGGCGTGCGCGTCAAGGGCAGCGTGCAGGCGAAGATCGTCCAGTCCTGCGTCGTGACGCTGGAGCCGGTCGAAGCCGCCGTCGACGAAAACTTCGAGCAGATTTTCGTGCCGGAGGGCTCCAAGCTTGCCCGCCAGCCCGGCAATGACGCCGGCGAAATGCTGCTCGATCCGGACGGTCCTGATCTGCCCGAGACCTTTGTCGGCGATACGATCGATGCCGGCGAGGTGGTCGCGGAATTCGCCGCTCTTGCGATCGATCCCTATCCGCGCAAAGAGGGCGTCGAGTTCGGAGGTCATATCGAGGATAGCGGCGAGAACGATAAAAAGCCCTCCGCTTTCGCGGTTCTCAAGGACTGGAAAAAGGACTGAAGCCACTCTGGCGTTTGGCACAATTCAGTTGTATGCGACGCCAAAACCGGTATTTTGGCCGAAATTTCGCCCCTCGGCGGAAAGAAGGATCAGGGACGCGTGATCAGAATATCTCTCGACCTCATGGGTGGCGACTTTGGTCCCCAGGTTGTCATCCCCGGCGCTGCCAAGGCGCTGGATCGGCATCCGGATATTTCCTTCGTTTTTTACGGTCTTAAGGAACAGTGCGATCCTGTTCTCGCCAAATTTCCGAAACTTAAGGAAAAATCCGTCTTTCACGATTGCGAGCTTGCGGTCAGCATGGAAGAGAAGCCGAGTCAGGCGCTGCGCCGCGGCCGCTATGTCTCCACCATGTGGCGTTCGATCGAGGCGGTGAAGACGGGAGATGCCGATGTGGCGGTCTCCGCCGGCAATACCGGGGCACTGATGGCGATGGCGAAGTTCTGTCTTCGCACCATGGCCAATATCGAACGCCCGGCGATCGCAGCGATCTGGCCGACGCTGAAGGGTGAGAGCATCGTGCTCGATGTCGGCGCGACGATCGGCGCCGATTCGCAGCAGCTGATGGATTTCGCCCTGATGGGCGGCGCCATGGCGCGCGCGCTTTTCGAGATCGAACGCCCGACGATCGGCCTTCTGAACGTCGGCGTCGAAGAGGTGAAAGGCCAGGAAGAGGTCAAGGAGGCCGGTCGGCTTTTGCGCGAGGCCAATATCGATTCGCTCGAATATTCCGGCTTCGTCGAGGGTAACGATCTCGGCAAGGGGACGGTCGACGTCGTCGTCACCGAAGGCTTCTCCGGCAATATCGCGCTCAAGACCGCCGAAGGCACGGCCAAGCAGATCGCCGAATATCTGCGTGCGGCCATGTCGCGCACGCTGCTCGCCCGCATCGGCTACCTCTTCGCCAAAGGCGCCTTCGACATGCTTCGCGAGAAACTCGATCCGAGCAAAGTCAACGGCGGCGTGTTTCTCGGCCTGAACGGCATCGTCATCAAGAGCCATGGCGGCGCCAATGCCGAAGGCATCGCCGCCGCGATCGAGGTCGGCTACGACATGGCCAAGAACGGCCTCAATCAGAAAATAGAAAACGATCTTAAGAAATATCATGCCAAGCGCCTGCCCCCGATGGGCCCGGAAGCGGCATGAGCGATGGGGTTCAATCGAATATGATCCGTTCAGTGGTTCGCGGATTCGGAGCCGCACTTCCGAAGCGCGTGATGACCAATCGAGATATGGAAGCCATTGTCGATACGTCGGACGAATGGATCGTCCAGCGCACCGGCATCCGCCAGCGTTACGTGGCCGGTGACGACGAGACGACGGCCTCGCTCGGCGAGGCGGCCGCGCGTGCGGCGCTCGAAAACGGCGGCCTGACGCCCGCCGACATCGATCTCATCATCTGCGCCACCTCGACGCCCGACAACACGTTTCCGGCGACCTCGGTCAACATCCAGAACCGTCTCGGCATGCGCCACGGCTTCGCCTTCGACGTTCAGGCGGTCTGTACCGGTTTCGTCTATGCGGTGACGACTGCGGACGCCTATATCCGCGGCGGCCTTGCAAAACGCGTTCTGGTGATCGGTGCGGAGACTTTTTCGCGCATTCTCGACTGGAACGACCGCACAACCTGCGTCCTCTTCGGCGACGGCGCCGGCGCGATCGTGCTGGAGGCGGCCGAAGGCGAGGGGACGTCTGCCGACCGCGGCGTGCTGACCGCGCATCTGCGCTCCGACGGTTCGCACAAGGACAAGCTTTATGTCGACGGCGGACCGTCGACGACGGGCAGCGTCGGCAAGCTGCGCATGGAAGGCCGCGAGGTCTTCAAATACGCCGTCGGCATGATCACCGATGTCATCCAGGCAGCGTTCGATTCGACCGGCACCACCGCCGAAGATCTTGACTGGCTGGTGCCGCACCAGGCCAATCGACGCATCATCGACGGTTCGGCGAAGAAGCTGAACATCGATGCGGAAAAGGTCGTCGTCACGGTCGATCTGCACGGCAATACCTCGGCCGCCTCGATCCCGCTCGCGCTTGCGACCGCTGCCGGCGACGGCCGCATTAAGAAAGGTGACCTGGTGATGCTCGAAGCGATGGGCGGCGGCTTCACCTGGGGCGCCGTGCTGCTGCGCTGGTAAGCGCAAATCCTAAAAAACTGGCGGCGAACAAGAGCTTGACCGTGAGGCGCAAGACAAATACTCTTCGATCGCTTTCACAAAATTATTTGTAATGGGCGGGGACCATGACCGGAAAAACAGTGACGCGAGCAGACCTGGCGGAATCCGTTTTCCGAAAGGTTGGCCTTTCCCGGACAGAATCCGCCGAACTTGTCGAAACCGTCATCGACGAAATCTGCAACGCCATCGTGCGTGGTGAGACCGTCAAGCTTTCTTCCTTCGCCACCTTTCAGGTTCGCGACAAGAACGAGCGGATCGGCCGCAACCCGAAGACCGGCGAGGAGGTTCCGATCTCTCCCCGCCGGGTCATGACCTTCAAGGCATCGAACGTGCTGAAGACGCGCATCCTCAAGGCGCATGTCGCTCGCAAGGTCAAGCTGAAGCCGCAGAATCCGGCTCTCTGATATCGGTCTTCCGCCTGCTCGGAACGGCTTTTTTCTCCCGCATCATCCATCGCCTGTGCGCAACGTCGACACATGACTTGAATTGTCGGCGCCAAACCTTTGAAATATGGTGAGTCGCCGTTGGATCGAGCCTGCGAGGTTGCGTAGCAGTATGACGTTGGACAAGAGCCCCGATGCCTTTCGCACCATCAGCGAAGTTGCAGACGATCTTGATCTGCCGCAGCATGTGCTGCGCTTCTGGGAAACGCGGTTTCCTCAGATAAAGCCGATGAAACGCGGCGGCGGCCGTCGCTACTACCGGCCGGAGGATGTCGACCTTCTAAAGGGCATCCGGCATTTGCTCTATGATCACGGCTATACGATCAAAGGCGTGCAGAAGCTTCTGAAGACCAACGGTAACAAGTTCGTCATATCGGTCGGCCATGGCGATCTCGCCAGCGTCGAGGCGCTTGCCTCGGGCGTGCAGGAGACGGGATCAGGCGAGCCGCGCGTCGGCATGGCCGAGGAGGACCAGATTGTCGGCCGCGCAAAGCCGCCCATCACCCGCCGGTTCTTCAACTTCGTCGCCGGAGACGACGATCAGCCGGAAGTCTCGATCGGTAAGTCGAGCATCGGCAAGGAAGACAGGGCGTTGCTGCAGGAGGCGCTTTACGACCTCCTCGAATGCAAGCGTCTGCTCGATCAGGTGCGTTGAGGAAACATTCCTCAGGCTTCAGCAAGCAGCTTCATCGCCTGTTCGAGCTCGCTGAGCTGGAAAGGTTTGCGCAGCACCGGCAGCGTGCTTGGGGTGCTGCCTTCTGGTGCACTGCCATAACCCGTCGCATAGAGATAGGGTTTGCCGCGCTCGTCGAGCAGCTTTGCGACCGGCAGCGAACTTCGGCCGGCAAGTGAGACGTCGAGGATGGCGGCGTCGAATTCCGTGTCCTTGGCAGCTGCGAGCGCCCGTTCCAGATCGGGCGCAGTCGCGCAAACCCGATAGCCGAGATCGCTCAGCATATCCTCAAGCAGCATAGCGATCAGCGCATCGTCTTCGACGATGAATATATCTTTCATGATCCCGTCCACCCATTCCCCTTGCTGGGCACGAAGTTTATGTGGACCGCTTGTGCAGCTCGTCAAGATGCCGCACGCAGCGGTGGTAAGACCTGTTGTGCAAAAGCCGCGCCGCGGTCTACGGCACGATATGTGTAAACATAAAAGCCTAAGGCCCGGCAAGCGAATCTGAAAGATCGCGCCGCGCTTTCGAAACAGCATATTGCCCGGCGAAATTCGTTGTGCAAAAGCTGGGATGCAGTTTCAGCGACGGCTACAGCATAATTCCCGAAATCGGAATCGCTTTACGGAAAAAATTATGCAGTAATTCAACGCGTTGCAGCGTCCTTTGCGCGCGTCTGAAAGGACGCGCGCGCTGTGAGAAGGGGTAAGGAATGGATTTGCTGAGTGCCACGGATTGGCTGCGTCACAGGCCGGGCTATACCTATCCGCTGGCGGTTGCCTTCGTTGGTCTGACGTTTCTTCTGCGACTCGCCGCCAGCGATTATCTCTCCGGTTTTCCCTTCCTGAGTTTCCTCCCGGCGATCTTGCTCGCCAGTTTCATCGGCGGCGCAGGACCGGGCTTTGTCGCGGCCATGGTCGCGGTCTTCGTCGTTCAGCAGTTTTTCGTCGAGCCGCATGACGCATTCTGGCCGGTCAGCGCCGGCCAATGGGTTGGGCTTTCGACCTATCTGGTCAATGCCGCGATCATCATCGGACTGATGGAGATGATCATCATCGCCCATGGCAGGCAGAGCCGCCTCCGCGCCGAGCTCAACGGTTTCAATGCGCGCCTGGAGGAGACGGTGGCCGAGCGCACTGCCGCACTCAGGCACGAGATGGAAGAGAATGCCGCCGCCCAGGCGCAGGTCCGGCAGTTGCAGAAGATGGAGACGATCGGTCAGCTCACAGGCGGCGTCGCCCACGATTTCAACAACATGCTGGCAATCATCATCGGTAATCTCGATCTTGCCCAGCGGCGCATGACCGGACATGAGGATCCGCGCCTGCTGAACTCTCTTCAGAATGCCAGAGACGGGGCTCAGCGGGCCGCGCTGCTGACCGCGCGTCTTCTCGCTTTCTCGCGCCAGCAGCCGCTCGCCCCGGAGGTGATCGACGTCAACAAGCTGGTCGGCGGAATGTCGGAGTTACTGCGACGCACGCTCGGCGAACATATCCGGATTGAGACGGTGCTCGCCGGCGGCCTCTGGCCGAGCTTTGCCGATTTGAGCCAACTTGAAAACGCCATGCTGAATGTGGCCGTCAATGCACGCGACGCCATGCCTGGCGGCGGTCATCTTACAATCGAAACTGCCAATACCGAACTGGATGAGCGTTATGCGCGGATGCATTCGGAAGTCGAAGCAGGCCAGTATGTGATGATCAGCATGACCGACACCGGCACCGGCATGTCGCCTGATGTGATCGACCGCGCCTTCGATCCGTTTTACACTACCAAGGGACCCGGCAAGGGGACGGGCCTCGGCCTAAGTCAGGTCTACGGCTATATCAAGCAGAGCGGCGGCCATATCAAGATCTATTCGGAGATCGACCGCGGAACGACGGTGAAGATCTATCTGCCACGCCATGTCGGCAAGGCAGATGCGCGTCTCGCTGCCGCCGGCGCACAGCCGATCCCCCAGGGCAGCGTCAACGATACGATTTTGGTGGTGGAGGACGATGAACACGTCCGCACCATGACCGCCGAAAGCCTGCATGAGCTCGGTTACACCGTATTGCAAGCGGGAAGCGGCATAGAGGCACTTCTCCTTCTCGAGGAGAATTCCGATATCGACCTGATCTTCACCGATATTGTGATGCCGCAGATGAGCGGGCGTCAGCTTGCCGACGCCGTTCAGGAAAAATGGCCGAGAATCCGGATCCTCTACACCACGGGTTACACTCGCAATGCGATCGTCCACAATGGCGTGCTGGATCACGGCGTTTCGCTGCTCGCCAAGCCTTTCAGCCTGGAGCAGCTCGCCCATAAGATCCGCGAACTCTTGAATATGCCGGTGCGGGTGGGAGACGAGGGGACCTGAGGTCGCGCGCGATGCACGTCCTCAGTTTCCCCTTTACCTTATTCAATAACCTGAATTACGCGGTGCGTCTTTGGCTCGACGATGACGCGCCGCTCGTTGATGACCGTGTAGCCATAGCCGTCGACATTAGGCACGGTATGGACCTCGACGGTATCCGGTAGGGTCGCGCCGACCGTGATCTCACCATCATAGACCACCGATGGTGTGTTTTGCTCCATGACATAAGTGCGCACCTCGCCGGGTAGGACGACGGAGCCGGTTGGCGCGGGATCGGTGACGATGACGGTGCTCTGTGCGAAGGCGGCCGAGCAGATGGTCAGCATGGCAGCCGTAGCCAACATGATCTTGCGCATGGGATGATCTCCTTTTAAACCCTGGACATCGAGGCAACGTCGGCCATGCAGCATAGTTCCGCCCTGACCCGCCTTGGCGGGGGTCGGGCATGCCGATTGTTTGTTGCTAAACGACTTTGTGCACCATACGGTTGAACCGTCCGAATCATTGTTCAGTGCGAATCTTCCGCCGGCATCAGGGGCGGGCTCTTTACTCTTCATTAACCATGTCGGCGACTTATGTCGGGTGAGCGGCCGGATGGTCGTTGATTCGAAGGTCCGTCGCGCTGCGGTTTGCGAATGGATATCTGGAAAGACGATTGCGGCGGCTTAAGACATGCGCTTGCGGAAGACGATATCGCTGGTGGCAGTGGCGGGCTTGATGGCCGGCTGCACGTCGACAGGCGGTGTGCGGCAGCCTTCCGGGCCGGAGACGGTGGCGCCTGAAAAGGCGCTGGTTCTGCCGCCGCCAGGTGGCCCGTCGATCGTCAGCGTCGTCGAGCGCAAGCGTGGCAATGGTGTCGAGCAGACGGTCTCCTTGTTTACGTCCTCCTCGGTGCCCGGCCAGAATTTTCTGAAGATCCAGTTCTTCGGCGCGTCCGGCGCCAATCCCGGAACAGGCAATGCCGGTTTCAGCATGATCAACGAGAGCGCTATTGCCCGCGAAATGGCCCATGCTGCCCCCGGCGTGCCGATGGGGACCTCGGCGACCTTCCTGCAGAACGCTTATGGCCCATTCGGCTATGCCTCCGGCCGAAGCCGCGCCGGCGACGCCTGCATCTTTGCCTGGCAACAGATACGCTCGACCGCGGCCGCCAATACGCAGGCCCGCAATTTCGGCATGATCCAGCTGCGTCTGCGCCTATGCGACGCGCGCGCATCCGAGCGCCAGCTGCTCGGCATTGTCTACGGCTACACCATATCAGGCACCTTCGACGGCGTGATCTGGAATCCCTATGGGGCCCCGCCGCCCGCCGATGCGGCGCTCGGGCGTACCGGCGATCCGATCTATCCCGACGAGGGCGGATATCGCGCCAGCCCGATGCCGATCGGTTATGAGCCGGCGCCTGCCGTCGTCCGCCTGCCGCGGACAGCTCCACTTGGCAGCGCCCCGAGCGGGCAGCCGGCGCAAGGCGCCGCACCGTTGCCGGCGCCCATCGGCCCGCGGGTGCCACTGCCGGGCGAAGCGCCACAGTCGAGCGCGGCGCCGGAGGCGGCCGGCGCACCGTTGGTACAATCGGCAAGGGCGATCGGTGTCACCGTGCCCTCACCAGACTGCATAGGCGACGCGGCCATGACGGCCGTCTGCCGGAGATAGAGCATGATGCCGAAAGCGGGAGCGGTTTTCGGGCGGCATCATGCTAACTATTTAATTTAGAACAGGATTCAGATTTTGGCGAGCTGGCCGAAATCATCCTGTTTCAGCAAGAGTGCCCGGGTGTCGGACGATGCCTCGGCGAGCAATTTCGAAGGAACGTCGATGCGCAAAGCCCGCAGCGTCTTCATATGGGCCCTGGTTTCGCTCTGCATGATCGTGCTGATCACCCTGCCGGTTAACCTGCAGACCCAGCTGATCACCAGCATCACTGTCGTCACGGTAATGGCGCTGATCAAGATCCTGAAGGGCGAGGGGACGTGGCGCCTGGTGGCACTCGCTTTCGGCACGTCGATCGTGCTGCGCTACGTCTATTGGCGCACCACCAACACCTTGCCGCCGGTGAACCAGCCTGAGAATTTCATTCCCGGCCTGCTGCTCTACCTTGCCGAAATGTATAGCGTCGCGATGCTGGCGCTTAGCCTTTTCATCGTCGCCACGCCGTTGCCGCCGCGCCCTTCGCGTGCCGCCAATCCCGGGCGTTTGCCCCATGTCGATGTCTTCGTGCCCTCCTACAACGAGGATTCCGGCCTTCTCGGAAACACGCTGGCTGCCGCCAAGGCCATGGACTATCCGGCCGATAAGCTGCATGTCTGGCTGCTCGATGATGGCGGTACCTTGCAAAAACGCAATTCCGGCAAGTTGCTCGAGGCCCAGGCGGCGGCGGCCCGCCACGTCGAACTAAAGCAGCTTTGCCAGGATCTTGACGTCACCTATCTCACGCGTGACCGCAACGAGCATGCCAAGGCGGGCAATCTCAACAACGGCATGAAACATTCGACCGGCGAACTCATCGCCGTCTTCGATGCGGACCACGCGCCGGCCCGCGACTTCCTGCTCGAGACCGTCGGTTATTTCGAAGACGATCCGAAGCTCTTCCTCGTCCAGACCCCGCACTTCTTCATCAATCCGGATCCGTTGGAGCGCAACCTGCGCACCTTTGACAAGATGCCGAGCGAGAACGAGATGTTCTACGGCATCATCCAGCGCGGCCTGGACAAATGGAATGCCGCCTTCTTCTGCGGTTCGGCCGCTGTGCTGAGCCGCAGGGCGCTCGAATCGCAGAACGGCTTTTCCGGCATCAGCATCACCGAGGATTGCGAGACGGCCTTAGCGCTGCATGGCAGCGGCTGGAACAGCATCTATGTCGACAAGCCGCTGATCGCCGGCCTGCAGCCGGCCACCTTCGCAAGCTTCATCGGCCAGCGCAGCCGCTGGGCGCAAGGCATGATGCAGATACTGCGTTTCCGATTCCCGCTGCTCAAACGCGGACTGTCGATCCCGCAACGCCTTTGCTACATGTCCTCGACGCTTTTCTGGCTCTTCCCGTTCCCGCGCACGATCTTTCTGTTTGCACCGCTCTTCTACCTGTTCTTCGATCTGGAGATCTTCACCGCCTCCGGCGGCGAGTTCCTGGCCTACACGTTTGCCTATATGCTGGTGAATCTGATGATGCAGAACTACCTCTACGGGTCGTTCCGCTGGCCGTGGATTTCCGAACTCTACGAATATGTCCAGACGGTGCATCTGCTGCCGGCGGTCGTCTCCGTCATGCTCAATCCGAGGAAGCCGACCTTCAAGGTCACCGCCAAGGACGAATCGATTGCCGTCAGCCGCCTGTCGGAGATCAGCCGTCCGTTCTTCGTCATCTTTGCGGTGCAGATCATTGCGCTCGTCATCACCTTGTACAGAATTTATGCCGAACCCTATAAGGCCGACGTCACGCTGGTCGTCGGCGGGTGGAATGTCATCAACCTGATCATGGCCGGCTGCGCGCTGGGCGTCGTGTCGGAACGCGGCGAGCGCGCCCTGTCCCGCCGCGTTCGCGTCAACCGGCGCTGCGAATTCGGCGCCAACGGCAAATGGTACGCGGCCTCGATCGAGGATGTTTCCGTCCATGGCGCGAGACTTCACATCTTCAATAAACAGCTGGATGAGATGATGGTCGGCGCCCCCGGCGAAATCCGCTTCCGGCCCTATAGCGGCGCCGAGCTGGAAACCCTGCCGCTGATTGTCCGCAACATCGAGCCGTCGGGCGATATCAGCAATGTCGGTTGCCAGTATGTGCCGAAAAGTGCCCTCGACCACCGCCTGATCGCCGACCTGATGTTCGCCAATTCCGGCCAGTGGACCGAATTCCAGGCCTCGCGCCGCCGCAATCCGGGCCTCATCCGCGGCACAATCTGGTTCGTCGGCACGGCGCTCTATCAGACCAGCCGCGGCCTCGTTTACCTCTTCCGCAGCATGCGGCCGGAACGGGAGGCACAGCAGCAGGCGGCAAAGGTCAATGCCGGATGAAAAGCATCGTCGCTGCCTCGCTACTCCTGCTAAACGCTTCCGCCTTCGCCCAGGCGCAGACCGCACCCTTCGACATGTCCGGCGAACGCCCGCCCGGTGCATCCGTTGCCCCGAGACCGATGCCGCCCGCTCCGCCCGCGGCGACGGCACCGGTGCCCGTCACGCCTCCTGTGTCCGTAAGGCCTGCACCGGCGACACCGGCAGCGGCCGTTCCCGCGCCGATCACTGTCCAGCCACAGCCGGCGCCCCAGCCTGGCGCGGCAGCAAATGCCGCTTCGCCAAAGCCCCGCGATATCAGGCATTATCTGGTGCCCTTTTCGAAATTCAGCCTCGGCGGCGAATACGACCGCCGCTCATGGTCCGTCTATCTGACGCCCGAGCAGGCGGCGGCCAGGGCAAGTTTCACCTTCGCCTATCAGAATTCGGTCGTCGTCGCGCCAGAGGCCTCGGCGCTGACCGTCTATCTCAACAATCGCCCGATCGGCCAGCAGCGCGTCGGCTCGCCGGACGGTCCATCGGCTGTCACGTTCGAGGTTCCCCCCGGTCTGCTGCAGCCGGGCGCCAACCTCGTCACCTTCCAAGCCGATCAGCGCCATCGCACCGATTGCAGCATTCAATCCACCTATGAGCTATGGTCGAACATCGATCCGGCCGGAACCTATCTGAGCTTCGCCGGCGGGAATGCCGCGGAGCTCTCGAGCGCGGACGCAATCCGCGCCATCGGCGTCGACGGCACCGGCAGGACAGAGTTCGATATCGTCGTCCCGGCGCTGGAGCAGCCGGGAACCACCGAGCCGCTGCTGCGGCTGACGCAGGGCCTGTCGGTGCTGAGCAGCATGCCGAACCAGATCTTTGCCTTCAACACCGCTTCGCTTCCGGCCGCCGGTCCAGGCAAGCTCGGCGTGCTCGTCGGCACCGCCGCCGAGCTGCGGCCACTCTTTCCCGACCTGCCGCCCGGCGCCGAAAGTGCGCCGCTCGCCGCTTTCGTGATCGATCCGCGCAGCGGCTCGCCCGTGCTTCTGATCAGCGGTCCTTCCTGGCAGGCGGTCTCCTCGGCGATCGATACGATCGTCTCGCCGGTGGACAGGCCCGCCGATGTCCGCCGCGACGTGCTGACCACCGAACGCTGGAGCGCACCGAACGCGCCGCTGATCTTTTCCGATACCAGCATTGCGCTGTCCGAGCTCGGCGTAAAAACCACCGAATTCTCCGGCCGCCGGTTCCGGACCAGCTTCAATGTCGCCGTGCCGGCGGATTTTTATGCCAATGCCTATGGCGAGGCGAAGGTGCTGCTCGACGCCGCCTATACCGATAAGGTTCTGCCGGGCAGCCACATCGATATCTACGTCAACGACAACATCGCCTCCACAGTACCGCTCACCTCGACGACAGGCGGGATTCTCCGCCATCTGCCGATCCGGGTAACGATGCGTCACTTCAAGCCCGGTTTGAACACGGTGGCGATCGAGGCGATCCTGATGACGAAGGACGACGCCGCCTGCGCGCCGGGCAGCAGTGCCGATGCCAATGCGCGCTTTGCCCTGTTCGATACCTCCGAATTGCACATCCCGGATTTTGCCCGCGTCGGTCAGCTTCCGAATCTGGCTGCCATGGCCGGCACTGCCTATCCCTATGGTCGGGCCACCG
This sequence comes from Rhizobium mulingense, assembly GCF_029194105.1. Taxonomy (NCBI): domain Bacteria; kingdom Pseudomonadati; phylum Pseudomonadota; class Alphaproteobacteria; order Hyphomicrobiales; family Rhizobiaceae; genus Rhizobium; species Rhizobium mulingense. Next base: position 63,103 of record NZ_JARFVE010000010.1, on the reverse strand, counting down.
AGCCGACACCGCTCTTCATCGACCGTATCGACGCCGACACGCTGTCGGCCGCCGCCACCCTGCTCGGGCAGATGGCAATCATGGCTGGCCATCCGATCGCCGTCGAGAGCGTGGCCTCGCCGAATACGATCGGCGATCGCGACGCCATCTTCATCGGTTCTATCTCGCAAATGCCGACGACCGCGCTGTCGCAGGCCAATGTCTCCACGGCGAGCCAGGCCTCGTGGCGTCCCGTGGTCGACGTACAGCCCGGCGTCGTCGATACCGGTACGGCCTTCGAGGTATGGAACTCCAAGGTCAGCGGCGGCCTGTTGCGCGGACAGATCACCGCCTTCCGCGAATGGGTGGGGCGCAATTTCGACATTACCCGCAGTTCGCTACAATTCATCCCCGGCGCCGAAGAGATCTTCACGCCGCCAAATGTGGCCACGCTGCTGGTTGCCCAAGGGTCCAGCCCCGCGGGCGCCGGCGCATGGACCGTGGTGACGGCGCCCTCGGCGAAAGATCTGCGCGAGGGACTGGAGGTCCTGACCACGCAGATGAACTGGCCACAAATATCGGGCCACATCACCACCTATTCGAGCAAGACGGCCAAGATCGAGACGGTACCCGTCACCCGATTCGATTTCGTGCCCTCTACACCCTGGTCGATTTCCAACTATCGTTTGATCGCCGCCAATTGGCTGTCGACGAACATTCTCTCCTATGCCTTCCTGCTCGTCGCCTTCGTGCTGCTGATCGGCATCAGCACATCGCGCGTGCTGAAAAATCTGGGCCGGTCGAAATGAGGTTGTGGCGCGTGCTCCTCGTTGCGGCGATGGCCATGTTCGCCCCCGCACGCCCGCCGGCCGTCGCGCAGCAGGCGATGATCAATGCCGATGCGTGGTCCGCCTATAAGGCGAAGTTTCTCGATACGAGCGGTCGCATCATCGATAACGGCAACGGCAATATCAGCCACAGCGAGGGGCAGGGGTATGGCATGCTGCTCGCCTATCTCTCGGCAAGCCCCGCCGATTTCGAGCAGATCTGGTATTTTACCCGCACCGAACTTTTGTTGCGCGACGATGGCCTAGCCGTGTGGAAATGGGATCCGAACGTCAAGCCGCACGTGACGGACACCAACAATGCCACGGATGGCGACATGCTGATCGCCTATGCTCTGGCGCTTGCCGGCACTGCGTGGAACCGTAACGACTACATCCTGGCGGCCTCCCGCATGGCCCAGGCGCTGCTCGCCAAAACAGTCGCGCGCTCGGCCGGCCAAATGCTGCTGCTGCCGGGCAGCGAGGGTTTTACCGCCGCTGACCGTAAGGACGGCCCTGTCGTCAACCCCTCCTACTGGATCTATGAGGCAATTCCGGTGATGGCGGCGCTTGCCCCGTCGGATGCCTGGAAAGAATTGTCGGATGATGGTGTGGCATTGTTGAAGACGATGCAGTTCGGTCCGCGCAAGCTTCCTGCCGAATGGGTCAGCCTTAGCGGCCCGCCGCGGCCGGCAGAGGGTTTCGATGCTGAATTCGCCTATAACTCCCTTCGCATTCCGCTCTATCTCGCGCGCGGCGGCATCACAGACAAGGCGCTGCTGACCCGCCTGCGAAAGGGCATGTTGCAGGAAGGCATTCCAGTCACCATCGATCTGACCACCGGCCGGCCGAAGACCGTGTTGTCCGATCCCGGTTATAGAATTGTTAACGATGTTGTGGCCTGTGTAGTCGACGGGACCAAGCTGCCGGTCTCCGCCCTGCAATTTGCGCCCGCACTCTATTATCCGTCCACGCTTCAACTGCTGGGGCTGGCCTATATTGGGGAGAAGCATCCGGAGTGTCTGTGAAATCCTCTCTCGTGGCGATTTCAGCGGCAGCCGTGGTGGCGACCCTCGTCACCGGGCTAAAGGATCGCGCCGCCCTGCAGGAAAGATTCGGCATCCCCGCCGTCAAGCCGGCGCCGGAGCTGATGATGATGGGCCGCATCAAGCCGTCCGACGCTCCTGCCGGCAATCCCGACTTCAATGCCGAGGCCGTCGCCGACAAGATCGAGGCGATCACCTCTCCGCAACCACCCGCACCCGACACGCCTGAGCCGAACGCCGCAAAAGAGTCGCCGGCAGCACCGCAAACTGAGGCGCCTCAGACAGCCGGTGAACCGGCGCCGGTCCCTCCGGCGATCGTCACCCAGCCGCCGGCGCCGCAACAGGCGGCAGCGTCGCCGCAGCCTGACGTCGATGAAAGCGCGCTTCGCTATTTTGCCAGCCGCGGCGACAAAGTGCGCCTTCAGGCTGAAATCTCGCGCCTGCAGGCGTTGTATCCGAATTGGGTTCCGCCGGCTGATCCGCTCGCCGTGCCGCAAAACGGCGACAAACAGCTCGAAGCCATGTGGAAGCTCTATTCCGATGGACGCTATGCGGAGCTACGCAAGGCGATCGCCGATCGGCAGGCCGCCGATGCCGGCTGGCAGCCGCCGACCGATCTGCTCGATCGGCTTGATGTCGCCGAAGCTCGCGCCCGTCTCATCAACGCGTCGGATCTCAAGCAATATGCGACTGTGGTCGATATTGGCGCTGCGACGCCAAGCCTGCTGACCTGCAGCGAGGTCGATGTTCTCTGGCGTGTCGCCGAAGCCTTCGTTCGCACGGAGCGATCGCAGCGCGGCCAGGATGCCTACGCCTATATACTGAAGAACTGCGGCGATCCGGCCGAACGGCGGGCGACGGTCGAAAAGGCCTCGACGCTGCTGGACTATCAGCCCATGCAGGCGCTGCTGGCGCTGGAGAAACCCGCTGCCGACGGCGGCAAGGAATTTGACGGGATCCGCGACAACCTCGCCCGACGCTTCGTGGCCGAGAGCAACGAGGATCCGAAGCTTTCCATCGCTCCCAATTACCTTGCCCGCCTCGAAAGGCTGGCCGAAAGCGAAGGTCTCGCCTCCGATGCGCTGCTGCTCGGCTGGTACCAGCTTCGCCGCAACAACCCTGCCGATGCCGAGAAGTGGTTTCGCGCGGCCCGAGCCAAGGAGGAAACGGCAGTCGCTTCGCAAGGCCTGGCGCTGGCGCTGATCGCACGCAGGGCGCCTCAAGAGGCCGAGGACGTGATGTTCCGCTGGCGCGCCGATTCCGACGATGCGACATCGACCTATCTTGCCGCTACTGCCAATTTGATGGCGCTGCAGCCGCCCGCCGATCTCACCGAAGAGGTGTTGCACCGCGTCGCCGCCGAGGTGATCGCCCGCAAATATGTGCCGACGGCGCAGCAGTTCGGCTGGTATGCACGCTCTCTCAACCAGTTCCAGACCGCCGCGCGCTGGTTCGAAACCGCGCTTGCCTGGAAACCGGACGACGAACCATCCGCCTATGGCCTTGCCGTCACCCGGGAGCAGCTGAACGACCGCAAGGGCGTGCTCGACCTCCAGCGCGCCTGGGCCGGCCGTTCGGCGCGCATCGCCAATCTCGAAGGCACGCCGGTGTCGAATGCCGGCGCGCAGCCGGCAAAGCCGCCGCTTGCCCCGCAGCAGCCGGTTCAGCCGGCAGCAGCGCAGCCGGAGCCGGAAGTCTCCGTTCGAGTCGCAAAGCCGGCGATGCATACGCTGGCGGTCGAGCGCGGTCCGCGCCGGGCGCTGGGCTGCTCAACGACCATCGACGCGGAGCAACTCGGGCCGTCCGAGGCGCTGTCGCGCGGTTGGTGCCTGATGGAGATCAACCGGCCGATGGAGGCGGTCCCGGCTTTCGAGACGGCATTGCAGAGCCCGGTCAGCAAGATCCGCGAAGATGCAGCCTATGGCCAGAGCCTTGCCTATCTGCGCGCCGGTCTTTCCAGCAATGCCGCCGTCGCGGCAACCAAGGCACCGCAAAGCCGCCAGCGCGCCGCCGAACTGCAGGTGGCGATCCTCGCTGATCGGGCGCTGCAGGCCTTCGACGCCGGCCGTTATCGCGAAACCCTCATCTATCTCGATCAGCGCGCCCAACTGCAGCAGGAGCGCATCGATCTGATGGTTCTGCGCGGCTACAGCTATCTCAATCTGAAAATGTACGATGATGCGGGCCGCATCTTTGAAGCTGCCGCTGCGACTGGCAACCGGGACGCCACCCGCGGCCTCGCCGATCTGCGTAGGATCACCCATCCCGACGTCAACGACTGACGTTGACGCCGCCGCCATTCTCCGCTACTCGCCTGCCTGCCACCTCGCGCTCGCAAGGAAACACCCGTGTCCGCTCTCCACGACATCCTCGACAGGTCTTATGACGCCTTTCTCTTCGATATGGACGGAACGCTCTTGAATTCCATCGCCATCGTCGAGCGTGTCTGGAGCGAATGGGCAAGACGCCATGGCTTCGAGCCGGAGGTCTTCCTGAAGACGATCCACGGTATCCGCGCCTCCGATGTGATCCGCGGGCTCGGCCTGCCGGGCGTCGATCCGGCCCACGAGGCGGATCTGCTGCTCGCCGAGGAGATGGAGGATGTCTCCGGCATCGTCGAGATCCCCGATGCCGTCCGCTTCCTGAACGCCATCCCCGACGGCCGATGGGCGATCGTCACTTCGGCGCCGATTGAGCTCGCCAGACGCCGCATGGCCGCCGCCGGTATCCCTATGCCGAAGGTCATCGTCAGCGGTGGAGAGGTCAAATCGGGCAAGCCCAGCCCGGAAGGCTATCTGCTCGGCGCAAGCCGTCTCGGCGTCGATCCGACGAGATGTCTGGTTTTCGAAGACGCCGTTGCCGGCATTCTTGCCGGTGAGGCGGCTGGCGCCGATGTCACCGTGATCACCGAAACACACACCACGCCGTTCGAAACGCCGCATTTCTCGATCGCCAACTATCAGGCGTGGCAGCCCCGCCAGACCGCCGAAGGCCGGCTGAAGATCGCCGCGATCTGATTGTTGCCAGGCGATCTGCTTCGTTTTTATGGGAGGCAGGTTTTTTCCGCTTGCATTGCACGCGCCGAAAAACTAAACGAAGCAAGCCGTTTCGGCAGGTCGGGGCGTAGCGCAGCCCGGTAGCGCACTTGACTGGGGGTCAAGGGGTCGCTGGTTCGAGTCCAGTCGCCCCGACCATTTATCCCCTTGAAATCCCAGTCAGAATATCAGTTTTAGAGGTGAGCGCCGCGGGCGTGGCCGCACGAGAGAACGTCGGCCGTCAGTGCGGTTTCTGTGCGATTGCGATCATTGATTTCGCCAGGAGCGGAATCCTGCCGACATATTCGAAGTCGACGTCTTCGAAACCTGTTTCATGCAGCAGCGTGCCGAGCGTTTCGGGCGACCAGAATTTGATATGGCCATGGTCCTTCAGCGGCATGAAATGGTCATCCATTTTTCCGCTCACGGCGAGCGCCAGATTTTTCCAATAACCGTGAAAAGGCGTTGAGACGACGGCGATGCCGCCCGGTTTTACCAGATCGTACATGGTCGCCGTGAAAGCTTTGGGGTCGTATACATGCTCCACGACCTCCAGGCTGATGACCGCATCGAAGGTCCCGTAGCGGCTGGAAAGATCTTCGTATCCGGAGCCGATTTCCAGCGGAAGATCGGGATGGACCGCTTTCGCCTTCGCGATGCCGTCCTCCGACGGATCGACGCCGACGACATCGTAGCCCTTTTCCGCCAGCACGGAGGCAGCACCGCCAGTGCCGCAACCGAGGTCGAAGACCGCTGTTTCGTTTGCTTGATGGAAACTGTTTTCAAGAACATCGACGACGGCCGGCAAGATATAGGAATGAGCAGTCGCCGGCTTTGCGTGAATATAGGTAGTCGCGTCCAGTTCGATAGACATTTCACCTCCTGAAAAAGTGGGCCCGCCCAGACAATGGTACGGCGGAGTTTGACGGGAGTGTGGTGCCGTTGTGGTATTAAGGTGATTAACGCCTCAGGCGTTCGCGCCGCTACTCGAGCGCCCTTCTGTCCCAGGCGGCCAACCGGCGTTCTTAACGGCCTCTTCATCACAATGTGATGGATGGAGGCGCGGGCCAGAGAGTTCCCAAAGCCGATTGACAGGGGACGGGGAAGGTTATGGAAACGATCAACTCCCAACGCTTTGCATCAGACGGAACAAAGTCCAATTTATAGGTTTAAAATTTAACTACTTAAAGTAAACAATCCGAAAAAATGCCTGTTAAATGGCGAGATGGAGATAATTCTTCCGGTTCATTTTGGGAATTCATTCGCAAATGGCCGATACCATTCGGTTTTTGTTAAGGCTATACGCGATTTTGTGGTAAGAAGTTTGCAGTCGGCCTGAAAACATCTCAAAACGCTTCGCGTTCCCGCAAATAGGTGTAGATTGAAAATACCCTTGTTACCGACAGCTTGGTGCGAACGCATGCCCGATATGGATCAGAATCTAGCTTGCAGGCAGGCTCTTGCCAGCGCGTTCCAGGCTCTGTCGGACGAGGCGGTCAGGGCCGGCTGGCCGGAGGGCGACGTTGCCCTCGCGCTTGCCGAACTGGCCGAGGAGCGGGTGATCGAGATGACCGCCAAGGTGATCATGGAAGGCTCCATGCACCCGCAGATCGTGGCCGCCGGCCACCGCCGCAGTTGAGCGCAAACGCTCCGGAGCGGTTGCTCCGTTTTCGCTGACCTCACACCAGCAATCCTGCCGTCTTTGCTGCCATGACGAAGGAGGCCTGTGCTGCGCTTGAGCTGCGCAGCCCGTCCAGTGCCCTCAGGCAGTGCTGGAGCGCAAGTGGTGGTCGCGTCCGAGCTTGCCGGGCCAACGCTTCAGATATTCGACGGCGTCCTAGGCAGTGAAAACGATGAGGTTGTGGTTGGAGAATGGACTTAGGACGGGGGAGGGGAAGCGTTCTTCACTCCACGTTTGTACTCGCTCATTCCTTCTGTAGACCGCGGCGCTAACGCTTCGAACACTATTTTGCTCCGCAGGAATTTGCGCAGTTGCTAAAGTTATGACCCTCGCGCATAATCAATTTATTGCCGGTTGCGGAGGGCGTCCGGCGATGCAAGCGTGAAGGCGTTTGCCCTCGGAGGGAAGTGCGGCGTGATGTTACGGTCATCAATTCATCCGCATGATTTACCGCTCTTTTCGGAAGATCTCGATCTGCTTTCGCAAGTGCTGGACAAGGTTTGTGTCGAACGCGGACTTGTCAGAACGGCGCCGGAGGCCGAGCGGATCGGTGCGGTCATCATTCAGCTTTACCGACAGGGCGTGAGAGACGGGGGCAAACTGGCCGATCTTGCCAAGACCTATCTGTGACACTCGGGTTCCGTTCTTGATTTAAAGCATGTCGCGCAAAAGTGTGCTGCGCTTTTGCGCCAACGACATGCGTAAGACAAAGAGCTAAAGCGCAAGAAGCGAATCTGAAACATCGCGCGTTTTAGAACAGGCGACGGTTCCGTCCCGTCAATCGTCATTGGCGGCGTTTAGATTTTCCGGCCGGATGCCGTCATCGCTTGACGTGCGTGCCCGCAGCCGAATGCCCGGGCCGCCTTCATCCTGATTGCCGCTCGAAAGGAAGATGATGCCGTGCGCCTCGAGCGTGCTGCGCACGTCGAACAGCGCATGCGGCTCGCCCTCAAATTCGCCCTTTTCCAACGCAGCCACCGTTTCGACCGGCAGGCCGCTTGCGGCGGCGAGCTCTTCGATGCTCATTCCGATCATGGCGCGCGCGCCGCGTATTTGCGTTGCATTTATCATGATGGAAAATCTAGCGCATCTGCAGCGCTTCGCAAGTGGCGCGGCGGTCGATGGCGAAGCGTGCAGGGCGTACATAGCCACGCTTCTGGATAACCAAGGATCAAGCTTCCCGCAATTTTACCCCGAACAGGTCGTCATGCATGCGCTCGACTGCGATCCCCATGCCGCCCATGAGGGCGGCGCGGTTGCCGAAGCGGCTGATCTCGATGCGCGGCGGGTAAGGTGTGCAGCGCGGCAGGAAACGCCGGATGGCGTTTACGAGCTCAGGCCTCGCCCCGATGCTGCCGCCGGTAATCACCAGTTCGGGATCGAGGGTTGCGCCGATTGCCGCAATGGCAACCGCCGCCAGCCTTGCGGTCTCTTCAATTGCGGCGACGGCGCTCGCTTCTCCTGCGTTGAATGCGGCGAAGAGATCGGCCACGGTGGATGCATTGCGCCCGCCGAAGCCGATGTAACGGCGAAGCATCGCAACGCTGCCGACGGCGCTTTCAAGAGTGCCAAGCTTAAACCCGCCGGGATCAAAGGCATCGCCGCCGATCGGGAGATAGGCGATCTCGCCGGCAGCGCCCCGCGCCCCGCGCAGCAGCGCCCCGTTGGCCATGATGCCCATGCCGACGCCTGTTCCAAGCGCGACGAAAGCAAAATTGTCGATCTCGACGCCGTGTCCCCGCCAGCGCTCCCCTTGCGCGGCGAGATTGACGTCGTTTTCGACGATGACGGGTAGACCCATTCTGCTGCTGAAAACCTGCCGCAGGTCCATGGCGTCGACGCCGGGAATGTTCGGCGCGACATTGATATGTCCGGTGACTGGATCGAGAACACCGGGAGTGCCGAGAACGACGAGACGAAGCTTGTCGGCGGTCGTCCCCGCCGCCGATGCGAGCTCGACGATCAGATCACTGAATTGATTGACGAGATGCATTCCGCCGCGCCGGTCGGTAGCCACTTTGGTTTCGGTAACCACGTTTCCCAGCAGATCGCAGATAGCTGCAGCAATCTTGGTGCCGCCGAGATCGATTGAGACAGCCAGTCCTGCTCTGGCGTTGATTTCGTAGATGATCGCATTCCGGCCAGGTCGACCATCGGTCCGGCCGACGGGTTTCAGCCACCCTTCATCTTCAAGATCGCGCACGACCTCGGAAATCGTCTGTTTCGATAAGCCGGTCAGTTTGGCGATGTCGGCGCGGGAAATCGAACGGTTCGCCAGCACGGTCCGGATGACGGCGTTGGTCGAGATTTTCCGTGCGATTGGAGTCTGTGCGGCACGGGGTGTCATTGCCATTCGGCTGCTCGTTCCAATTAGTTCGGAGCGTATACCTAATTAGCAGCGGTATTGGCTCTCAACTATCACGAAAGATAAGGTCTCACGCTCAACCTGATCAGCTGACTCAAAATTTAATACATGGAAGTAGACAATTTGTCCACGTCATTGACAAATGGGAAGTCGCCTGTAGGCTGTGTCAATGCGCATTCAAATGCGCGACGAAATAAGGGTCGAGGACAAGCATGGATCATGCATATTGTCTGGGCAGCTGCATACGCGCCAAGATCGCCCGAAGAGGAACTGGTGCTCGCCGGTTCCGCTATTTTTCCATTTTGCTTTCTGCTGGCGCCTCAACCCGCCTGTTGGGCATCTTGCCATGTTAAAGCCCTTGGCTGACGGACAGCTGTCCTGCGAAAAACCAGTTCTGCTGCCTGTCATGGCGCCGCGTCTTCAGGCCGATGTTCACCCGGATGGATATGCTGATCTTGCCCTGTGGGGCGCCGGCAACTTGGGGCGGGTGAGATTTTCTGCAATCAGCGGGCCCTTTACCTACGGCCCGAACCGAATTGTCGCAGAACATGGCGGCGTCTTTGTTGCGCAGTCGCTGCCGGTGATGTTGATCAGCGGCGTGCGCCTACTGGGCATATATCCGGCCCGTCGTTGTGCCTGGTGGCACGAGCCGGATGGGCAAAGCGCACGGGCTAGGGGCTCTCGGAACCATCATCGCCAGACTTTTGAAATGGGCTGGGGGGTGCTCATCGTGGAGACCGTTGGCTCCGATCTGAGAATTGCCGTCGGCGCCTCCAGAGACGAAGCCGAAAAGGCTCTCGATATTGCCAGCGAAGCCATCATCGCGCAGGCGGCGGAATATGTCACGCGTTGCGACCTGATGCCCGCCGCCGACCCGCTGATGCGCGGCATGGTCAGCCAGGGCATCCACGCCGCCCTTTCAAGCATCAGGCGCGACGAAAACGGTGCCTTCGCCGGTCTTGCTGCCGGACATGCCTATAGCGCTCCGGCGCGGACCTATTACCGCGACGGCTATTGGACGATGCAGCCGCTTTTGACGCTCGCACCGGAGGCGGTGCGCGACGAAATCCGGCTGCTCGCCAAGGGGGTGCAGCCGGATGGAGAAGCCCCGAGCGGCGTGATCTTGACCGGGCCTGCGCAATCGGAGGCCTGGCAGCGCTTTGTCGCGGACAGCAAGGCTAATCCGAAAACCCACAAAAGGGCAGTCCCGGAATATCACAACCGTCCGCAGGACTGGTGGAGCGACCACTTCGACAGTCCGCTTTTCTTCATCCTGTTCATCGATGACTATGTGGATGCAACGAACGACCTGGCCGAGGTGCAGCTGCACTGGCCGATCGTTCGGGCGATCACCGACCGCTATCTCAGCCTGGCCGGCCCCGACAGCGTTCTGCCGTTAAAGCCGCGTAACGATCGGGACTGGGCCGACAACGTCTATCGCGAGGGCCTTGTCTCCTATGATCTCGGCCTTTTCGTCGGCGCAATGGATGCGGTGGCGAGGCTTGGCGAGGGGCACGATCCGGCTCTTGCCGAACGGGCGGGCAAGGCTGCAAATCTGGCCCGCCAGGAAATCGAGGCCAAACTCTTCGTCCCGGCAACGGGAGGATATTTCGACTATGGAACGCCTGATGTATTCGTCGAGGATCATCTGGCTCTCGACAGCCTGACTTTGTCGCGGTTCGGTGCGATTTCGCGGCCGAAGGCTGTTGGCATGCTGAGAGCGTTCGAAACCAGACTGGAAACGCGCAACAATCAGGAACAGCCCTATGGCAGCTGGGGTGTCATGTGCGCCTATCCGCCCTTCAAGCGGCCCAGTGATCTGCGATCCAAGACCGCTTTTCCCTACCGCTATCATAATGGCTCGGACTGGCCCTATTGGGATGGCGCCTATGCCGAAGAGCGCCTGCGCCACGGACTTGGGGGCGCGCGCTATGCGCTGACCCGCTGGTGGGAAACCTGCCTCGACAATGGCTGGATCGGGGCGGTCGAATATTTCTCGCCGCCCTATGGGCGCGGCTCCCTGCTTCAGGGCTGGAGCGCCATGCCGGCGGCGGTCGTTTTGAAGTATGGGCTTGACGCCGCAAATGCGGAGCCAATCTCATGAGTGGTCTGGCTTCGTCGGTTCTAGCGGGATCCCTCATCGATCCGCATTGCAAAGGCGACGGAGCCATCCCGCTCGAATTCGGAAAAGCCAATATGACGGTAGAAGCCCCTGGCGCGTTCATTGTTTGGATCGACCCCGAGATGCACGGCCGTGACCCCATGATTGCGAAGCGCCTGAAGCTCGGTGTCGATCATCCGCCGTCCCCAGCCGCTTGCCTGAAGTGCGGGAAGAATGTTGATGTGAAGATGCGCCGGGTACTGGTCCTGAAGCCAGGGTGTTCCGCTGCGCGGATTTTGGATTCGCTCCAGCACGTCATCGTCGCGCGGACGGCTGGGCGCCAGTCCGGCGATCTCTCGGCGCACGGACGGCCACCAGTTTGCCGCCAGGGTCCGGTCGAACAGGCTGGTATCCGGGACGCCGATGACATAGCCGGCCGGCCGGCCGTCCTGAACGAGAACAAAGGCAAAATCTTTGGCGAATTTGAGATAGGGTACCGACCAGATGTAGCCGGGCAGACGGGGGTCGCTGTAAAGGGCGCTGGCATCATGACCACCATTCGCGGTCCTCAGGCAGATGTCAAAAAAGGCTTCAGTATCCGCTTCAATGGCGGGACGGATGAAGCAACTGGTGTCCATCACTTTGCCACCTCCTGCGTGGCGCTTTGTCATTTGAGGTCGCGAGAGGAGCTGAAGCACTGACGATTACCTCAGATTCGCCAACCAGGCAAAGCTCTGGGGGAAGAAAACGTTCGGCCGGCGCCAGGCGCGAAGCCGGAACGGGGAGTGGAGAATAAACCAAATGAGGTGGAGCAGATGAACAGAACCGTGAAATCGATCAGCATACTGCCGGCATACCGATTGAAAGCAGCTGTCGCGTTTGCCGGCGCTGCGCTTGTGAGTTTTGGCCTTTCCGCCGCCCGCGCCGACGATCTGGCCGTGTGGGACGACCAGACCTTTGAAGGTCAGAGCGCGGTCATAGAGCAACTGAACAAGGACTTCGAAGCCGCGCATCCCGGTATCACGATCAAACGCACCGCCCGCACCTTCGATGACATGAAGCTGACGCTGAAGCTTGCGGTCTCGGCCGGCGACGGGCCTGTCGTCACCAAGGTCAACCAGGGCGCCGGCGACATGGGTGCGATGGTCAAGGAAGGCTTGCTGCTACCGGTCGACGAGTACATCAAGAAATATGGCTGGGATAAGCGGCAGTCGGATTCCGTGCTTGCCAGAGACCGCTGGGAGGGGACGAAATTCGGGGTCGGCAAGACCTACGGCATTTCAGGTCTCGCCGAGATCGTCGGCCTTTATTACAATAAGAAAATCCTCGACGATGCGGGCGTGGCGCTGCCGCAGACCTTCGAAGAGCTGTTGGCCGCTCTCGACAAGCTCAAGGAAAAAGGCGTCGCGCCCTTCATGATGGGCTCGGCAAAACAGCATCTCGCCCTGCACATGATCGGCGCCATCGATCAAGCGCATATCGACGCGGCCAACCGGGCCGAGCTTGACGACCTGATCTACGGCAAAGGCGGTTCCTGGAACACCAAGGGGAATATCGAATCGGCCAAACTCGTGCAGCAATGGGCACAGGGCGGCTACTTTTATCCCGGCTTCGAGGGCATCTCGGGTGATGACGCCGTCCAACTGTTCATATCAGGGCAGGGCGCATTCCTGATCTCCGGCACGTGGTACTTCGGCGACATGCAAAACAATCCGGATATCGGCTTCATGGCCATTCCCGCCCCGAAGGGCATTTCCAAGCCGATGAGCGTCGGTGGCGTGGATCTTGCCTGGGCGATAACCAGCCTGGCCAAAGACAAGGCAAAGCAGGACCTGGCCGGCGAGTACATCGACTATATGGTATCTGAAAAGGCCGCTGAAAGCTGGGCCGCTGCAGGCTATCTTCCTGCGACATCGCTCCCGGCGGATGCAAAACCGAAGCTCACGCCGCTTCTGACCTCCGGCATCGAGATGTGGAAGACACTCAATGCCAACGATGCGCTCGGCCACTACCCCGATTGGTCGAGCCCGACGATGCTGAAGACAATCGACGACAACACGCCGCTTCTCTTGTCCGGCAAGATCACGCCCGAAGCCTTTGTCGATGCGATGGACAAGGACTATCAGGCTTATTTGAAAGATAAGAAATAAGAAGTGCGGACGCCGGTCGCGCCCCCTGGGCTGTCCGACCGGCGTCCCGTTCATCACGTTAAAATAAGTGCGACGAGTTCACGGCTTGTTGCGCGATGACCAGAGCTTTTGCAGGGAGTACTGGATGAAACGCTCCGCACTGGATGGAACGCGACAGACCAATTTCATCTATTTATTGCCTGGATTACTGCTCTACGCAGCGTTTGTGTTTGGGCCGATTGTCGCGGCCTTGGGTTTGAGCCTGACCAGCTGGGACGGCCTGACCATGCCCAGATGGGTTGGTCTTGGCAATTACGCCGATCTGTTTTCCGACAGCCGTTTCTACATCGCCTTGCGCAATAATGCCGAGCTGATGATCTTCTACTGCGTGCTGCCGCTCGTGCTCGGTATAACGCTTGCCGCCTGTGTGTGGAATCTGAAACAGCGCGAACAGCTCGCCCTCAGGACGTTCCTGTTCCTGCCTTACATCATGCCGACTGCCGTGCTGGGCATCATCTGGGCATGGCTCTACAATCCGGCATTCGGCCCGTTCAATCAGTTTCTGCGAGCGGTGGGATTGGGCAGGTTCGCATTGCCCTGGCTCGGAGATTTCAATTTTGTGCTTCCCGCGGTCGGGATCGTTGCTACCTGGTATTTCTTCGGTTTTTGCATGGTCATCTTCCTCACCGGAATCCAGCGCATCGACCCGTCTCTTTTCGACGCCGCCAAAGTCGACGGCGCGTCGCCGCGAAAGACCTTTTTCTGGATAACGCTGCCGCTTCTCATGCCTGAGATCAGGGTGGTTTTGCTTCTGACGGTTATTGCCTCGATCAAAAGCTTCGACCTGATTTTCACGATGACCCGCGGTGGACCCGCCAACGCCACGCTCGTGCCGAATATCTACATGTATCAACTCGGCTTCGAACTCAATCGATTCGGCGCCGCAGCCGCCATCGCCATTGTCGGCGCCTTGCTGACATTCGCAATCAATTTCGCAATTCACCGGCTGGTGGGCTCCAGAAGCAAAGGATTGGCTTGATGAGCCGTTCGTCCAACATTCCCGCCGCGCTTTTCCTTCGCATTGTCCTCTGGCTCCTGGCTTTCGTAACGATCACCCCGTTCCTGCTTCTGTTGCTGACCTCGATAAAGAGCAAGGCTGACGTCCTGAAAGGCGCATTCGCCCTTCCGGCCTATCCGCATTTCGAAAACTACGTCGATGCCTGGAATGCTGGGCACTTCAACATTTACTTCTGGAATTCGATTATCGTCGTCATACCCGTCGTTGCCGCAAGCGTCTTCTTGGGCCTGCTGACCGGTTTTGCCTTCGCCTACCTGTCATTTCCGCTGCGGCGCACGCTGTTCGCGATCCTGACGCTCGGCATGATGGTGCCGGCGGAGGCCTTCATCATCCCGCTTTATTATGAAATGCGCTATCTTGGGCTGATCAATACCTATGCGGCTCTCATCATCCCGCAGATCGCCATGTCGATCCCGTTCTCGACGATCTTCCTCGCCAGTGCGATGCAGCAATTGCCGGAGGAGGTTCTCGAAGCGGCGGTCCTCGATGGCGCCGGACGCTTCTATATCCTGCGCAAGATCGTTATCCCGCTGATGATACCGGCAATGTCGACACTGGCACTATTCTTGTTCATCTGGACCTGGAACGAATTTCTCATTCCGTTCATCCTGGTCAACGACGACGCCTATCGGACGCTGCCGCTCGGGATGCTGTTCTTCCAGGGGCGTTACACCGTCAACACGCCGGTTCTGACCGCCGGCGCGGTGATCGTCATTTTCCCGCTCATTCTGACCTATATGGTATTCCAGCGGCGGTTTATCGCCGGCTTGACGGCAGGCGCGACGAAGTAGGCACGACGACGGAGCCTTACGGCGTGCGTCCAAGCCGTCGCTGACGCTTGTGGCGCACCTCGAGCGCCGCGCATCCCCAGACCGTGCCAAGCAGCAGGTAGACATGGCGCCAGTGGTCGATGTCGATCACGTTGCCGATGGTGGCGTGGCCGAGAACCGAGATCCAGGCGACCATCAAAAAGGGTTGCCACGGCCGGTCGAGCAGCAGGTTTCGGAAGCCGATCGCCAGCGTCCAGACGAGCATGCCGACATAGCTGACGAAGCCGATCCAGCCATAGGAGGTGAGTGATTTCAGCCAGATATTGTGCTCGTCCTCGGGAAACATCGTGCCGAACACCAGCGGGCCGATGCCGAGCGGGCGCTCCATCATCATGGTGAAGCCGATCCGGTGACGCTCGAAACGGCCGAGATGTTCGCCGTCATATTGCTGCACCAACTGGGCGCGGGCGGAAAACAATTCGGCGACCTTCGGGACCTGCAGCGCCACCAGCAGCGAGGCGACCAGCATGATGATCGCCGCCAGCGACAGCGCCAGGACTCTCAAGCGAAAGGCGCCGCTGCGCTCCTTCAGCAGCATGATGAAGATCAGGAGCAGGACGCCGAGCCCAAAGAGGCCCCAGGCGGCGCGGGAAAAAGAGAGAAAGATGCCGAGCGCCAGCACGAGCAGAGCGGCGGCCTTCAGCGGCGATTTCTTCAGGTCGCCCACCAGAATACCGTGGACAAGATAGAGCGACGGCGGCACCAGGAAGGGGCCGAAGACGTTCGGATCCTGAAAGGCGCCCTTGGCTCGGTCGTAGAGGGTGAAGATTTCCGCACCGGGAAAGGCGTGGAAATAGCCGAGCACGCCGAGTGCCGATGTGGCGACGGCGGCGAAGGTCCAGGCGTTGAAGATCAGCGGCAGCCGCTTGTGGCTGTCCTCGATGATCGCCGCGTAGAAGACTGCGGTCAGCGCCAGGAAAGTCGACACGGCGATATACATCGGCGCCGTCGCCAGGTCCTTCATCTGCGTCAGCGATAACATGCCGCCGATATTGAAGGTGAGCAGCAGGGCAAGCAGGGGCGCGACGCCGCGTGAAATCCTCAATCCCAGGATGAACCAGAGGCCGATCAGCCCGGCCATCCAGAGTTCGTAGGGGGCCGGCTCGTCGATGACGAAACCGGAGAGGAAGACGCCGAAGGCGACGAAGGCCGAGCCGATTAGGCGCAGCGTCATCCGCTGCGGCTGGGCGACACGCGGATATGTCGCCTCGACCGTGCTCAATAGGCGTTTTCCGTGTTGAGCAGCCGGATCGGCGTCAGGAACAGGATCTTCAGATCGAACCAGAGCGACCAGTTTTCGATGTAATAGAGGTCGTAGGCCGTGCGGAACTTGATCTTCTCGTCATTGTCGACCTCTCCGCGCCAGCCGTTGATCTGCGCCCAGCCGGTGACCCCGGGCTTGACGCGGTGGCGGGCGAAATAACCCTCGACGACATCGCCGAAGGCGCGATCGCGAGCCTGGGCGAGAACGGCGTGCGGGCGCGGGCCGACCAGCGAAAGCTCGCCTCTCAGCACGTTGAAAAGCTGCGGCAACTCGTCGATCGAACTCTTGCGGATGATGCGGCCGACACGGGTGACGCGCGGATCCCCCTTGGTCACCGCGGCCTTGCCCGTCGGGTCGGCCATGTTGGTGTACATCGAGCGGAACTTGAAGACATTGATGATCTCGTTGTTGAAGCCGTGGCGCTTCTGCATGAAGAAAACCGGGCCTTCGGAGGTTGCCTTGATGGCGATGGCCGTCACCAGCATCAGCGGCCACAGCAGGGCAAGGGCGACCAGGGTGAAGAAGATGTCGAAGCCGCGTTTGGCGACGGAATCCCAGTCGCGGATCGGCTTCTTGAAAATGTCGAGCATCGGCACTGAGCCGACATGCGAATAGGCGCGCGGCCGGAAGCGCAGCCGGTTGGCATGCGCGGCAAGGCGGATATCGACCGGCAGAATCCAGAGCTTTTTCAGAAGGTCGAAGATGCGTGCCTCTGCCGACAGCGGCAGGGCGATGATCAGCATGTCGATGCGCGTCAGTCGCACGAATTCGACGAGCTCGGGCACCGTGCCGAGCTTCGGATAACCGGCGACCATGATCGGCGAGCGTTTCTCGCCGCGGTCGTCGAAGATACCGCAGATGCGAATGTCGTTGTCGGCCTGCTGTTCGAGGACTCGGATCAGCTCCTTGGCGGGTTCGCCGCCGCCGACGATGACGGCGCGCCGCTCCATGATGCCGTTGCGCGCCCAGTTGCGAATGCCGTAGGCGACGAGGAAACGCTCGCCGGCAAGAAAAAGCGCTCCGGCGGCAAACCAGGGGAGATAGGCCTCGGGCATTGCCGATGTGGTGCCGCGGACGAGCGCGAACAGGCCGATGGTGACCATGAGGGCGATCGTCCATGCGGCGAGGATGCGCGGCATCAGCCGCAGCTTCGCCCGAAGTGCCGGGATGGTGTAGGTGTCGGCAAGCTGCAGGCAGGCCACGGTCAGGGCCGAAGCGATCGCCGCCATGCCCGCCCGTACCAGCAGGGGATCGCTGCCGTCGCCGGCTACGAAGTAGTAGACGATCAGAGCAATCGAAAAGAGGGCCAGGAATTCCAGCAGCCGTAATTGCCCGATGATGATGACAGGCGAACGGGTTCCGTCGCGGAATTGTTCGGCGATCTGCCGGGCATAGGCATTGATTTCGGTCGGCTCGGAGGCCTGCTCCCGACTTGCATTGCGTCGCGCCTCGATGTCGGAGACCCGCTTGCGCAGCGCTTCCACGTCGAACGGATCGCTTTTTTCCAGCTTGTTCATGGGGTTTTGTCGCTCGTTGTCAGCAAGCGAAATACCAGAAAGCCCCTAAGAAACATTTACGAGGCGGCGGACACTGCTTCGCCTGCGGCGGGATCGACCAGCTCAAGGTACAATTTCAGCACATCACGCGCCATGACGGCGGAGGAAAATACCGCCTTTACCGCCTCCGGCTTCGGCATCGTCCTGCCATGCCAGCCGGGCATGGTCAGCGTTTCCGCCATCACGCGGGCGAGGTCGTCGGCATTGCCGGGTTCCACCAGCGCTGCGCTGTCGGCGCCGAGCACCTCGGGAATGCCGCCGACGCGGCTGGCGATGACCGTCTTGCCGGCGCCAAGGCCCTCGAGGACGATATAGGGCATGGCTTCGGCGCGCGAGGGAACGACAAGGTTCTGCGCCATCGAAAAAGCTTCGTGGACGCGCATTGCCGGTAGCATGCCGATGCGCTTGCCGAGGCCGCGTTCGACCATCATCTCGCGGTAACGGTCCCGGTCGGGCCCGTCGCCGATCATCAGCGCCGACAGCGGCCGGCCGAGCAGCCGCTCGGTTTTGGCAAAGGCATCGACAAACAGATCGGGACCCTTGAGGTCCCGGAGCATTCCGACATAGATGAAATGGACGGCGTCCGAGCGGGTGGGGATCGGTTCGAAATCACGCTCGCTGATGCCGTTGTAAATCAGTCTCGTCTTCGTCCGTGGCTTGCCCACCTTGTGCATATAGGTGTCGCGCTCATATTCGCAGATGAAGACCAGCGCATCGGTGAAATATTCCTGCAGGCGTTCCATCCTGAGGACGAACTGTCCGCTGAGCGAGGAGCGCGAATAATGCAGGCTTCCGCCATGCGCGGTATAGAGGCGGGCTACGCGATACCTGTTCACCCGCAGGGCTGAGCCGGCAAGTCGCGCGAGCACGCCGCCCTTGGCGCCATGCCCGTGCAGCACATCCGGCCGCAAACTTTTAATTTTCTTATACGTATCCCACATCGTCGCAATGTCCGACGGGCTGACTGACCGTCGGATCGGCACGCGTGTCAGGCCGAGCGAGAGATAGGGACGAATATCGTCGAACAGGCTATCCTCGTGCTCGCCGCCGGTCGAGCTGTCGCAGAGGATGCCGATGTCATGACCGGCCTTGGCGTGCTCCTCGACCAGATCGCGGACATGGCGGAAAATTCCGCCGACCGGCGACCTGAAGCAGTGGAGGATGCGGAGCGGCTTCTGTTTTGCCATAACTCAGAAGAGCCGTTCGCGGACGTAGATCGTGTCGCCGGCGATGATCGGCCCCGATATGTTGATGCGGCCGGTCAGCACCTGTCCGTTGATCTTGCGGGTGACGTCGACCATGCTCTGGTTGGCGCGGCTGGTGAAGCCGCCGGCAACGGCAATGGCGTTCTGCACGGTCATGCCGGGAACATAGGCATACTGGCCGGGCTGGCCGACTTCGCCCATGATGAAGATCGAACGGTAGCGGTCGACGTCGATAGTGACGTCGGGATCGCGAAGATAGCCTTGCTGCAGTTTCTGAGCGATCTGCCCCGAGAGTTGCTGCAGGGTTCGGCCGCGGGCAGGGACCTGACCGATGAGCGGGAAGGCGATATAGCCGGCCTGATCCACCGTATAGGTATTTGTCAGGCTTTGCTGGTCGAAGACGGTGATGCGCAGCCGGTCGCCGCTATCAAGCGTATAGGGCTGGATGGTTGCCTCGTTGAAGGCTTTCGGCGCCGGCTTGTACGTCGTGCAGCCGCCTAATGCTGCCGTCATGGCTGCAAGGCTCAGGGCCAAAAGGATTTTGGGCGGGGCGACAGACATCCGCTGGTGCTCACAGAAAATGAACTTGGTGAGATCGTTATCGATCCGTTAGGGTTAATGCCCGGTAAAAGACGGCCGACAATTTCCGGCGTTCTTTGCTGGTCGCCGCTCTTTTCTTCGCAAGTTTACCATTAACCGTTGAGTTACCACGGTCGTTTACGCTTGCGGCACCTTTGTTGTGGAGTAAGAGCATGTCCGGCGTAGCACGTGATCAGGATGTGGACATCGACCTCAGTCAGCTGGTTCGCGCCGTCTGGGCGCGCCGGCTGAGGATTTTAACGATCACGCTCGTGGGGGCGGGCTTCGCCTTTGCCGGCGCCAAGATCATGTCGCCGCAATATCGCAGCGAAACTCGCATCCTCATCGAACCGCGCGCGCCAGCCTTCGCCAGCACCCAGCAGGTAAACGACGCAGGCGCCGGTCCGCTGATGGACGAGCTGAATATCGCCAGCCAGGTGCAGCTGTTGCAATCCGCCGATCTCTTGAAAAAGGTGATCAACGACTTGAAACTCTACAATCTGCCGGAATTCGACGATGCCGCCAACGGCTCGGCAATGAGCAGCATCCTGGTGAAGCTGCATCTGAAGAAGAACCCGATGGAGAACCCACCGGAAGAGCGGGTGATCGACGCTTTCGTCGAGCGGCTGCAGGTCTATCAGGTGCCGGGCTCCCGCGTCATCGGCATCAATTTCACCTCCAAGGACCCGAAACTCGCCGCCGCCATTCCGAACGCCATGGCGAATGTCTATCTTTCCACCCAGAGCGGCGCCAAGCTCGATTCTAACTCCGAAGCGACGCGCTGGCTGGAGCCGGAGATCGAAAGCCTGCGCCTTAAGGTCAGCGAGGCCGAGCAGAAGGTCGCCGAATACCGTACCAGCCACGGGCTTTTACAGACGAACGGCACGACCACTTTTCCAGCCCAGCAGCTGAACGACGTCTCCGCCGAGCTCACCCGCGTGCGCGGCGACAAGGCCAATGCCGAAGCAAGGGCGCAGGCGGTGCGCAATGCGCTGTCGTCAGGCGAAGCTTCCGACACGCTGCCTGACATCATGGCCTCGCAGGCGATGCAGCGGTTGAAAGCAACGGAATCGGGCCTGCAGTCGCAAATATCGGATCTGCAGACCAGCCTTCTCAATAGCCACCCGCGGCTGAAAAGCCTGCGTGCCCAGCTTGCCGACATCCGCGGACAGATGCGCCAGGAAACGCAGAAGATTCTGGCGAGCATCGAAAACGAAGCCAAGGTCGCGGACCTCCGCGCAAGCGAGCTCGAGCGGCAGAAGGACACGGTACAGGCCAACAGCGCCCGCGCCGGCGAGGACGAAGTCGGCCTCAATGCGCTTGAGCGCGAGGCGACCGCCCAGCGCCAGCTGCTCGAAACCTATTTGGTGCGCTATCGCGAGGCCGCCTCCCGCGCCGACAGCAATTCGAGCCCGGCCGACGCCCGTATCGTTTCCAAGGCCATCGAGCCGGTCGATCCCTATTTCCCCAAGGTCGTGCCGATCGTCGTCGTCGCAGCCGTCGCCATTCTGATCCTCAGCGCCATCGTCACCATGCTGGCCGAACTCTTCAGCGGCCGGGCGCTTCGCCCGATCGATGCGTCGCCTGAGACAATCGAGACGGAAACGGGCGCCGAAGAGAAGATTGCGCCGCAGGCAGCTCCGGTCGCCGCCGCCGTCAGAAAGCCCGCCCGGCCGAGCATGCTCGCCGTGGTCGCCGACGAAGAGGATGCGATCGACGAGGACGCGGAGACTGCCGCTGAGGTACCGGAGGATGATAATGAATTCTCCGTCGCCTCGGTTGCCGATTATCTCACCGGTAGCCGGGCGCCGCTGGCAATTGCGATATCTCCGACCGGTGACGATGGTTCGGCAGCGACGGTTTTGCTGACCCGCATTCTCGCCGATGCCGGCCGTCGCGTCGTCCTGATTGATATGACCGGGGCCGGCCATCCCACGGAACTGATGGCCGAAGACCAGGCCGCTCCTGGTGTCACGGACCTGCTGTGCGGCGAGGCCGCTTTCGGCGACACGATCCACAACGATCGGCTTTCCGATGCCCATCTGATCCCGCAGGGCCGGAGCGACGTACGCCGCGCCATGCGCGGTGTCGATCGGCTGTCGCTGCTGGTCGATGCGCTGGCCGCTGCCTACGACCTCGTGGTCGTCGAATGCGGCGCTGCCGATGTCGCCGGCGTCTCGCGCCTGACGCGCAGCCGGGATGTCGAGATCATCCTCTCCCTGCCGCAGCTCGAGGAGACCGTTTTCGTAACACTGATGACGGAATTCCAGGCTGCGGGCTACGAGCGCGTCGTGCTGATGTCGGAAGGCGAAGAGGCGGGGCAGAGGCTCGGCCAGGCGGCCTGAGGCATGGCACGCGGTTCTGCGGCAAGCACATCTGTCGGACAAAGACCGTTCAGCCGATCCTTGCCCGGATCCCCTGGGCGAATTTATAGAGCTTCGGGCGCGCCTTGATATGCGCCTTGCTGCGCGTGACGATCCTGTGCGCCGCGCCGGCGGCGACGCCGATCGGCGAAACCGGCAGCACCACGTCGTAATGCGCGGTCTCGACCGGCGCCCAGGATCGTTTGTAGGTCTGATCGCCTAAGCCGAAATCGAACAGCGCGACCCCTTTGCCGTGCAATCCCGAGATGGTCTGCCAATAGAGGAATTCGCCGGGGCTCGTATCCGGCACGAGGTCTTCGTCGATCGCCCCGAATTGGCAGATGACGTGATCGCCCTTGCGCGAGATGCCTGAGATCGCAGCGATCCGCTCCTCATCTCCGCCCTTCAGCCGCAGGACATGCATCTTCAGGCCGAAGGACTGCCCTGTTTCATCCTGCTTGTCGATGAGGCCGTGCAGGAAGGCCTGTGTTTCCCGGTCGGCAAAGACGTCGGGCAAGCCAAGGCTGGCAAAGCGGGCGCTCTTCAGGCGGAAGAAGATATCGAGCTGGCGATGCTGTTCTTCCGATGTTTCGGGGATGACGTATTCGACGCCGCCGGCGGCCTCGAGACGCCGCGATTGAACGCGGAATTTCTTACGACGGCTCTTGGCATTGATCTGTTTCAGCGTCTCCTCGAAAACGGCAAGGAGCGGCAGTTGATAGGCGTGGTTCTGGTTTTGCACCATCGGCAGCCCGGTGAGCGGCGTCTGCCGTCCGCGCCACTCCAACGGAATGTTTTGCAGCAACAGCAGATCGGCTCGCCCCTTCAACGCATGCTGAAGCTGACGCGCGAATTTTTCGGCGTCGATGCTCCCGCCGCTTTCGGCGAAATTCCTGGAGAATAGACCGGTATTGATATTGCTGTGATCGGCAGCGATGAATTTCGCGACGGCAAGCCCACGCGACCTGACGATCTCGACCGGCAGAATGAAGGCCGTCTCGCCGGCATAGGTGCCTTTGAGGATGGCCAGCGGCCGTTGAAAGGCGTTTACCCAGGCGGCGCACCAATCGTAGCTCTGATGGAGCGACTGGAGATTGTCGGCCTCCAGAGCCCGCCAATCATCCTCCAACGGCTGCATCGCGTCGAAAACCGCGATGTCGATCTTGGCCATGGCAAGTTGCATGCTCACCTGGCGTAAGCGTGAAATCGCCGTGGCGGCCAGCGCGCCATCGTCTGACGGCTGTTCACGGACGTCGAGCTTTTGCGTCTGCACTGAAACTCTCCGGTCAAAATGCTGAGCGGGAAGGTAGGGATGCAGGACGTATATTTGGTTTAATCGTCGACCATCAGCGAGGTTTTCCGGCGATCACGGTTATCCGGCCGTTAATGGCTTACTGCTGCCGCGGTCCGGCCATCCATTTGATGATCACCATCGCCGGCAAGATCCAAAGCAGGCCCGTGAGCAGGAAGTAGAGCAGGTGCCCCCACCAGGGCGCGTTGCCGAGCGTCGCCACTGCGATCGTATTCGCCGCCAGCGCATAGACCAGCACGAGCACGATGATGAGAATCGTGCCGATGAATTTGCGGAGGCGGACGGGCATTGTTTATCTCTTATATGGGTAGCGCGGAGCGGCGCGACGGCATGCCGCAAAGCTCCGGGGCTTGTTTTGCATGAGCCGGTGGGGCAAATCAACTGCCGGATAGAAGGAGACATCATGGCCGTCGCGAACCCTACCATGGAACAGGCGATCCTGAGCGAAGTACGCAAGCAGAACCGCAACCGCCGGGCCTTGCGGCTGTGGCTCGGGGTCGTGCTTTTGGCGCTCTTCTGTCTCGTGCTCGTCGGCGGCGCCACGCGACTGACCAATTCGGGCCTGTCGATCACCGAATGGAAACCGATCCACGGCGTTATTCCGCCGCTGTCGGCTGCCGAATGGGAGGAGGAATTCCGCCTCTACCAGCGCATTCCCGAGTTTCAGCAATTGAACAGCTCTATGACCGTCGACGAGTTCAAAGGCATTTTCTGGTGGGAATGGGCCCACCGGCTCATCGCCCGCGGCATCGGCGTGATCTTCGCGGTGCCGCTCACCTTTTTTTGGGTGACCAGGCGCATCGAAAGGCGCCTGCGCTGGCCACTCGTCGGCATTCTGGCGCTCGGCGGCCTGCAGGGTTTTATCGGCTGGTGGATGGTGTCCTCGGGTCTTTCCGTCCGCACCGACGTCAGCCAGTACCGGCTTGCGACACATCTCGTCATGGCCTGTCTGATCTTTGCCGGCTGCATGTGGATTATGCGCGGTCTCTCGCCGCATTCCAACGATCCGGCGCCGGCGCGCAGTTCGCGCGGTTTTGCCGCCGTCATCGCCATCTTCGCGCTGTTCCAGATCTATCTCGGGGCGCTGGTGGCCGGGCTCGATGCCGGTTTCTCCTACAATACCTGGCCGCTGATGGATGGGGCCGTCATCCCCTCGGATCTCTTGATCCAGCAGCCCTTCTGGATCAACGCTTTCGAGAACCCGAAGACCGTGCAGTTCATCCACCGCGTCGGCGCCTATGCGCTCTTCGCGTTGACCTTGATCAACATGGTCATTTCCCTGCGCGCCGCACCCTGGACCACCCATGCCCGCCGCGCCGTCGTGCTTTTCTCGTTGGTGACGCTACAGGCGGCGATCGGCATCGCCACGCTGCTGCTGCAGGTGCCGCTTCACTGGGGCCTGCTGCATCAGGCCGGCGCCCTGGTGGTCTTCGGTTTCGCCGTCGCCAACTGGCGCGGCTTTTACGGCGAATATCCGCACGCCACGGCAATTGCGGAGCGCGATTGAAGCTTGCCCTCGACGCGGGCCGGCCCGCGCGGCGCGCGGATGCGAGTCGTTCAGGACCAACGGGCAATTGCACTTAAACGTGTAATATTGCCTCGCTATATGCACTGGGGTAGGTTCGGCGAACCGACGGCAGCGTGGAGGGGGGCGATGTCGAATAATTACGCCGGGATGCGCAGGGCCTTGGCGGGGCAGCCGAAGGGAACGATCGAGCGCTGCGCGCAGCGCCTACTCGATATTCGCAGGAGGCTGGCGCCATTGCGCACCCAGAAGAAAGACAGCTCGCTGTTGCTGGCGACCTGGAACATCCGCGATTTCGATTCCAACAAGTTTGGCTTTGGGCCACGCCTTCCGGAAACTTTTTACTATATCGCCGAGATGATCGCATGCTTCGATCTGGTGGCCATCCAGGAAGTCAACCGCGACCTTTCCGCCCTGGAAAAGGTGATGAAGATTCTCGGCCGGGAATGGGATTATATCGCAACGGATACGACGGCCGGTTCCGGTGGAAATTCCGAGCGCATGGCCTTCGTCTACAATACCGAGAAGGTCTGGTTCCGCAAGATAGCCGGCGAAGTCGTGCTGCCGGAAGGTCACCTCGTCGTTTCAAGCAAAAAGGCTAAGGCGCCGAAAGGCCAGCCCGATGTCGAGCCGAAGACAGTCGAGATGGAGCAGCAATTCGCCCGCAGCCCGTTTCTCGTGGCGTTCCAGTCCAGCTGGTTCCGGTTCAGCCTTTGCACGGTGCATATCTACTATGGCGCGGATTCGGGCGAGCAGTTGAAACGGCGGATCGGGCCAGCACCTCGTCGAGTTTTTCGCCGCCCGGCAGGATGAAGCCAGCAGCCAGGAACTCGACTTCAGCGGCGCCGTCGAAAACTATATCCTGCTTGGCGATTTCAACGTCGTTAGCCCCGAACATGAGACGATGAAGGCCCTGAAGAGCCATGGCTTCGTGGTTCCCGCGGAGATCGACGGCAAGAAGGTGCGAAAGCTGGGCGACCATTTCTACGACCAGATCGCCGTGCGCGTGAAGGACAAGCGTTTCAAAGTGATGACCGGCGGACTGATCGACCTTTATACCGACGTCTTCCGCTCCACCGACGAAGACCGGGCGCTCTATGCCGGATTCCTGCCGAAGAGCGATCCGGAAGGCGATCCGAAATTCAAGGCAAAGACGCCTGAGGCACTCTACGAGAAATGGCGGACATGGCAGATGTCGGATCATGCCCCGCTGTGGCTGGAGATCAATACCGATTTCACCGAGAGTTACCTTCAGACGATTGCGGCCGGCGGACCGCCCGGCCCGAAGCCGGCCTAAAGCGCATCGCAACAAACTTGATTCATGCGACGTGCTTTATAAAGCTGCCCCGGAACCGCTGCACACTTCCGGGTGAAATGCATTAGTGCAGCGACCCATCGAGCAGCGGCATGCCGATGATCGCCGCGGCGGCGATCAGCACGTAGCAGGCGATCCGGAAGGTCCGTTCCTTGGCCAGTCCGAACAGTTTCGAGCCGCCGTAAAGCCCCAGCGCATAACTCGGCAGAACCACGGCCGTCAGCGCAAACACGGCGGGGACGAACAGTCCGCCCACATAATAGCTGATGGCGCTGAAGACGGTGGAACTGGAGAAATAGAGCACGACATTGGCTCTGACGCGCGTGAAATCGCTCTTGCCGCCAAGCCAATAGGCGACGACAGGCGGTCCGCCGAGCTGTGCGCCGCCGCTGAAGAGACCGGCAATCAGGCCGACGCCGCTGCTGAGCGGTGCCGAAGGCGCGCCGTGATAACGCCATCCGGAGACGAGAAGTGCGAGCAGTGAGATGGCGATGATTGTGATGCTCCAGCGCAACAGCGTCGGGTCGAGCAGCGCCAGCATCGCCGTGCCGGCCGGCACCCCGAGTGCCGCACCCGCGGCCATGACGAAGACCTCGGGCCGGTTGGCGTTGCGCCAGGCGGGTGGAATCATCCCGAGCGTGGCAATGCCGTCGACGACGAGCAGGATCGGCGAGACAAGCTTCGGCCCGATGATGGCCCCGCCGAGCGGAATGAAGATCAGCGCTGCCCCGAAACCGGAAAAGCCGCGGGCGAGCCCGGCGATGAAGGCAAAGGCCATCAGCGCATAGGTGCCTTGATCGGGCAGGGCGGCGGCAAACCAGGCCCGCCCGTCGGTGATAAGCGCATCCAGCGTCATGACGTCAGGAAGCGAGCATCAGGTCCATGTTCTGCACTGCAGCACCCGAGGCGCCCTTGCCGAGATTGTCGAGCAGCGCAACAAGATTAACATGCGACCCGCCCGGCGTGCCGAAGACGAACAGCTTCATCGTGTCCTTGCCTTCGAGCTCGACGGCGTTGACGCGGGGGAGCGCCTTGCTTTCGGCGAGCGGCACGACAGTGACGATGTTCTGGCCAGCATAGTGAGCGACGAGAGCGGCGTGGATGCTTTCCATCGTCGTGCCCTCGGCGAGATCGTCGAGATGCAGCGGCACCTGCACGATCATGCCCTGCGCGAATTTGCCGACCGATGGCGAGAAGATCGGCGCCCGATCGAGCAGGCCGTGCACGGTCATTTCGGGCACGTGCTTGTGGGTGAGGGGCAGACCGTAGAGGAAGTGCGGCGCGGTGATTGCATCCGGGTGATCCGGATTTTCCATCTGGGCGATCATCTGCTTGCCGCCACCGGTATAGCCGGAAACCGCATTGACCGTCACCGGATAACCATCCGGCAGGAGGCCGGCGGCACGCAGCGGCCGGATCAGGCCGATTGCGCCTGTCGGATAGCAGCCGGGGTTGGCGACGAAACGGGCGGCCTTGATCTTGTCGGCCTGCGCGCCGTCCATTTCGGCAAAGCCGTAGGCCCAGCCGGGATTGACGCGGAAGGCGGTCGACGTGTCGATGACGCGCACGTTGTTGTTGGCCGAGACCATCTGAACCGCTTCCTTCGATGCCTCGTCGGGCAGACAGAGAATGGCGATATCAGCGCTGTTCAGCATGTCCTCGCGCAGGGCGGCGTTGCGCCGCTCGGCCTCGGGAATGGACAGAAGCTCGACATCGCGGCGGCCGGCCATGCGCGTGCGGATCTGCAGACCCGTTGTGCCGTGTTCGCCGTCGATGAAGATTTTCGGTGCCATGTTAACCTGCGCTTTCAATGGGTTCGGAAGGTTTCCGGATTCATTTTGGGATAATAAGTCAGCCTTGTGACACGGCGATGGCGCGTCGCTCCGCATGAAGCCCCAGCATATACATCGCCACCGTTGCCCCCGCAATGGCGGTGATATCGGCATGGTCGTAGGGCGGCGAAACCTCGACGATATCGGCTCCGCGGATATCGAGCTGGTGCAGGCGCTGCAGCACTGAGAGAATTTTGGCGCTCGACGGTCCGCCGGCGACCGGCGTGCCGGTGCCGGGCGCAAAGGCCGGATCGAGGCAATCGATGTCGAAGGTGAGATAGGCCGGCGCGCCGCGCGTGTGGGAAATGATCGCCGAAGCGATATCGCCGGCAGTCATATCCTCGACCTGATGACCATAGAGAATATTGATGCCGCAATCTTCCGGCGCATGGGTGCGGATGCCGATCTGGATCGAGCGATCGGGGTCGATGATGCCTTCACGGGTGGCCCGCGCGACAAAGGAGCCGTGGTCGATGCGCCGCTCTTCGTCGAACCAGGTGTCCTGATGCGCGTCGAACTGCACGAGCGCCAGCGGCCCGTGTTTCGCCGCATGCGCTTTCAGCAGTGGCCAGGTGACGTAATGATCGCCGCCGAGCGTCAGCAGGAAGGCGCCGCTATCGAGGATCGCGTTCGCCTGGCGTTCGATGGCGCCGGGCGTATCCTGGTGATTGCCGTAATCGAGCAGGCAATCGCCGTAGTCGATCACCGCCATGTCGGCGAACAATTGGCGGTTGAATGGATATTGCGCATCATTGTCGAAGATCGCCGAGGCACGCCGGATTGCCTGAGGGCCGAAGCGTGTGCCTGGCCGGTTCGAGGTGGCGGCGTCGAAAGGAATGCCCCAGACGGCGACATCGGCGCCGGCGAGTTCCTTGGTGAAGCGGCGGCGCATGAAGGACAGCGCGCCGGCAAAGGTCGGGTCGCTGGCGGCGGAGGTGAGGCTGGTCGCTGTGAAGGCGTGATCGATGGTCTTGTTCGCCAAGTCATGCTCCTTTTTTCGGTCGCAGAACCATAGTCGCATTCAATGCGGACGCTGCCTTGCAGGATGTTCGACGTCAGAGCGTCGGCGTGGGCCCGCGCGAAGGAGTTGGCTTAATCCATTCGCGCAGAAAGGGGTAGGCGAGCTGTCTGCGGATTTCAAGCAATCGTTCGGATGACCGCGTTGCCGAGACTCGGCAACAAGGCCCTGTCCTCCTCCTGCACCGACGATTTTGACAAAATCTGTGGTTTATTCAAAGTTTTACTGAAATTCCTGCTTGCAGAAAAATTCGCATTTCCGTATGCAATGCCGGGTTGCAGATTCGGTGCGCGTAGTCAGTAAGAATACGATATTTTAGGAATATTTTGAGTGATTTACCGAGAGATTGACGGCCTGCGGGCGGCCGCGGTGATGCCCGTTATTCTATTTCATGCGGGTTTTAGTTTCTTC
This sequence comes from Rhizobium mulingense, assembly GCF_029194105.1. Taxonomy (NCBI): domain Bacteria; kingdom Pseudomonadati; phylum Pseudomonadota; class Alphaproteobacteria; order Hyphomicrobiales; family Rhizobiaceae; genus Rhizobium; species Rhizobium mulingense. The sequence continues at coordinate 33,655 of NZ_JARFVE010000010.1, read as the reverse complement.
AGCGGCGGCTTCATCGGCGTCGACGTCTTCTTTGTCATCAGCGGCTTTCTGATAACGTCGATCATCCTTGAGGAGATAGGCAACGGTACCTTCTCGCTGGCGGCATTCTACGAGCGCCGCGCCCGTCGTATCCTGCCGGCCCTGTTTCTCGTCGTCCTGTGCTGTCTGCCCTTTGCCTGGCTCTGGGTCATGCCGGAGGAATTTCGCGCGTTCTCCGACAGTCTTATTGCCACCAGCCTCTCCGGTGCCAATTTCCTGTTCTGGTTCAAAAGCGGCTATTTTGCGCCGGAGGCCGCAGAGGTGCCGCTGCTCCACATCTGGAGCCTGGCCGTCGAAGAACAATATTACATGTTCTTTCCGCTACTCGTCATGTTCATGTGGAAGCGCAAGCGGAACTGGCTCTTTGCCGTCCTGGTTGCGCTCGCCCTTGCCAGCCTTGCCTATAGCGAGTGGGCGTCACGGGTCCATCCCTCGGCCAATTTCTATTTCCTGCCGTCGCGGGCCTGGGAATTTCTGGCCGGATCGACCTGCAGCTTCATGCAGTTGAAGGGGCAAAAGCGCGGCAGCGATCCGCTGTCGTTCCTCGGTTTCGGCATGATCGCCTTCTCCATCTTCTATTTCGACGAAACCTCGCCGATTCCCTCCACGCTCGCCCTGGTTCCCGTGGTCGGCGCGATGCTCGTGCTGCTCTATGCGCGGCAGGGAACCTGGGTGGCGGCACTGCTTTCGACCCGTGTCTTCACCATGATCGGGCAGATCAGCTACAGCGCCTATCTCTGGCACCAGCCGCTTTTTGCCTTTGCGCGGATCCGCAGCATCGATCCGCCCCCGTTGACCGTGATGGGCGTTCTTACCTGCCTTTCGCTTGTGCTTGCCTATGTCTCGTGGCGTTTCGTCGAGCAGCCGTTCCGCAGGCGAGAGCGCCGATTGCTGCCGTCGACCCGCAGCCTGGCCGCGTCGGTATCCCTGGTGTTGGCCGCCTTTATCGCCTTCGGCATTTACGGCCACGATACCCGCGGCATTCCATGGCGTCTGCCGGCACCGATCAAGGAATTCATGGCGAACAATGGTTGGAGCAAGACCTGCCTTCTCGAGGGCTCGTCGGGCTGGGATACGATGCCGATCCAGGGCTGCGTATTCAACGGCAGCCACGAACAGACATACGCCATCCTTGGAGATTCCCTGGCGTCGTCGCTGACGCCGGCGCTGGCCAAGCGTCTGGACGGCATGAATATCGGCCTGCAACAGATTACGCACAGCTTCTGTGCGCCGGTCGCCGACGTCTCGATGGTCCCCCACCAGGCGCGCGACTGCGGTGCCTTCAACGCTGCGGCGATCGACTATCTCGTCAAGAGCAAGGTGAAAACGGTCTTTCTCGCTGCCTCCTGGAAGATCTTTTTCGAGCAGTCGCGCTACAGGTTCAGCGGCGAGGAAGTCGCGACATCAGACGTAGGGCAGAGTTTGAGGGATGCTTTCGACAAAACCGTGGGCGAGCTGACATCGGCCGGCATCCGCGTCGTCATCATCTATCCTCATCCGCGCGGGGATACGGAGATCGCTGCCAAGGTCGCGAAGCTGATGCACAAGGGCACGCCGACGCCGACGATCACGATCGCCCAGGATGAATTTCTCCGGCAATCGGCGCCTTCCTACGCCTATCTCGACGACCCCAAAGACAGGCATGTCCTACGCGTCGATCCGGCCAGGATCTTCTGCGGAAGAGAGGCGGGCCGGTGCGATCTGGCGCGGGACGGCAAGACGTTTATTTCCGACAAGTTGCATTTCACCCCGGCGGGTGCGGATGCCGTCGCCGACGAAATCCTGTACGCTCTCAGGCAAGACGACACCGTGGATGGAAACGTGGCCGCCCTTTCCTCCGACTGATGCACGTCGCTCTGACGAACCAAAGCGCGTCGCTATCTTTCAGACGCGCTGCTTGTGCTTTGACTCATACCGCTACCGCAGAACCGCGGTGCGGTTTTGCGCGAGATGTTTTTGGCGTCCTGAATTGCGCAGCGCGGCAGTAATTCTGCCCTTTTCGGGCGATTGCACAATAAAAAAGGCCGGGTTGCCCCGGCCTTCGTAATTCCGTCTGTCGGAAGCGATTAGCGCTTCGAGAACTGGAAGGAGCGGCGGGCCTTTGCCTTGCCGTACTTCTTACGTTCGACGACGCGGCTGTCGCGGGTCAGGAACCCGCCCTTCTTCAGCACCGAGCGCAGGCCCGGTTCGAAGTAGGTGAGCGCCTTTGACAGGCCGTGGCGAACGGCACCGGCCTGGCCGGAGAGGCCGCCGCCGGCAACGGTTGCGACGATGTCGAACTGGCCGTCACGGGCAGCCGCGACGATCGGCTGGCGCAGGATCATCTGCAGCACCGGACGGGCGAAATACTCCGCAAATTCCTTGCCGTTGACGATGATCTTGCCGGAGCCCGGCTTGACCCAGACGCGGGCGACGGCGTTCTTGCGCTTGCCGGTCGCATAGGAGCGGCCGAGCGAATCGACCTTGCGGACGTGGGCCGGAGCAGCAGCTTCGGAAGCCGTGCCGAGATCCTTCAGGGAGGAGAGGTCAGCCATGATCAGGCGCTCCTTACGTTCTTTTTGTTGAGCGCGGCAACGTCGAGGGCGACCGGCTGCTGGGCTTCATGGGGATGGTTGGCGCCGGCATAGACGCGCAGGTTCTTCATCTGGCGACGGCCGAGCGGGCCGCGCGGAACCATGCGCTCGACGGCCTTTTCAAGGACGCGCTCCGGGAAGCGGCCTTCGATGATCTGGCGTGCAGTGCGTTCCTTGATTCCGCCGGCGTAACCGGTGTGCCAGTAGTAGACCTTGTCGGAATACTTCTTGCCGGTGAAAACGACCTTGTCGGCATTGATGACGATCACGTTGTCGCCGTCGTCAACGTGGGGCGTGAAGGTTGCCTTGTGCTTGCCGCGCAGGCGCATAGCGATGATGGAAGCGAGACGACCAACGACCAGCCCTTCGGCGTCGATGATCACCCACTTCTTCTCCACCTCTGCAGGCTTCTGGGAGAAGGTAGCCATAATGAATACTCTCTTTTGGGACCCTTGCCCGAAGGCTGGAGGGCGTTTCTTGTTGCTTGGATTGGCAGGCGCAAGGCGTGCCAAAAAGAAAGCAGCCGGAAAGGCTGCGTTCTGGCGCGGTGTATAAAGGGAATGTGTTATCGGGTCAATATCGACACGCCCGGCGGTCTCAAAAGAAACATAAGCAAAAACAGCCGCTTAGCTATGTGGTATTATATTGCCTCAAATTAGGTGAGGCGGGAAGCTGCCATATTGAAGGTTTTTTCTCCGTCGCGTCGGGACTTGTGGGGTCGAAGCGGTGTTTAATCCTTGCACTCGCGCAGACATTTCATCATTTCCCGAAGGCCGCGTGTCAGATGTTTGTCCCGGCGCAGAACCATGCCGAGCCGGCGCATGAGCTTCGGCTTCAGCGACGACGTCGTCACCAGGCCGGCACGGTCGCGCTTGAGCGCCAACCCCGGCAGGATCGACCAGCCGAGCCCGACGGCCACCAGCTCCTTGATCGCCTCGACGCTGCCGAATTCCATCGCCGGACGGGTCCTGCCATCAGGGGCGGCGAGCCACGCGTCGATTGCCCGCCTGGTATTGCCGCCCTCGTAAAGCAGCAGCGTCCTGTCGCGCATAAAGGCGGCATCCGGTCCGCCTTCGGGCAGCAGGCTGCCTGCGGGCGCGACAGCCAGCAATTCCTCCTCGTAAAACGGTTCAATCTCGAAGTTTCGTCCCGATGCCGGCAAGGCCACGACGGCGATGTCTAGGCTATTGGCCTCCAGATCGCGCAGAATATCATCGGCATTGCCGATATTGACGGTGATTTCGAGGCCGGGCATCGCCTGCCTGGCGGCGGCGATGGCGCGCGGCAGGAGATGAATCGAGGCCGTGCCACCGCTGCCGATGCGCACCCGGCCGCTGGCGCCATCCCTGTGGGGCATCATTGCTTCTTCCGCCGCGGCTGCTTCCTGCAGCAGACGCCTCGCGTGCGAAAGCAGGTCGAGGCCGGCCGCCGTTGGTTGCGCCCGCCGCCCGACGCGCTCGATCAGCCTGACGCCGAGCCGCTGTTCGAGGCCTTTGATCTGCAGGCTGACGGCCGGTTGCGTCACACCTTCCTTGTCGGCGGCCGCCGTAAAGCTTCCAAGATCGGCGACGTTGACGAAGGTTGCGAGCTGATCGAGATTGAGCGGCACCCAAAGAAATCCTTATGCATATTATAATATCCATAAGCTTCTTTCGCGGCATCTTCCAGCGCATCTTATCTCCGTTGAGAAAGGACAAAAGATGACCCTGGAATTCGGCGAGATATTAGCGACACCGCGCAACGCCCTTTGTTTGAAACTTCGCGAGACGGCACGCCGGGGCCGGCGGCTGCTGGCGGCCATCGAGTGTCGGCTCGAAAAGCGACGCAGCCGCCGCAAGCTTTCGGACCTCACCGATGATGAGCTTCGCGATATCGGTCTGACCCGTGCGCAGGCGACGGCCGAGACATCGAAATCGTGGTTCTGGTTTTGACCACGCCGCAGCGGGGAGGGCGGATCCTGCTCGAAATTGCCGGCGCCTTGTGGCAGAACAGGTGTGTGGAAATCGAGCGCAGGGAGCAGCAACATGGCCGAAATAGTATCCTTCCGAAAGGACGCGGACAGGATAGACGGATTGTTGCTCCGCTCGCTGCGCGACGGCGTGCTGCGGCTCGTGCTCAACGATTTGCCGGCCAATGCGCTTTCGATTGCGCTTCTGGAGGCGCTGATGGCCGAGCTCGAAAAGGCGGAGGCGGATTTGGATGTGCGCGTCGTCGTCATCGCCTCGACCGGCTCCATCTTTTCCGCCGGCCATGACCTCAAGGAACTCACGGCCCATCGCGTCGACGAAGACCGGGGCGCTGCGTTCTTCGAGAAAAGCTTCCGCCTCTGCGCCGATCTGATGCTGAAGATCGCGCATCTGCCAAAACCTGTTATCGCCGAGGTCGACGGGCTTGCAACGGCTGCCGGCTGTCAGCTCGTTGCCTCCTGTGATCTGGCGATCTGCACGGACACGTCGACGTTCTGTACGCCGGGCGTCAATATCGGCCTGTTCTGTTCGACGCCGATGGTGGCGGTTACCCGTGCCGCCCATCGCAAACAGGCAATGGAAATGCTTCTGACCGGCGAGACGATCGACGCTTCGACCGCCAAGGATTTCGGCCTCGTCAACCGCATCGTGCCGAAGCAGTATCTGGCGCAGGTCGTTTCCAAATATGCGGCCGTGATCGCTGGCAAATCGCCATTGATCCTGAAAATCGGCAAGCAAGCATTTTATCGGCAGCTCGAACTGCCGGTGGAGGCAGCCTATGACTATGCCGCCAAGGTGATGGTGGAGACCATGCTGACGCAGGATGCGCAGGAGGGCATCGGCGCCTTCCTCGGCAAGCGCAAGCCGGAATGGAAGGGCGAATGATCACGCCAGCTTCAGAACCAGCACGCCGGCCGCAATGACGACGCCGGCGAGGTAACGCCAGATCCCGGCTTTTTCCTTGAACACGGCGACCGAGATCACCAGAGCGAAGACGATCGCGGTTTCCCGCAACGCGGCAACGGTCGCGACCGGAGCCTTCGTCATCGCCCAGAGCGCCAGTCCGTAAGATGCAATCGAACCCGCGCCGCCGATAAGGCCGCGCCACCAGTTGCGGCGAACGTGGCGCACCACCGTCAGGCTGCCGCGCCGGGACGCCGCCCAGGCAAACAGCAGTATGGGCGGCAGCAGCGACATCCAAAGCGTATAGGAAACCGCGTTGCCTGAAAGGCGGGCGCCGATGCCGTCGACATAAGTGTAGCTGGCGATGACGAAGGCATTGGCAATGGAGAGGACGACGGCGCGGCCGCTGCCGCGACGCGCCTCCAGAGCGAGCGTCAGGACGCCGGCCGAGATCGTCATGATGCCGGCGAGCGCGGCGCCGGAAAGATCTTCCCTGAGGATGACACCGCTTGTTGCGGCGATCAGCAACGGCGCGCAACCACGCATCAGCGGATAGACCAGGCCGATATCGCCGGCCCGGTAGGCGGCGGCAACCAGCTGGAAATAGACGAACTGCAGGATGGCCGACGCGCCGATAAACGGCCAGGCCGCACTTTGCGGCAATGGCAGAAATGCCAAAAACGGCAAGGCCGATACGGCGCCGCCGGCCGAAATCAGCGCCGCATCAAGGGATTTATCGCTCCCCGCTTTGACGATCGCGTTCCATGTCGCATGAAGCAATGCACCGAACAGAACGAGCAGGATGACGTCGAGGGGCAAGGATAAATCCTGGACTACGGGGGAAAGACAAGCGCTTCGCCCCGACGGGGCAAACTTCTGGTAAGACAACTGCGATTTGCACGAAAATGCGTTGCCGCAGTCGCGGATGTCTTCATGTCCGCAATATCACGCTTCCAATGTCCCAACAATGGCGGGTGCAGCCGGCAATTTTTGCGTGCGCTCGATATGCGTTCAATCCAAGCGATCTTCTCAACTATGAGATGCCGCTAATGGACACCAGAACATAGGGCGAATTTCCGAAGAACGAAAGCAGAAAACGCTTGGAGGGATTCCTGTGTGGATCTTTCTATGTTGCTGAAATACAGATTTTATTCTATAACTTTGACATACGTGGAAAATAAAGCTGGTGATTGCATATTCTCAGAAAAATCGTGAGGCGGCGGACGTTCCCAAACGCGAAGGGCGTAGGGCGTTGCGACGGTCACGGCAACAAAAACCTCAGAGCTGATAATGCGGAACGAACAGCATCCCGTCCAGGTTGTCTATGTTCTGACAGTTCAGAACGGGACACCGGGGATTGTCTTTCGAGGGAATGTGCGTCCACTCCGCATAGTCGGTCGCGTCGCAATAATTGCTGTTGCGGACGTAGCGATCATAGAGGGGCAGACCGCGGGGCGACTGATAGCGGAAAATGACGGCGCCCTGATTGTGGATGGCGGCGCGCACGCTGTCGCAGCTCATGGCGAGCGGGTTGTAGCGCGAGATCGCCAGCGCCGGCGATGCGGCGAGCACGAGCATGAGGGCAAGAGCGATTTTTTTCATCGAATCATCCTCAGAGAGTGTCCAATTCATATATACGGGAAAGGCGCGCAACTGGTTTCACGCAAACGCAAAATTACGCGCGCCGTGGCGAAAGTCTTTCGCAAGTGGAGAAGCGGACATGAATCACGACAGCTACACGGATGATTTCCTCGCCCAAATCCTGCATTCGGTGAAGACCATCGCCCTGACCGGTGCTTCGCCCAATCCGGCGCGGCCGAGCAACGGCGTCATGGGCTATCTGCTGTCGCGCGGCTATGAGGTCATTCCGGTCAACCCGGGGCAGGCGGGTAAACAAATCCACGGCCGCACCGTCTTTGCGCGGCTCGCCGACATTCCGGTGCCGATCGACATGGTCGACGTCTTTCGCGCTGCCGAATATCTGGACGGCGTCGTCGAGGAGGCCTTAGCGCTGAAGCCTTTGCCGAAGGTCATCTGGGCGCAGCTCGGCGTCCGCGACGATGCGGCTGCGGCAAAGGCGGAGGCCGCCGGCATAAAGGTGGTGATGAACCGCTGTCCGGCGATCGAGTATCCCCGGCTGATTGCTTAATCTCATTGCCCGATCTCATTGCTTGAGCTGCGCTCTGCAGAGACGGATTTTCCACCGAATGCCCGCGGGTTGAAACGGATCGCGATTAACTTTCGTCCGGGAGAGGCTATGATCCCGGCCGTCAGCAACAACGGGAGGACGACATGGCCAAGAATGATCCGGGATTCAACACGTTGGCGATCCATGCCGGTGCGCAGCCCGACCCGGCGACCGGCGCGCGGGTGACGCCGATCTACCAGACGACCGCCTACGTCTTCAACGATTCCGATCATGCCGCCGCGCTCTTCGGCCTGCAGGCTTTTGGCAATATCTACACCCGCATCATGAACCCGACGCAGGCCGTGCTGGAGGAGCGCGTCGCAGCGCTCGAGGGTGGCACGGCGGCCCTTGCCGTCGCCTCCGGCCATGCCGCACAGATGATCGTCTTCCACACCATCATGCGCCCCGGCGAGAATTTCATCGCCGCCCGCGAGCTCTACGGGGGCTCGATCAACCAGTTCGGCCATGCCTTCGAGAATTTCGGCTGGCAGGTGCGCTGGGCCGATTGCGCCGATCCGGCAAGCTTCGAAAGCCAGATCGACGAAAAGACGCGCGGCATCTTCATCGAGAGCCTTGCCAATCCCGGCGGCACCTTCGTCGATATCGCCGCGATCGCCGACGTGGCGCATCGCCATGGCCTGCCGCTCATCGTCGACAATACGATGGCAACACCCTATCTCATCCGTCCGATCGAACACGGCGCCGATATCGTCGTGCATTCGCTGACCAAGTTTCTCGGGGGCCACGGCAATTCCATGGGTGGCCTCATCGTCGACGGCGGTACCTTCGACTGGTCGAAATCCGGAAACTACCCGATGCTGTCGAGCCCCCGGCCGGAATACAACGGCATGGTCCTGCACGCGACCTTCGGCAATTTCGCCTTTGCGATTGCCGCCCGCGTTCTTGGTCTGCGCGACCTCGGGCCGGCGATCTCGCCATTCAACGCTTTCCTGATCCTGACCGGCATCGAAACGCTGCCGCTGAGGATGCCGCGCCATAGCGACAATGCGATTGCGGTGGCGAGGTGGCTGAAGGCGCACAGCAAGATCGCCTGGGTGAATTATGCTGGCCTCGAAGACGACCCGAACCACGCCCTGCAGCAGCGCTATTCGCCGAAGGGCGCCGGCTCCGTCTTCACCTTCGGCGTCAATGGCGGTTATGAGGCGGGAAAAACGCTGGTCGAGGGCCTGGAGCTCTTCTCCCACCTTGCCAATATCGGCGACACCCGCTCGCTCGTCATCCATCCTGCCTCGACGACGCACCGGCAGTTGAGCGACGAACAGAAGATCGCCGCCGGGGCCGGCCCCGACGTGGTGCGCCTTTCGATCGGCATCGAGGACGTCAAGGACATCATTGCCGACCTCGAACAGGCGCTTTCGAAGATCTGAATGCCGAATACAAGTCGCTTGCGATGGGACTTGCAGACATCCCGCAGGAGGAGGCGCAGACCTACGCGATGATCCGCAAAGCCGATACTCTCGGGACCTTCCAGGTCGAATCCCCTGCGCAGATGGCAATGCTGCCCCCGTCTGAAACTGAGGACCTTCTACGACCTGGTGATCCAGGTGGCGATCGTGCGCCCCGGCCCGATCCAGGGCGACATGGGTGCATCCCTATCTTCGTCGACGCGAAGGCAAGGAGGAGGTTGTCCACCCCACACTTGAACTGTAGGCAGTACTCAAGAAAACGCTCGGCGTCCCTCTTTTTCAAGAGAGCGAAACCCGATTTCGGCAGCGAGAGTTCGATCTCGCGGGTGATATGATCACTTCACGACCCGATCGATCCGCCAGGCACTTTTCTTCGCGAATGATATGCCTGCACCGTTCCCGTCGATCCTGATTTCTTGATAACCGGCACACTCACGAGGAGAACGCTGCGAGGGCGAAAACACTGTGGCCTGAAGTGAGCATCCGGCACTGGTGAAGAGGCTGAACGAACTCAGCTTGTATCTGGGAGAGCATTGTTCGAGATTACGCCTTGCTACGTGCAGGAACATGCCCGTTCTTCGTTGAGCAGGCGTCAACTTAAAGTCCGGCGTGCCTACCGTTCTATATCGGTCGAGTAGGGGATTTCGGCTTCCTCCAACGCCAACAAGAACGACTCCCGAGCGCTTTCGTCTGAAACATGTCCGTCATTGACGCTTTCACAGGCTTCAAGGGCCGCGATGTAAGCCCTTCCGTCAGAGACTGGCCAACGGGCCGACAGGAGATCGAACGCCTGTTTTGCCGATCTCACGGTGATCGGCCTTCGCAGATGTAGAATAACGACACTCGTCCACAAGACACATGCTCCATCGCCAGCGGGCACACCCGCAAAACGGAGAGGCCGCTACATCACAACTTGAGCCTACGAGGAAGGTTCCGCACGCTTATTCTCAGCCATACTGAGGTCCAGTGCCTGTCGCAACTGACCCGCTGACAGGTCCGGGTCTGCACTTAAAAGATCAATGGCGGCAGCATATGCGGCTTCTGCGCAATTCCCGCCTGCATCGATGGAGTTCGCATCGCACCAGTCGGCTATTACCTTGGCGAGCATCTCTATGTGCCGTTCGGATAGTTCCGGAAGATTTAAGAGGTTTAGAGACATTATTGTGGCCCCACCAAAGGCAAGAGCACGTCTTATCGCCCAATCGGCGTCGCCCTGGTAATATCGCCGACTGGAGTACTATACGCTAAATATGGCGCGATGATATGGCGGTCCCCGCCCATGCCGAGCTTTTCACAGCTGATCTCCGCGTCGCCTTGAGGCCGCTTCGATCTGAACCTAAAGCCGCGATGCGTCCCGCCGACGGGTCAGGTGTACATTTCGCCCCTACATCCGCACTGACGGACGCCTTAACAAGTTCAATTTGCGTCGAGCGGCGGGCCTGTAAAAGTGATACCATAAGTGGCCGCCGAGCCGGCTATTACGCCCATGTCTTCGGGGATACGGTATTTGTTGCGGCCCATCTCCAAAAAATAGTCTTCGAAACCCCCAGGAGTGAGCATTGTCAGCATTCGTGCCGGCTGATCGCCTGCAACCCTGAAGGTGTGCTCCACGCCGCGCGGCATGAAGACGGCTTCCCCAGGTCCCTTGACCACCGTTCCGTCCTTTGTCCAGAACTCGACATCGCCTGAGAGTATAAAGAAGGCTTCGTCTTCGTTTTTATGAACGTGTCGTGGCGGACCATACCCGGGTTCGGTGACGCTATCAACGAGCGCGAAAGCGCCGCCGGTTTCTGGCTTGGTCAACAAAAGCGTATACGTAGTGCCGAGCCATTGTGTGGTGCGAATAGCCGTGTTGTCCATCGTCTTCCCCGGTTGCGAGTAATGAGCTGAGTATGGGCCTGGCCTATTTTTTTGTCATGGTTTACCTCAAAACTTGCCCCAGCCTACCTCGTCACAATACAAGACCTCAAGACGATCACAGCGAGTAACGTAACATATGCATGTAACGACCGGCTATACCTTGCGTAATGCTAATCCGACCGGCCACTCGCCAGTATTGCGAACATGAAATTTCGTGGCGGCAGTCGGCCACGCTCGTCGGAAGCCGGAGGGCCGGCCGGCGGGAAGCTTGGCGGTCGCACCAACCGACCTGGCACCTGCGATCAGCGGCGATCCGCAATATCGGCAGTAAAGCCATCGGCGGGCCTTCGACGATGGGTGTCAGACGAACGTACATCATCTGTTACTTCGCACTTGCGGTAATTATCATACGATTCAAAACGCTAAATAATAACAAAAATCAGTTGCTTACTAGAAATTTCTCGACTACGTTTTTTACAGAAGAATTCCGAAATAACCGGCCCTCGCCGGCGATACCCAGCGGTCGTTTGACCTCGCTTGAGGAGGATGATGACGTTGTTTTGTCCGACTTCATTTGTTCGCAATGGTGTAGCGAATGCGTGATCTCATCTCGATCCGACACCGACCTACGGCGTCACTCTGACGCGTCGTAAATCCTTTGTTCCACTTTTCTAAGATGGTGCTCCCGTGTGGCGCGCCCGAGGTTTGTTATGCAAAAGCAAGCTGTCGTATTCAACGGTCAGGAAGTCGGGATCGCGGTCCCTGTCGAAAACCGCCTCAAATTCATCGCTGTCCGCTTCAATGTCATCGACTTAGACAACAGGCTCTTTGACACGGTTACCGAAATCCGGCGCGCCATTACAGAGCATCTCGCGTCCAGCGGTCGTGCGATCACCTCGCACTGAGTGGCAGGAGATTTTCTTCTGATGTCCGATTGAGGTTCCTTGGGCCCAGAAGCTGATCGGCCAGTGGTCAGGGCTCTTGCTTCCTACTCACGGACTTCAAGCTTGTCGCCATATTTCAAGGCGAGCCGACGGCAGTCCTCGCAATTCAACATAATACCCTCCGCAACGACACTCGCGGCGAAGATGCGGTCCCACGCGGCCTCGGCAGGGAAAACCTCTCCGAGAAACGCGACGAACGCCTTGACAGCGGGGTTGCCTCGGCGGCTCTCGGGCGAGAGGGCGGTAATGTTGAAGCGGTCGATCGCGTAGTCTTTGAGAACGGGCATCAACTCGCCGTGCTCGAGGAAAGGGGCAGCGATGTACGTCGGGGACATGCCGATACCACCGCCCGCAATAACAATAGCGGCTACAGCGTCACTATTGTCGACCACGATCGCGGCGTTCGGAACGATTTCGAGCAACCGGTCCCCGACTTTGAACGGCCAACGCAACGGCTGGCCAGTGCTCTGGTGCCGGAAGTTGACGGCAGCTCGGCTGTCGAGCCCGCGATAGGCGCGGCGATCTCAACGATCCCGACAATCACCTCATGTCGCCAGCCTGGCTCCAGCAGGGGAGGTCATAGTGGTCGAAGTTCACGAGCATCTCTTGGTTGTATGCTGCGAAGAACACTGAAACAGCCCAGCCGGGAGGTAAGGCTGGCGAGGGGACCGCTGGGGGCTTACCCGATCCGATTACCGTTGGACAATCACCCGGGTCCCCGGCTGGACCATATCGTAAAGCTCCTCGACGTCCTCGAGGTACATTCGAAAACACCCACTCGACGCATTGGTTCCGATGGAGGACGGGTCGTTGGTACCGTGTATGCGCAGCAGCCCATCGGCAAGGTATATCGCTCGGGTTCCCAGCGGATTGTTGGGGCCCGGCTTCACGACCGCTGGAAGCCTCGGATTCTTCTGACGCATGCTGGGCGTTGGCCGCCATTCGGGATACAATCGCTTCGACACCACCCGCGTCGTTCCGTACCATTGCTTGCCTTCGCGGCCAACGGCTATGGGGTAAACGAACTGCTCTCCGCTAGCTGTCGTGTAAATAAGTGTGTGTTCGCGCGTGGCGATCACGATGTTTCCTCTAGCGCTTCGCGTCGACGGTGCCCGGCGATCATACAGGGGTTCCTGATAGCGAGGGGAGGGGTCGTAATAAGGCGGAGGTGGATACGGGCTGTAAGGGTCATCATAGCCGTAGCCTCTGTCTTCGTCGTATCCATCATACGGTTCATAGACTTGGGCCCGGGCTTGAACCACCGTTAGCAAAACGGCCACTGCAAGGAGAGCCAGCAATCTCATTTTTCGCCATCCGCTTGTTATGCAAGCGGTATTGGTCCCAACTCTATGGCGTCACTATGGCGGACCGTAGCGAACATATTGAACGCATGCTGCAAAAGCACATGAAAAACCAATAATTACGAGCGCGCCGTATGCAAACGTATGCTGCGAAGAACATTGAAATAGAAGAGATCAGAATGACTGTGACCAATTTCATCACCTTCGGCATCGATGGCGTCGAGCCGGAGGTCGGCGCGCCCGAACCCGGCCGGATCATCTCCGGCGATCCGCAGTTCCGGACCTGGAACCTGGAGGAGGCCGAAGGCGGCCTCTATTCCGGCATCTGGGAAGCGACGCCCGGCAAATGGCGAATCTCTTACGAGGAATGGGAATATTTCAGCCTGCTGTCCGGCCATTCGATCGTGACGGAAGACGGCGGCGAACCGGTTCATCTGAAGGCGGGTGACCGGATGATCCTCAGACCCGGCTTCAAGGGAACCTGGGAAGTCGTTGAAACGACTCGCAAGGACTATGTGATCAAGGTTTGAACAGCCGCTGCAGATCGGCTGGGATGATGCCGGGCCTGTCCCGGTTTGCGGCGATTATGCGCCGTTTCTCCTGAAGAAGTCGCTTCTCTTTTGCCGATAGTAGGCATTTGATCTTTCCCATTAATGGGACCTACATCGTCAAATGCTAGACCTTATCTGCAGCGCATTGCGGACATGATGTCTCCTGCCGTCACAACAGACATGGCCTTGCAATTCATCTTTCGGGATTGGCATGTCGTCGAATCTTGCGGGTAGGCACGTTCGCACTCAAACCTCTTCCATCATTGCGACAACGGTGTGCTTCCTTCTGGTAGCCCTCGTGCTCACGGGCCTCATGGCCCATGTCGTCGTGACGATGACCCGGTCGGGGAACGAGATCGACGATGCCCGCGCCACTCGCGCCGCCCGCGCCGCGATCGCAGCCTTTGTCGCCCGCCTCGGTGCGACAACGACGGATAACGCCGTCTGGGACGATGCCTATCGTGCGGCTTCCTCTCCGAATGCCGCGGACTGGGCCTATGAGAATTGGGGAAAGACCAGCGAGGATTACCCGCTTTACGACGGTGCAATCGTAATTGGACCCGATCGGACGTCGATCGTGTCGGCCTATGCAAAGGGCAAGCCCTTCGAGCCCGCCGCGTTCTTCGGCAGGGCCTTTTATCAGCAGATCAATGTGGCCGCCGATCCGGCGAAAGCGCCGCTGGTTAATTTCGTCAAGACCGAAAATGGTATCGCGCTGATCGCATCGCAGGCAATCCAACCTTTCGACGACGTTGTCGACACTGCGAAATTCAGCACGCTGAGCTTTTATAAGGAATTCACCCCGGAGGTGCTGGACACCCTCTCGAACGAACATGAACTCGAGGGTCTGCGCCTTGAGGCGACGCCCAAGCCGGATTTCCTGAACACACCGATCACCGACATGAAGGGTGCGGTGATCGGCTATCTCGCCTGGCCCAGCAAGGCGCCTGGAAGCACGGTGTTTCATCAGGTGACACCTTACATCGCCGCCGCCATCGTTATCCTCGTTCTGTTCCTGGTCGGTGTTCTGATGGTCGGCGCGTCCGAGGCGCGGCGCCTGCGTCAACTGGCGCAGGCAGCGCTTTACGAAGCGGGCCACGATAGTCTGAGCGGCCTGTTGAATAGGCAGGGGCTGCTCAGCCTGCTCGAAGAGCTGGAAGATACGGCCTCAGCGCCGCCCCGGCTCTATCTGGTCGACCTCGATGGCTTCAAGGCCGTCAATGATGCCTGGGGGCATGCCGTCGGCGACGATCTGATCCGCCTGGTCTCGAAGGCGCTGACGGCCTGCCATCCGGAAGTCGTCGCCGCCGCCCGGCTGGGGGGCGACGAATTTGCACTGGTGCATGTTGGCTCCGCCACCTGCGAAGAGATGGAGAGGGCCGTTCTGGCGCTGTTTGCCGAGCCCTTCAAGATCGACGGGCGGACAATCGAGGTCGGAGCAAGCATCGGAGCTGCTGCGCGCGACGAAGACATCGAGCCCTTGGAGCTGCTGCGCAGGGCGGACATGGCGCTTTATAGCGCCAAGGCAAATGGCAGAGGCCAGGCGATCGAATACGATCCCGAACTGGACCAGGAGCGCCAGCGGGTCGCCGAGCTGGAGGCTCTGCTGAAGAGCGCCATCGGCTCCGGCGCCATCGAAGCTGTCTTCCAGCCTCTCGTCTCTGCCTCGACCGGCACGGTGACCGGTCTTGAAGCCCTGGCGCGTTGGCGAACGGCCGCAGGCAACGTCAGTCCGGAGGTCTTCATCCCCCTTGCCGAAAGATGCGGTCTCATCGATGCGCTCGGCGTTCACATGCTCAAAACATCGATCGCGCATGCCATGACCTGGCCAGATCTGGCATTGTCGGTGAATGTCTCGCCGGTCCAGCTGTGCAATCCGGAATTTGCGACCGAAGTGATCGCGGTCCTGCAGGAGCTCGATTTCGACCCGAAACGCCTGACATTGGAGATCACCGAAGGCGTCCTGATGACAAATCCGGATCAGGCCCGGCGCTCGATCGACCAGCTCAAGCGCGTCGGCATCAAGTTCGCGCTCGACGACTTCGGCTGCGGCTACGCCAGCATCGGCGCACTGCGGCAATTCGGCTTCGATCGCATGAAGATCGACCGCTCGCTCGTCTCGGCGCTCGACGAAGGCGCAAAGGGCGCCGACGTCCTTCGGGCGACCATCTCGCTGGCGAGTGCCCTGCAGATCCCCGTTACCGCCGAAGGCGTCGAGAATTCGCGCCAGGCGGCGATCTTGCGGGACGCCGGCTGTGATCAGCTTCAAGGCTATCTGATGGGAAAACCCATGTCGGCCCGCGACATCACCGGCAAGCTGCAGGAAGAGGCCGCCGCCGAGACTAGAGGAGGTCTCGCAAAAAGCGTTTAGCGGTTTGCGGTAAAGACATGCGTAAAAACAAAGATCGTCAGGCGTTGGATTCAGCCGGCACGCCGCACGGGATCCTCCAGCCGCCGAAAATCAAGCCTCGGGATCACCACTGCAAATCCAGCCGCTCCAGTCCGTGGAAATGGTAGACGTCCTTGACCATAGGTGTCTTCGCGAGCCTGAGGCCGGCAAGCCGCTCGAACAGGATCGGCAGCACGACGTTGAGCTCCAGCCGCGCCAGCGGCGCGCCGATGCAGAAATGGATGCCGGCGCCGAAAGAGAGATTGGGCGCCTCGTTGCGATCGGGCCGGAAGCTCAGCGGATCGGTGAATTTCGCAGGGTCGAGATTGGCGGCGGCAAGGATGAGGCTGACCTTGTCGCCGCGCTTGAACGAGACGCCGTCGATTTCGGCGGGCTCGAGTGCCCAGCGCTGGAAGATATGGACCGGCGCGCAGATGCGTAGCGTCTCCTCGACCGTGCGCTCCGTCGTCGCCTCGTCACGGAAGAGCGTCGCCGGATCTGAGCCGCTGTCGAGGATCGTACGCACGGAATTGCCGATCTGGTGCACGGTCGCTTCGTGCCCGGCGTTAAGCAGCACGATCGTCGTCGAGATCAGCTCTTCCTCCGTGAGATACTGGCCCTTGTGCTCGGTATGGATCATGTGGGTCAGCAGGTCGTCGCGCGGCTCGGCGCGGCGCTCGGCGATCACTGTCCTGACATAGTGGGAAAATTCCTTGGCTGCCCGTTCGGCCGCGTCTTCCTGCTCGCGCGTGCGGCCGAACATGTACATGCGGACATAGGCGTGCGACCAGGCGAGCAGCTGCGGCCCCATATCCTCCGGGATGCCGATCATGCGGGCGATCATCGTCACCGGAATGATATCGGCAAAGGCCGAGAGCAGCTCGACCTCGCCCTTATCGGCGAAGCCGTCGATCAGCCGGTTGGCGAGTTCGGCAAGCTCCGGCTTCATCTTCTCGACATGGCGCGAGACGAAGGCGCGGTTGACGAGGGTGCGCAGCCGCGTGTGCTCCGGCGGTTCGAGTTCGAGCAGGGAATAACGTTCGGAGAGATCGAAACTTGCAAGATGCGGCATCGGTTCGGCAAGGCCGAGCTCCTCGCGGCTGGCGATATGCAGGATCTGCCGGCCGAAGCGGCGGTCGCGTAACAGCCCGTTCACATGGTCGTAGCCGGTGAAGAACCACTGTTTCTGCTCGGTCCAGTAGAAGGTCGGACAATGGGCGTGGAGCGCGGCATAGACGTCGTTCGGATTGCCGTAGAAGGCCGGGTTGCGGGCATCCAGCGAGACATGGCGGAGGGCAGGGTCGATCGAGAGAAAGGGCGGTGTCGTCATGCCCCGAGGCTTAGCGGATTTGCCAGGCCTCGAAAAGATGCGGATGAGGAGAGCCGGCCGCAAACGAAGCATGCCCGAGTGGAGTTAAACTAGGGGATTGATTCTATTTTCAGCTGCGGCTAGCCGGCCCGCGACAGCGTGCCCATGCGTCGCAGCGCCTCGACCTGATCATCGACCGTTGGCACGAGTTCGCCGGCAGTCGGGATCGGCGTTGCCGACGCCGGGGCCGCCGCTTCCGCTTCGCCGAAGGTGACCGTGCAGTTGCGGCCGGCGGCCTTGGCGGCATAGAGCGCCCGGTCGGCGGCCGAAATCAGCTTGTCGATATTGGCTTCGATCGAGGCGGCGAGCGCAATGCCGATACTGACCGTAACCGGAACGATCGCTTCGCCGGTGGCGACGGGAAGGCGGCAGAATTCGGTGCGGATCGCTTCGGCGATCGCCTCGGCTTCCATCTGGTCCGAGACGGCGGCAAAGGCGGCGAATTCCTCGCCGCCCATGCGGCCGAAGATGTGGTTTGGAATATACTGCCGCGCCATGCGCGCGAAGGCGGTGAGCACCGCGTCGCCGGCCTGGTGGCCGAAGCGGTCGTTGACGCGCTTGAAATGATCCAGGTCGAATAGCATCACCGCGACCTGCCGCTGTTCACTGTGGGCTCTTTCCTGCATGGCCTCGAAATAGCCGAGCAGGCCGCGGCGGTTGAGCACGCCCGTGAGTGAATCGGTCAGTGTCATCGTCCGCAGATGCCGTTCGGAGCGTTCCATGACCAGCCGGCAGGTAAGCGCAAAGGCGATCGTGAGTAGGAAGGCGCTCGCCATTGCCGAGACGCCGCCGAGATTGGTCGCGTCGATATCGCTGGGCAGCGTTACCGCCATCGTCAGCGCCGAGCCGAAGCACAGGCAGCCCTGCATGACGAACACGCCCATTAGCTTAATGCGGGTGCGCTCGCGGCGCATGTCGCCGGCGGCGACCGCCATGGCGAGGGCCGTGGCGCCGGTCGCCGAAGCGAGATTGTAGAGCACGACGCGGTTGGAATAATCGGTGTTGACCCAGGGCAGAAACACCCCGGCCAGCCAGATTGCCGGCGGCAGCAGCACCCACCATTCGATCTTCTTGCGGTCGAGCGCGAGAAAACCCGCCACCCAGGCGCTCTGGCCGAGCAGCGCAATGGCATTGCCGATCTCGACGGACACGAGGCTGGGGACTTGGCCGCGTAGCGCGATCATCGCAAAGCCGATGCCGGTCAGAAGAAAGCCGAGGCCCCAATAGAGGTAGGCTTCGTTCTTGACGTTGTGGCGCCACGCGACGAAAAGCACCAGAGCGAGCGTCATGGCCTCCGAACACCAGATGGCGAGACCTGTAGCGATATTGAACACGGCAGCAAACCCCTTGCCCGTCGACCTTGTCTGTTGGCCGCATCCTTGCTGAGGAAGCTCGCCACTTCCTTAATGCAGTTGCGGTGCGGCATGATTTTCGGCCGGTATCTGGCGGTAGGCTTTCCGTTGGGTAAACGTATGTGAGCGCTGCTGGATGGAGTAAGCTTTCCTTCATCCTGTCATGGAGAAAAGCGGGGGGAGACGCCGCCGGGGGCTCGCGGTCATCAGCCATTTACGAGAAAGAGGCTGCCGGCGCCGAAGCTCGATGCACGTCGCCCGGAAGTGTGCAGCGGTTCCGGGATGACCACATGCATGAAAGAGGACCTGAAGCCGCCGTGCCCCGCCTTCTTAACGTTATCCTCATGCGTGTCTTGAAGAGGAGGGCAGGGACACTCTATGTAGGGATATGGCATTTTCTTTGATTCCCGGCGGCCGCCGGCATGACGTTGACAAAGGACGCACATGAGAAACCCAGTTGATACCGCAATGGCCCTCGTGCCGATGGTCGTGGAACAGACCAACCGCGGTGAACGCTCCTACGACATCTATTCCCGCCTGTTGAAGGAACGCATCATCTTCCTGACCGGCGCCGTCGAGGATCACATGGCGACGCTTGTCTGCGCCCAGCTGCTCTTCCTCGAGGCCGAAAACCCGAAGAAGGAAATCGCCCTCTACATCAATTCGCCTGGTGGCGTCGTCACCGCCGGCATGGCGATCTACGATACGATGCAGTTCATCAAACCGGCGGTTTCGACGCTTTGCATCGGCCAGGCTGCGTCCATGGGCTCGCTGCTGCTGGCCGCCGGCCACAAGGACATGCGCTTCGCCACGCCGAACTCCCGCATCATGGTGCACCAGCCCTCGGGCGGCTTCCAGGGCCAGGCCTCGGATATCGAGCGCCACGCCCGCGACATCCTCAAGATGAAGCGCCGCCTCAACGAAGTCTACGTCAAGCACACCGGCCGCACCTACGAGGAAGTTGAAAAGACCCTCGATCGTGACCATTTCATGGATGCGGATGAGGCCCAGGGCTGGGGCGTGATCGACAAGGTTCTGACCTCGCGCCTCGAGATGGAAGGCGAGCAGGCCTAGTAATTAATTGGGATGGTGTTTTTGCCGCCACAGTTCTATCTCATTTGTGATCGAACAAGGGCTTTCATCCGGCGGTGAAGACACTAATAGTAACTATTAATGCTATGTTGAATTTTTGTGACATAGCATTTGGCATTCGAAGGGGATTCGTTGCCGCCGGAACCTGGACATGGTTGACTGGAACCGGTTCGTAGCCCCTGAAGCCCTTCTCGGCAAAGGCTCCGGAAACGGAGTGCCGCCAGGAGCTGATAGAGTGGACCGCGATTTCGCCTTGAAATGCGGCGTGCTGGAAGGAAAATGATATGAGCAAGGTCAGCGGCAGCAACGGCGGCGACTCCAAGAACACCCTCTATTGTTCGTTCTGCGGAAAGAGCCAGCACGAAGTCCGGAAACTGATTGCCGGACCGACCGTCTTCATCTGCGATGAATGCGTCGAATTGTGCATGGACATCATCCGCGAGGAAAACAAGTCCTCGATGGTCAAGTCCCGCGACGGCGTTCCGACGCCCCAGGACATCATCAAGGTCCTCGACGAATATGTCATCGGCCAGCGGCAGGCGAAGAAGATCCTGTCTGTCGCCGTTCACAACCATTACAAACGCCTGGCCCACGCCTCCAAGAACGGCGAAGTCGAATTGGCGAAGTCGAACATCATGCTCGTCGGCCCGACCGGCTGCGGCAAGACCTATCTTGCCCAGACGCTTGCCCGCATCATCGACGTTCCCTTCACCATGGCCGATGCGACGACGCTGACGGAAGCCGGCTATGTCGGCGAGGACGTCGAAAACATCATCCTGAAGCTCCTGCAGGCAGCCGACTACAATGTCGAGCGCGCCCAGCGCGGCATCGTCTACATCGACGAAGTCGACAAGATTTCGCGCAAGTCCGACAATCCGTC
Organism: Rhizobium mulingense; assembly: GCF_029194105.1. Lineage (NCBI taxonomy): Bacteria > Pseudomonadati > Pseudomonadota > Alphaproteobacteria > Hyphomicrobiales > Rhizobiaceae > Rhizobium > Rhizobium mulingense. Next base: position 12,820 of record NZ_JARFVE010000010.1, on the reverse strand, counting down.
GATCACCCGTGACGTCTCGGGCGAAGGCGTGCAGCAGGCGCTTCTGAAGATCATGGAAGGCACGGTCGCTTCCGTTCCGCCGCAGGGCGGCCGCAAGCACCCGCAGCAGGAATTCCTGCAGGTCGACACGACGAACATCCTGTTCATCTGCGGCGGCGCCTTCGCCGGCCTCGACAAGATCATCTCCGCCCGCGGCGAGAAGACCTCGATCGGCTTCGGCGCGACCGTCAAGGCCCAGGACGACCGCCGCGTCGGCGAAGTCCTGCGCGAACTCGAGCCCGAAGACCTGGTCAAGTTCGGCCTCATCCCCGAATTCATCGGCCGTCTGCCGGTTCTGGCGACGCTCGAGGATCTCGACGAGGACGCGCTGATCCAGATCCTGTCGGAGCCGAAGAACGCGCTGATCAAGCAGTACCAGCGCCTGTTCGAGATGGAAGACGTCGAGCTGACCTTCCACGAAGACGCACTGCGCGAAATCGCCCGCAAGGCGATCGTGCGCAAGACCGGCGCCCGCGGCCTCCGCTCGATCATGGAGAAGATCCTGCTCGACACGATGTTCGAACTGCCGACGCTGGAAGGTGTGCGCGAGGTGGTCATCTCGGAGGAAGTGGTGCGCGGTTCGGCCCGTCCGCTTTATATCTATGCCGACCGTCAGGAAGAAAAGGCCAACGCTTCGGCGTGACCTTGCGCTTTCGCACCATTATTTTGGGGGCTTGCCATCAGCAGGCCCCTTTCTATTTGAAAAATCATCCGAGGCGCTGTTAGTATTTGTCGGTGGGACCGGAATTGCCTTTGCCGATGTTGCGCAGGGGTGATGCTTGGCAATGGTGGGATGATCTCGTAAGCCTGTTGCTGGCGTTGTATTGAGCCTGGCCGGAAATGGTAAGCGCCGGTCCAGCCACGCTCTTCATAGTGTTGGCGTTCCGTTGTAACAAAGCTGTCACATCCGGGGAACGCGGGCGTTAGCGTGGCTTGAAAAGCGTAGTCAGAACCTCCACTTGTAGAACCAAGTGAGAGCCGGCCGGTCCCAAGCGGCCGTGCAGAGAGCCCGGTAACGGGACGATGGAAAGGACAAAAAAATGACGAAGAAAACGTCTGTAGCGAGCAGCACTGCCTACCCTGTTCTGCCTTTGCGCGACATCGTGGTATTCCCGCACATGATCGTGCCGCTGTTCGTCGGACGGGAAAAGTCGATCCGTGCGCTCGAAGAGGTCATGGGGTCTGACAAGCAGATCATGCTGGTGACGCAGATCAACGCCAGTGACGACGATCCGGACCCTTCGGCAATTCACAATGTGGGCACGGTCGCCAATGTACTGCAGCTGCTCAAGCTGCCCGACGGCACCGTCAAGGTTCTAGTCGAAGGCCGCGCCCGCGCTGAGATTGACACCTATACTAGCCGCGAAGATTTCTATGAGGCGCTCGGCCATGTGCTCGAGGAGCCGCATGACGATCCGGTCGAGCTGGAAGCATTGTCGCGCTCGGTCGTTTCCGAATTCGAAAGCTATGTGAAGCTCAACAAGAAGATTTCGCCTGAAGTGGTCGGCGCCGCCAGCCAGATCGACGACTATTCCAAGCTCGCCGATACGGTCGCCTCGCACCTGTCGATCAAGATCACCGAGAAGCAGGAGATGCTGGAGACGACCAGCGTCAAGCAGCGCCTGGAAAAGGCCCTCGGCTTCATGGAAGGCGAGATCTCGGTGCTGCAGGTCGAAAAGCGCATCCGCTCGCGTGTCAAGCGCCAGATGGAGAAGACCCAGCGCGAATACTATCTCAATGAGCAGATGAAGGCGATCCAGAAGGAACTCGGCGACGGCGAGGAAGGCCGCGACGAGATGAGCGAACTGGAAGAGCGCATCGCCAAGACCAAGCTGTCCAAGGAGGCCCGTGAAAAGGCCGATGCGGAGCTGAAGAAGCTGCGCCAGATGAGCCCGATGTCGGCCGAAGCCACCGTCGTGCGCAACTATCTGGACTGGCTGCTCGGCATCCCGTGGGGCAAGAAGTCGAAGATCAAGGCCGATCTCAACAATGCCGAGAAGATCCTCGAAGCCGATCACTTCGGTCTCGATAAGGTCAAGGAGCGCATCGTCGAATATCTCGCCGTGCAGGCCCGCGCCACCAAGATCAAGGGTCCGATCCTCTGCCTCGTCGGACCTCCCGGCGTCGGCAAGACCTCGCTCGCCCAGTCGATCGCCAAGGCGACCGGCCGTGAGTATGTCCGCATGGCGCTCGGTGGCGTTCGCGACGAAGCCGAAATCCGCGGTCACCGCCGCACCTATATCGGCTCGATGCCCGGCAAGGTCATCCAGTCGATGAAAAAGGCAAAGAAGTCGAACCCGCTCTTCCTGCTCGACGAAATCGACAAGCTCGGCCAGGACTATCGCGGTGATCCGTCTTCGGCCTTGCTCGAAGTGCTCGATCCGGCGCAGAATTCGACCTTCATGGACCATTACCTGGAAGTTGAATACGACCTGTCGGACGTGATGTTCATCACGACGGCGAATACGCTCAACATCCCGGCGCCGCTGATGGATCGCATGGAGATCATCCGTATCGCCGGCTACACCGAAGATGAAAAGCGCGAGATCGCCAAGCGGCACCTGCTGCCGAAGGCCATCAAGGAGCATGCGCTGCAACCCGAGGAATTTTCGGTCAGCGACGACGCCCTGATGGCGATCAGCCAGCAGTATACCCGTGAAGCCGGTGTCCGCAGCTTCGAACGCGAATTGATGAAGCTCGCCCGCAAGGCGGTGACCGAGATTATCAAGGGCAAGACGAAGTCCGTTCACGTGACGGCCGCCAACATCGCCGATTACCTGGGCGTCCCGCGCTTCCGTCACGGCGAAGCCGAGGGCGAGGATCAGGTCGGCGTCGTCACCGGTCTGGCGTGGACGGAAGTCGGCGGCGAGCTGCTGACGATCGAAGGCGTGATGATGCCGGGCAAGGGCCGCATGACGGTCACCGGCAATCTGAAGGACGTCATGAAGGAATCGATTTCGGCAGCGGCCTCCTATGTCCGCTCGCGCGCCGTCGATTTCGGCATCGAACCGCCAATGTTCGAAAAGAACGACATCCACGTGCACGTGCCGGAAGGCGCCACGCCGAAGGATGGCCCCTCGGCCGGTGTCGCCATGGCGACCGCCATCGTCTCGATCATGACCGGCATCCCGGTGAACAAGCATGTGGCCATGACCGGTGAAATCACCCTTCGCGGCCGTGTGCTGCCGATCGGCGGTCTCAAGGAAAAGCTGCTCGCAGCGCTTCGCGGCGGCATCAAGAAGGTGCTGATTCCGGAGGAAAACGCCAAGGACCTGGCGGAGATTCCTGACAACGTGAAGAACAACATGGAGATCATCCCGGTCTCCCGCATGGGCGAGGTGATCAAGCACGCGCTGATCCGCCGGCCCGAGCCGATCGAGTGGGATGGCACGGTGGAAACGCCTGTGATCACATCGGTCGAAGGCCTTGATGAGACGGGCGCAACCATAGCGCATTGAGTGGCGCTTGCCACATTTATGCCCATTTGGCGCAAAAGACGCAAAAAGGCTGGCGGAAACGCCAGCCTTTTTTGTGAAAACGTCATGGAGACGCTTGCTTTTCCTTGATTTGCAGGGCTTCTGGGTTCCCGGCGGGCCTGATGAAACCTATTCTGCGCCTAGCTTACATTTGAGTCGTTTCATACCATTTAGAAAGGGGTGGAAACATGAACAAGAATGAACTCGTGTCCGCAGTGGCCGAAAAGGCGGGACTGACGAAGTCTGACGCGGCTTCCGCTGTCGACGCGGTTTTCGACGTTGTCCAGGCTGAACTCAAGAACAAGGGCGACATCCGCCTCGCAGGGTTCGGCAGCTTCACCGTTTCTCATCGTGCAGCATCGAAGGGCCGCAACCCGTCCACCGGCGCTGAAGTCGACATTCCGGCTCGCAACGTGCCGAAGTTCACGCCCGGCAAGGGCCTGAAGGACGCCGTCAACGGCTGATTAAAGATTATCCGCCAGCCGTAAACGAGACCGGCTGTGCAGGGTTTTGAGAGGGGTTCGGCTATGCCGGGCCCCTTTTTGGCTTGTCCGCTTGCCGCATGCGGGACTTTGTTTTACCACGGAGCTGTTCTCAGGGCGGGGTGAAACTCCCACCGGCGGTAAGGGCTACGGTCCGAGCCCGCGAGCGCTTTCCCAAGCTGTCGCGCGGGAAGGGTCAGCAGATCCGGTGCGATTCCGGAGCCGACGGTATAGTCCGGATGAAAGAGAATGAGCATGGCCGCGTGCGGGCAGGGGACTGCCGGCGCCAGCGTGTCATCGCCTCATGCGTCCTGATTTATGTGAGTCCTTATTTCGGATAAAAGACATGAATCAGAATTCCCTTGCAGTCTCTCAATCCCGCGCCTTTGCCGGCGCAACCTTCATGGTGCTTGGAGGCGTGGCCTTTTCGCTACTCAACGTCGCCACCCAGTGGCTGACCATGACGCTCGCCTTTCCCCCGGCCTCGGCGGCCTTCTGGCAATATGCCTTCGCCTTCCTTTTCTCCTTGCCCTTCCTGCGCAAGGCAGGCCTTTCGGCCATGCGCACCAGCTATCCCTGGCGGCATGTCGTGCGCGTGGTCTTTGCCGCGCTCGGCGTCGTGGCATGGGTTGCCAGCCTTGCTTCGGTGCCGATCTGGCAGGCGATTGCGCTCGTCATGACCTCGCCCTTCTTCATCGTCCTCGGCGCCCGGCTGTTCCTCGGCGAACGCGTCGGCGCCGCCCGCTGGGCGGCAACGGCTGTCGGCTTTTCCGGCGCGATGATTATCCTGCAGCCTTGGTCCGACAGTTTCACCTGGGCAGCGTTGCTGCCGGTGCTCTCGGCGCTGCTCTGGGGTGCATCGTCGCTGATCACCAAGAGCCTGACCGGCATTGAGAAGCCGGAGACGATCACCCTCTGGCTGCTGGTGCTGCTGACGTCGATCAACGGCGGGCTGGCACTTGCGGCGGGCCTCGCCGTGCCGACGGGTGCGACGCTGGCTCTCTCCCTTCTGGCGGGCCTCCTGACGGTCGTGGCGCAATATCTGCTTACCCTTGCCTATGCCAGCGCCGACGCTGCCTATGTGCAGCCGTTCGACGATCTGAAGCTGCCGCTCAACGTGCTCGCCGGCTGGCTGTTCTTCGGTTATGCGCCGGCCGGTTATCTCTGGCTGGGAGCCGGCCTCATCCTCGCCGCATCGCTCTTCATCATGCGCAACGAGATGCGTCGGGAAAGGCAGACGGCCTCCGCATGAAATGTCACGGACTGTCATGTCTCTGTCATGGCAGTCCCGCAGAAAACCCGTGTTTCGACCATTCGCCACATGGGGGATTTCATGACGATTTCATCGCGCCAGGCAGCGCTTGCTGCCGTGCTTCTCGTATCCGTTGCCTTTCCGGCCGCCGCCGAGCCGGTCTTCAACCGCATCGCCTCTTTCCCGGTCGCTCAGAACCTGCCTGATGACAAAGACAAGCTGTCGCCGACATCGGCCGAAATCATCACCGCGACCGACGATGGCAATACGCTGATCTACAGCGACAGCCCGCTCCGCGCGATCGGCTTCATCGACATCAGCGACGCCAAGGCGCCGAAATCAGGCGGCGCGCTGATGATGGACGGCGAGCCGACATCGGTCACCTCGAGCGCCGGCAAGGCGCTCGTGGCCGTCAACACCTCCGAGAGCAAGGCGAAGCCCTCAGGCCGCCTGGCGATCGTCGACGTGGCGACGAAGAAGATCGAAAACAGCTGCGATCTCGGCGGCCAGCCGGATTCGATCGCCCTCAACAAGGACAAGACGATCGGCACTATTGCGATCGAAAACGAGCGCGACGAAGACGTCAATGACGGCAAGATCCCGCAGATGCCGGCCGGCGACCTCGTCGTCTTCCAGGTCAAGAACGGCACTGTTGATTGCAGCAGCATCAAGCATGTGACGCTGACCGGTCTCGCCGGCGTTGCCCCTGAGGATCCGGAGCCGGAATTCGTCGCCTTCAACGGGCTGAACGAGATTGCCCTGACGCTACAGGAAAACAACGAGATCGTCATCATCGACGCCAATACGGCTGAGGTGAAGACGCATTTCTCCGCCGGCAGCGTCGATCTCACCGAAATCGACACCAAGCGTGACGGCGCGCTGAAATTCACTGGCGAATCCAAGGGAGTACTGCGCGAGCCCGACGCCGTGAAGTGGCTGGACGACAACCGCCTCGTTGTCGCCAATGAGGGCGATTACCAGGGCGGCTCGCGCGGTTTCACCATCTTCGACAAGACGGGCAAGCTTCTCTACGAATCGGGCGCATCCTTCGAACGCGCCGTCGCCCATCTCGGCCACTATCCGGAAAGCCGCTCGGGATCGAAGGGCGTCGAGCCGGAAGGCCTCGAAGCTGCCAAGTTCGGCGATGACCAATATTTCTTCCTGCTCGCCGAGCGCGCCTCGGTCGTCGGCGTCTATAAGGACACCGGCGCCGACCCCGAACTCATCCAACTGCTGCCGTCCGGCATTTCGCCGGAGGGTGGCGTCGCTATTCCCCAGCGCAATCTCTTTGCCACCGCCAACGAGCTCGACCTCGGAAAGGATGGCGGCGCGCGCTCGCATGTGATGATCTACGAGCGCTCGGAAGGCGAGAAAGCCTATCCGAAGATCGTCTCCGCCGACAAGGACGGCAATCCGATCGGCTTCGCAGCACTTTCGGGTCTGGCCGCCGTTCCCGGTAAGCCGGGCATGCTCTATGCCGTCAGCGACAGCGTTCTCGGCTCGCAGCCGACGATCTACACGATCGATGCCAGCAAGAAGCCAGCGGTCATCACCGATGCACTCGTCGTCAAGCGTGACGGCGCCCCGGCCCAGAAGCTCGACATCGAAGGCATCGCGGTTGCCGCCGACGGCTCCTTCTGGCTCGCCTCGGAAGGCTATAGCGAGCGTCTCGTGCCGCACGCCCTCTATAACGTCAATGCCAAGGGAGACATCAAGGCCGAGATTGCCCTGCCGAAGGAACTCGCCGCCAATGAAATCCGCTTCGGTTTCGAAGGTGTGACCATTATCGGCACCGGCGACGATGCCACGCTCTGGATGGCGGTCCAGCGCGAGTGGGGCGACGACCAGAAGGGCTTCGTCAAGCTCGTCTCCTACAATCCGAAGAAGAAGGAATGGGGCGCCGTGCGCTATCCGCTCGACAAGACGGAAAGCGGCTGGGTCGGCCTGTCGGAAATTTCGGCTCAGGGCGACAGCGTCTACATAATCGAGCGCGACAACCTCGTCGGCGATGCCGCCAAGCTGAAGAAGCTCTACAAGGTGGCGATCTCGGAGCTGAAGCCCGCCAAGCTCGGCGGCGAACTGCCCGTCGTCAAGAAGACCGAAGCCCACGATTTCCTCGGCGAACTCAAGAGCGCGACCAACGGCTACGTGCTCGACAAGCTCGAAGGCTTCACCTTCGACGCATCGGGCAAGCCCTATGCCGTCACCGACAACGACGGCGTCAGCGACTCCTCCGGCGAGACGCTGTTCTTCCCGGTTGATCTCAGCGCCACGAACTGAGGCGTCATAGAGGGATAAGGGAGAGGCCGGGCGAAAGTCCGGCCTCTCTTGATGCCGAGCATCCAAGGGGTGTCCGCATTCACGGTGGGAAGGCGAGGGCATCCGACTGAAGAACATTTGCAAAGCAGAGGGCTTCGGCGGGACGCGACTGGCAGGAGGCGAGATGCTGAAGCATTTACAACAGCTTGCGGGTGCAGGGAGGTTGGAGTTTGGCATGGGCGCCTCCCCACACTCCGTCATCCTTGGCCTTGAGCCGAGGATCCATGCCCCTGCCTCTCACGCGTGCGGATGCTGGGGTCAAGTCCGAGCATAACGGAGATTGGCGGACGCGATGGGCAGGAGGCGAGATGCTGGAGCAATTACAACGGCTTGCGGCGCAGTGAGGTTGGAGTTTGGCATGGACGCCTCCCCACCCTCCGTCATCCTCGGCCTTGAGCTGCCTTGAGCCGAGGATCCATGCTGCGACCTCTCATGCGTGCGGGTGCACGCTCGGCTCAAGGCCGCGCATGGAGGAGGAGAGGGCTGAGGCCTTCAACTAGGACGGTTCATTGATGCTTCCCGCAGCCCTCACAAAGAAGCAGCTCCAGCCCTACCAACGCTGATGCACATGCTGCGCGATCAGCCGCGTGTAGATCTCGCGCGTCGCCGCCATGACGTCGGCCGCAAGCGGCGCCAGATCGGCAGCCGCCGCATTGGCCTTGGCCTGTTCGCCATTGCGGGCGCCGGGGATGACGACGGTGACGGCGTCGCTCATCAGGATCCAACGCAGCGCAAAAGCGGCCATGGTCGCGCCGGTGGGCACCAGCGTGCGCACCTCTTCCACCGCCTGCAGGCCAACCTCGAACGGCACGCCGGCAAAGGTCTCGCCGACATCGAAGGCTTCGCCATGGCGATTGAAATTGCGGTGGTCGTCGCTGGCAAAATGCGTCTCGCGGGTGATCTTGCCGGAGAGCAGGCCGCTTGCCAGCGGCACACGGGCGATGATCGCCACGTTCTTGCGCCTGGCCTCGGCAAAGAACAGGTGGTCGGGGCGCTGGCGGAAGATGTTGTAGATGATCTGGATGCTGACGACGCCGGGATACTCGATCGCCTTCAGCCCGTCCTCGACTTTTTCGACGCTGACGCCGTAACCCTTGATCTTACCGGCCGTCTGCAACGCGTCTAGACTGTCGAAGACCTCGGGCTGGTAAAACACCTCGCGTGGCGGGCAGTGCAGCTGCACCAGGTCGACACTATCGACGGCAAGGTTTTTCAGGCTGCGGTCGATGAAGCCTTCGAGATTGGCCTTGCTGTAGCCTTCGGCGACATGCGGATTGAGGCGGCGGCCCGCCTTGGTGGCGACCATTGGGCGCTCGCCGCCACGCGCCTTCAGCACGTCGGCGATGATTTTTTCCGAACGGCCGTCGCCATAGACGTCAGCCGTATCGATGAAGGTCATGCCGGCATCGAGCGCGGCATTCAGAGCCGCACGCCCGTCCGCCTCGCTGATATCGCCCCATGAGCCGCCGATCTGCCAGGCGCCGAAGCCGACATTGGTAACGGTAAAGGGCATGCGGCCGAAAGCATGATGTTTCATGAGAAATTCTCCCAATGCATGTTGCCCCGGGAAGTGTGCAGCGGTTCCGGGATAACGACATGCGTAAAAACAAAGAACCAAAGCGTGTCGCATGAACCAAGTTCAATTCGACGCACTTTAGGTGATGAAAGATATTGGCCTATCAGCAGGGCCACTATGCGGCAATTGCCGATCCGGCCTTGATCGCTCGCCTCGATGAAATATCGTCAGGTTACAAGGCTTCAAACGCAATGGAATAGAAAAGGAACGATCATGGACATCAAACCCGCCGGCTCTCGCCCCTCGATGAAACCGCCGGCCGACTATTTCACCGGCGCCGTTCGCCAGGATCCGCTGATCGAGCCGCCGGCGCCGGCCCGGGTGCGGGCAACCTCCGTCACTTTCGAACCCGGCGCCCGCACGGCCTGGCACACGCATCCGCTCGGCCAGACGCTGATCGTCACCTCGGGCAAGGGGCTTGCCCAGAGCTGGGGCGATGACATCCGCGAGATTCGCGCCGGCGACACCGTCTGGTTCGCCCCGGGTGAAAAACATTGGCATGGTGCTGCCCCGGATACGGCGATGACGCACATCGCCATTCACGAGGCGCTGGACGGCAAGCATGTCGACTGGATGGAGCATGTCAGCGACGCGCAATATTCCGGCGCGTTGTCGGCCGGTTAGAGCCGCTTCAGGCAGTAGGAAAAATGCGCATGTGATTCGACCGTCAGGAACTCGAATTGCCAGCCGTAATCCTTGCAGAACTTGGTGACCGCCTCGACGACGCCATAGACGATCGGTTTGACGGTATTGCCGGTGCAGAAATCATGCCCGGCAATGCGCCCCGTCCGCTTCACCTTCTTTTCGCAGAGCAGCAGTTCCTGCCAGGTGAGCTCGAAGGAATGGTCGGTATCGATATACGCCCAGTCGAGGAAATCGTCCTCGAATTCGGCGAGCTTTTCGAGCGACGTGCCCTGCATCAGATACAGCCGTCCGGCCGCGATCTCGGTCGCGAACTGCGCATGGATCGAATCGAGGCCGGAGCTGTAGCGGTCCATCGACCAGGGATCGATGAGGTAGAGCTGCGCCGGGCGATTCTTCTCGAGGATCTCCGCCGTATATTCGCCGAAGGCCGCCCCAACCTCGACGCCGATGCCGCCATTCGGGATCCGGTAGAGCAGCTCGCCGCGATCCGGCAGCAGGCGGGCGTTTTCCAAATGGTGGGCGCTGAGCGGGGTGCGCGGCATGCTCGCCCTAAGCGCCTGCCTTTCTTCACGTGTCTTCATCTCTGATCTCGGATTGCGGGCGGTTGACGGCCCGGATGCGGTCTGCGGGGAACGTAGGAGCAGCGGACCTCGATGACAACCACATGACGGGAATTTGCTTCTTTCGGACAAATCGCTAAGTTTCATTCGTGGACCGACGAAAAAGCCTCGGGAGGAGCGATTTCATGAGACGCATGTGGCCGGAAGAATTCAACGCCGTCTTCAACGGAGCCGAGGAGGTGATGCTGGAATCACCCGCCGAGGCCGGCGAGGCGCCGTTGCACCGGAAGGCGCTGAGGGCGCGCATCACCATGGAGGATTACGAGCGGATCTGGCCGCTCGCCGAGATGCGCTTCCGGCTGGGCGAAGGGGATCTGGCCGGCAAGGCCGTCACGCTGATCACCACCAATCCCCACTACCACGCCTGGCACCCGAAGGACGGCGGCAGCGTCGAATCGGTCTCCGACAGCGGCCGCCATTTCAAGACGGATTATATCGTCGTGCATTTCCTGCTCGACGCCAAGGAAACCTCCCCCGCCTGATATGTCCAAGCCGGTGCCGGCCGCAAGCCCGCACCGGCATCCGCATTCTGTTGACGCCGATGTGATTCCGACGCTGATGACAATCGCGGCGATATCGCTAAGTTTGCGGAAATTTTCTATCAAAATGGAGGTTCCCGTGACGGCGAACGTGCTGGATATTCCTGTAAAATCAATGGATGGTCGTGAAACCACGCTCAACCACTACAAGGGCAGGGTGGTCTTGATCGTCAATGTCGCCTCGAAATGCGGGCTCACGCCGCAATATGAGGGGCTGGAAAAGCTCTGCGGGGAAAAGCGCGAGCGCGGCTTCGTCATCGCCGCTTTCCCCGCCAACGACTTCAAGGGCCAGGAGCCGGGCACCGATGCCGAGATCCTCGATTTCTGCACCAGTACCTACGACGTCACCTTCCCGATCTTCTCGAAGATCTCGGTGAAGGGCGAGACCCAGCACCCGCTTTACCGGCAACTGACCAAATCCGGCGTGAAGACCACCGGCGACGGCCCGATGCGCGATCGCCTGAAAGCCCACGGTATCGCAGGCGGCGACGAGGACGACATTCTCTGGAACTTTGAAAAATTCTTGATCGGGCGCGACGGCAAAGTCGTCGCCCGCTTCGCGCCTGACGTGACGGCCGATGATTCGCGGCTGGTTTCGGCGGTGGACAAGGAACTGGCGAAGGGATGATTGCCCTACGGCTGCCAGGCGCATCCGGGCGCTGAACGTCTTCAGATCCCGAGTACCGTCACAAGCGGCGGCGTAAAGTCCTTGAAGCCCAATCTTGGCCAGTCGCACCTTGCGTCAAATTGCGTCTTTGGTTTGTGGCGCTGGCAGTTCGGCTTCGTCTTGAATGCATAGCCAGGCAGGTTGACGTAGGTGGGACTTGGCGCGCCAACGGCAATCGCGATGCACAGCGTCAATACGGAGCAGAGAGTTCTCATGGCACCCCTCCAGGCGTGAGAAACCTTCAAGCGCGGAGACTTTCCGGGCGGCGAATATTCCCACGTTCGCCGGCTCCCATCCATTCGCCCAATAGGAGGTGGCGCGGTTGCCGGAGTAGTCCGTTTTGGTGGAGGTCTCAGACTCCCGAGCGCATCTGGATCTGCCGGACGTCGCGCCTTGCTGTGCCGAAATGTCTTCCCGAATGCAGCCTCGAATATTGGTACCGAGGCGCACCAAGCGTCGGTCTGCCAGGCCGCGATATCACTTGGGTACTTGGCGCGAATAGGAGAAAAAATGGTGGGCGATGAGAGACTCGAACTCCCGACATCCTCGGTGTAAACGAGGCGCTCTACCAACTGAGCTAATCGCCCATCGCGAGCGAAGCCGGATCGGCCTGCCGCGTTGGTGGCCGTGATCTATGCGGATCGCGGCAAAACCGCAAGAGTGTTTGTGAAGAATTTTTGATTTTTTTGGCGACAGTCCTGTCCTTTGCCGTGGCGGTCGGGCGCAGCCTGGCTGTGGATAAAGGGGAGGGGAAGGCGGCGGGCATAGGCAATTGCTGGAGTCGTCGGCTTCGATCGGGCGTCGGTGCCGCGGCGGACAACGGAATTGCCGGCGTTTCATTCTTCCCGCATGGTCTTTGCCGAAACAATTCAACGACTGTCATGGTTTTGTCTCCAAACCTGCTTGACACTAAAAGACGAACCCCGTAGTTAGCCGCTCATCGAAACGGGCAGCCGTTTTGGTGAGGGTGCGAAGGCATCCGGATTGCTTGAAATGAAGTGCGGGTGTAGCTCAGTCGGTTAGAGTGCCGGCCTGTCACGCCGGAGGTCGCGGGTTCGAGCCCCGTCACTCGCGCCATTTCAAAAGAGGCGACAAAACGCCGCCATCCGGTTCTTCCGTCCGTCATGCGCGGGTGTAGCTCAGTCGGTTAGAGTGCCGGCCTGTCACGCCGGAGGTCGCGGGTTCGAGCCCCGTCACTCGCGCCA
>NZ_JARFVE010000001.1:0-29633 GCF_029194105.1 Rhizobium mulingense | reverse complement strand
GCGCGCCGGCGAAAACGGCGGCGGCTTGGGCGCCGCGGGGTGCGGCAAGGTTGGAACTTGGCAGGGCGCTCCACACACTCCGTCATCCCAGGCCTTGAGCCTGGGATCCATGCGGCGAGTGAGGGTGTTGGCCGCCGGCACTGGAAACGGCAGGGGCAGCCTGTCTGTGACCGTATGTACGTCGAGCGTTGCGTGTGGATCCCAGGGTCAAGCCCTGGGATGACGGAGGGTGGGGTGAGGCTCGGGCTAGAACCGCGATGCCATCGGCCGGATGGCGGAGAGTGGAGGCCGCCGGCGAAAACGGCGGCGGCTTGGGCGCCGCGGGGTGCGGGGAGGTTGGAGTTTGGCAGGGCGCCTCCACACACTCCGTCATCCCAGGCCTTGAGCCTGGGATCCATGCGGCGAGTGCGGTGTAGGTGGTCGGCGCTGGGAAAGGCAGGGGGCACGCCCTCGTAAATTATGCACGCCGAGGGCTGCGTGTGGATCCTCGGGTCAAGCCCGAGGATGACGGAGAGGGGGAAGGGTCGGCGAAAACGGCAGCGTCGGCGGCCTGCGCTACTGCCCCTCAACGCGATCCTCACTCCCCCAGCCGCCGCCGCTCCGCCCCGGCCGCGATCGTCTGCACCAGTTCGTCCACCTCGCGTGCCAGCCGCTCCAGCGGCAATCCCACGAAGCGGCCCTCCAGGCTGATGCTGACCACGCCGTGGACGGCGCCGAAGAGGGTGCGGGCGCGGATGGCGCGGTCTTGCGGCGGCATATCGGGCTGCAGTTCGGCGAGCGGTTCGGCGATCACGTCCATCAGGAAGAGGTGTTCGTCGAGGTGCCATTGCGGCGTCGGGCTGGTGTCGGGGGGGAAGTGGTCGAACAGCGCCTTCCAGAGGTTGCGGTGCTCGACGGCGAAGGCGAGGTAGCCCTGGGCGAGGTTGCGGAGCCGATCGGTCGGGCTTTTGTCGCGGGCTTCGGGCAGGGTCAGCTTCGCCTCCAAGGCCTTCAACGTCGACGAGTTGACGTGGATGACGAGCTCGGCGAGGTCGGTAAAGACGGTGTAGAGACCGCCGAGCGCGCAGCCGGCGTCCTGGGTGATGTCGCGGGCGCGCAGGTTGGTCAGCCCGTCGCGGGCGATGCGCTCGCGCGCCGCCTCGATCAGCCGTGCCTTCAAATCCTCGCGTTTTTCTTCTCGCCTGCCGGCCATTAACCATTCCACTTCGATTTTTTGAACGACGTTCAAAATTTATCTTGAACGTCGTTCATGATTCTGCCATAACAGCACTCGTGAACAACGTTCATAAACCGGAGGCAAGAAATGTTCAAACTGATTTCCATCCTGTTGCGGGGCAGGGCGCATGATGCCGAACAGGCTTTTGCCGATCGCCACGCCGTGCCGCTGCTATCCCAGCAGATCCGCGATGCGGCGCAATCGATCCAGTCGGCACGGCGCAGCGTCGCCGTCGCCATCGCCCAGAACGAGCAGGAGAAGGCGCAGCATCAGACGATCGTCAGCCGCATCGCCGATCTCGAGACCCGCGCCTGCGCAGCACTTGATAAGGGCAATGAGGGCCTGGCGCGCGAGGCGGCCGAGGCGATCGCCTTTCTCGAGGCCGAGCGTGATGCTTCGGTCGCGGCGCAAGCCCAGTTCACCACATCGATCGGCAAGCTGAAAGCCATCGTGCGCTCGGCCGAGGCGCGGCTGCAGGAGCTGCAGCGCGGCGAGCGGCTGGCTCGCGCGACTGAAGAGGCGCAGAAGCTCGATGTCGTCGTCGCTGGCCCCGGCCTCGCCACGCTCGACGAGGCCGAGGAGACCCTGGCCCGCCTTCGCCTGCGCCAGAGCCAGAACGAGCTGACGGCCGCTGCCCTGAAGGACATGGAAAGCGCCACGCGGCCGGCCGGCATCATCGAGAAGCTTGCCAATGCCGGCTGCGGCGCGCCGCTCGCCTCATCGGCCGATGACGTGCTTGCTCGGCTGAAGAGCCGCATCACGCCGGCTGCCTGAATTCATCCATTCAACCATTCACCCCTGAAGGATCATTGCCATGAACGACAGTTTCCAGAAACATTCCGCCAGCTGGGTCAGCTTCTCCTACATCTCCTTTGGTGCTGCCGCCTTCATGCTGGCGCTCGGCCTCTATATGATGCCGCTCGATCTCTGGGGCAAAGGCTATCTCGCCATGGGCATCCTGATGCTGGTGCAGACCACGGTGAACATCACCAAGACGCTGCGCGACAATGCCGAATCCGAGAAGCTGATCCGCAAGGTCGAGGACGCCCGCACGGAAAAACTGCTCGTCAAGTTCAATCGTAGCGATGAAGATTGATCTTCCTTAACCACAGCGCAGAGTTGTTGCCGCATTCAACCAATGGGTAACAACTCTGTGGCCTTCTCAGCAGGCCTAAAGAAGGACTCCCGCCGTGCAACACAATCTGATGACGTCTAGAAAATTCGCGCCGCTGTTCTGGACCCAGTTCCTCACGGCCTTCAACGACAATTTTCTGAAGAACACGCTGGTGTTCCTCATTCTCTTCAAGATGTCGGCGAGCGAAGGCGCTGCCCTGGTGACGCTTGCCGGCGTCATCCTCATCGTGCCCTTCCTGCTGCTTTCGGCGCTCGGCGGCGAGCTTGCCGACAAGCATGACAAGGCGAGGATCGCCGAGCTGCTGAAACGCTGCGAGATCGGCATTGCCGCACTTGCCGTCGTCGGCCTCGGGCTCTCATCCATCTCAGTGCTGATGGCGGCCCTCTTCGGCTTCGGCGTCGTCTCGGCGCTGTTCGGGCCGATCAAATACGGCATCCTGCCCGATCATCTCGATCGCCGTGACCTGCCGAAGGCCAATGCCTGGATCGAAGGCGGCACCTTCATCGCCATCCTCGCCGGCACGATCATCGCAGCACTCGCCTTTTCCAGCGGCGACAATGTGCTGCTCTTCGGCTCGATGATGATGGGGCTGTCGCTGCTCTGCTGGCTTTCGAGCCGGATGATCCCGCCGACCGGCTCCAAGGCGCCGGATCTTCAGATCGACCGCAACGTCATCCGCTCCAGCTACACCCTCGTCCGGGAAATCCGCGAGGACAAGCGGCTGTGGCGCTCGGCGCTGATGAACTGCTGGTTCTGGCTGGTCGGCGCCTTCGTGCTCTCCATCCTGCCGACCATGGTGACCGAGCTGCTCGGCGGCTCCGAGCTCGTCGTGCCGGCCTATCTCACCGTCTTCGCCATCGCCGTTGCCGTCGGCTCGGCCATCGCCGCCTGGATGTCGTCCGGCCGCATCGTGCTCTTGCCGGCCCCCGTCGGCACGGCGCTGCTCGGCCTCTTCAGCCTCGATCTCGCCTGGAACCTCTGGGGCCTGGCCTCGACCGCGCACGCGACGACCATCCTCGATTTCTTCGCCGGCGAAAACACCATCCGCGTCGCCATCGATCTCGCCGGCATGGCGATCGCGGGCGCCTTCATCGCCGTTCCCACCTTCGCCGCGCTGCAGACCTGGGCGCATGAGGACCGCCGCGCCCGCGTCATCGGCGCGGCCAACGTGCTCTCGGCGCTGTTCATCACCGTCGGCCTCGGCCTCGTCGCCGTCATCCAGGCGCTCGGCGCCTCCATTCCTCAGATCCTGGTCGGCCTCGGCATTCTCAATTTCGCCGTCGCCTGGCTGATGCTGAAGACGCTGCCGACCAATCCTTTCCGCGATTCCATCTCGATCCTGTTCCGCGCCTTCATGCGCCTCGAAGTCGAGGGGCTGGAGAATATCAAGAAGGCCGGCCGCGCGCCGATCATTGCACTGAACCATGTCAGCCTGCTCGACGGCGCTTTGGCGCTCGCCATCACCGAGGAGGAGCCGACCTTCGCCGTCGATTACAAGATCGCCCAGGCTTGGTGGGTGCGGCCCTTCCTGAAAATGTGCAAGTTCCTGCCTCTCGACCCGACGAAGCCGATGGCGACGCGCTCGCTGATCAAGGTGGTGCAGGACGGCAACCCGATCGGCATTTTCCCCGAGGGCCGCCTGACGGTGACCGGCACGCTGATGAAGGTCTATGACGGCGCCGCCATGGTTGCCGACAAGACCGGCTCGATGGTCGTGCCGGTCAAGATCGACGGGCTGGAGAAGAGCTATCTCTCCTATCTCAGCGACGGCAAGATCCGCCGCCGGCTGTTCCCAAAGGTCAAGGTCACCATTCTCGAGCCGGTGAAGCTGGAAGTAGCGCCGGAGCTGAAAGGCCGCAAGCGCCGCACGGCGGCAGGTGCCGCCCTCTATCAGGTGATGTCGAACCTGCTGTTTCAGACCGCCGATACCTCGTCGACCGTGCTTACCCGCGTCATTCAGGCCGGCCACGAATTCGGCATGAAGAAACTCGCCGTCGAGGATCCGGTCACCGGCAGCCTCACCTATGGCAAGCTCTTGACCGGTGCCGCCGTGCTCGGCGCCAAGTTCCGCGCCCGCTTCCCGGAAGCATACATCGGCGTCATGCTGCCGAATGCCAATGGCGCCGCCGCCACCACTCTCGGCGTCATGAGCGCGGGCAAGGTGCCGGCCATGCTGAATTTTACCGCCGGCGCCGCCAACATCCTCTCCGCCTGCAAGGCGGCGGAAGTGAAACATGTGCTGACCTCGCGCGCGTTCGTCGCCCAGGCCAAGCTCGGGGCGGTCGTCGAGGAGCTGCAAAAGCAGGTGACGATCGTCTGGCTTGATGATCTGAGAGCCGAAGTCGGCCTTCTCGACAAGATCCGCGGGCTTCTCCGCAAGGGGCGGCCGCTTGTCAAGCGCCAGCCGGATGATCCGGCCGTCATCCTCTTCACCTCAGGCTCGGAAGGCACGCCGAAGGGCGTGGTGCTGACCCACCGCAACATCCTGTCGAACGCCGCCCAGGCCGCCGCCCGCATCGATTTCCACAGCGGCGACAAGGTGTTCAACATCCTGCCGGTGTTCCATTCCTTCGGGCTGACGGCCGGCACGGTGCTGCCGCTGATATCAGGCGTGCCGGTCTATTTCTATCCCTCGCCGCTGCATTACCGCATCGTGCCGGAACTGATCTATGTCTCGAACGCCACGATCATCTTCGGCACCGACACCTTCCTCAACGGTTATGCCAGGACCGCGCATCCTTACGACTTCCGCTCGATCCGCTATATCTTCTCCGGCGCGGAGCCGGTGAAGGCCTCGACCCGCCAGACCTATATGGAAAAATTCGGCCTGCGCATCCTGGAAGGCTATGGCGTCACCGAGACCGCGCCGGTCATCTCAATCAACACGCCGATGTACAACCGCTCCGGAACGGTCGGCAAAATCCTGCCGGGCATGGAATGGAAGCTCGAACCGGTGCCCGGCATCGATGAGGGCGGCCGACTGCATGTGCGCGGCGCCAACGTCATGGCCGGTTACCTTCGCGCCGAAAAGCCCGGCGTGCTCGAGCCGCTCGCCGACGGCTGGCACGACACCGGCGACATCGTCACCATCGACGAGGACGGTTTCGTCAAGATCCGCGGCCGCGCCAAGCGCTTCGCCAAGATCGGCGGCGAAATGATCTCGCTCGCCGCCGTCGAAACGCTCGCCGCCGAGCTCTGGCCCGGCGCGCTCTCGGTCGTCTCGTCGCTGCCCGACGCCAAGAAGGGCGAGCGCCTGGTGCTGCTCACCGAAGCCGAAACCGCCACCCGCGCCGAATTCCTCGCCTTCGCCAAATCGAAGGGCGCCATGGACATGATGGTCCCGGCCGAGGTCACCATCGGCAAGGTGCCGGTGCTCGGCTCCGGCAAGGTCGATTTCGTCGCGGCGCGGAAGCTGGCGGAGAGCGTGGCTGAGAAGGGGGAGGCGGCCTAGGCGGAGGGTGGGATGCAGGGGAGGGCACCACCTCTCCTGCGTCATCCCCGGATCACCTCTGCTCCTCCATTCCTGATTTCACTTTTCCTCCGTCAACCTGGCCATACCTCTCCTCCTTCCCAGGCACCACTTTTCCTCCGCCAACCCGGCGCTACCTCTCCTCCTCTAAGCCGGCACCACCTCTCCTCCGTCATCCCAGGGCTTGACCCTGGGATCCATGCGGCTGGCATCAAGTGGATCGCGATGGCGCCCGGTTGCAGAGAAATAGAAGTCCGCGTGCTTGGTTGTGGATCCCAGGGTCAAGCCCTAGGATGACGGAGGGTGTGGTCGGCGTTCTCGCCAAACGCACCGGCGATGCAGCTTGCGCGCCGCGCTCCGCCGCAGCTTCATTGCGCCCGGCGCGGCTTGGGGCTCCGGCACGCCCTCCGCCATCAACCCGGCACTACCTCTCCTCCGTCATCCCAGGGCCTGACCCTGGGATCCATGCGGCTTGCATCAAGTGGATCGCGATGGCGCCCGGTTGCAGAGAAATAGAAGTCCGCGTGCTTGGTCGTGGATCCCAAGGTCAAGCCCTGGGATGACGGAGGGTGTGGTCGGCGTTCTTGCCAAACGCACCGGCAAGACAGTTTGCGTCGCCGCGCTCGCGGTTGGCTTCATCGCGTCCGGCGCGGCTTATGGTCCCGGCAGCACCTCTGCTCCGTCCACCGATACCTCCTCTTCATCGCAAGCCAAGCACTACCCTCTCCACCGCTCAACCCGGCACCACCCTTGCACCATCAGCCCGATACGGCCTCCTGCGCCATCCCTGGCACTACCTCTCCTGCGCCAGGCCGGCACCACCTCTCTTCCGTCATCCCAGGGCTTGACCCTGGGATCCATGCGGCTGGCACTGAGTGGACTGAGATGGGGTCCAACTCAGTGAAATTATTAAGCCCCGTGCTTGGTCGTGGATCCCAGGGTCAAGCCCTGGGATGACGGAGAGTGTGGTTGGCGTTCTTGCCAAACGCACCGGCGATGCAGCTTGCGGCGCCGCGCTCCGCCGCAGCTTCATCGCGCCGGGGCGGCTTGTCGGCCGGCGCGATCTCTGTTGCGTTCACCCCGACACCACCTCTCCGCCGGCAATCCAAGCACCACCTCTCCACCGGCAACCCGGCACTACCTCTCCTCCGTCATCCCAGGGCTTGACCCTGGGATCCATGGCCGCACGCGCTGCCGTCGCATCACCACAGCGTAAGATAGAGATCATCCCATTCAGGGTTCATCGCCTCGACCAGATCGATCTTCCATTGCCGGTTCCAGCGTTTCAACGACTTCTCGCGCTGGATGGCACTGCCGATGTCCCAATGCTCCTCGTACCAGACGAGACGGGTGCAGCCATATTTCCAGGCAAAGCCCGGCGTCAGCCCCTCGCGATGCTCATAGATGCGTCGCTCCAGATCGGATGTCACGCCGATATAGAGGGTGCCGTTTTTCTGGTTGGTGACGATGTAGACATACCCTGCCATGGCGGCAGAGTGCTTGGTTGTGGATCCCAGGGTCAAGCCCTGGGATGACGGAGAGTGTGATTGGCGTGCTCGCTAAACGCACCGGCGACGGAGCTTGCGGTGCTGCGCTCGCGTTAGATTCATGGAGCCCGGCGCGGCTTGGGGGCCTGACACCATCTCTCTCCGCCCATCCGCTACCTTCTCTCCCATCCTTCTACGGCCAACCCGGCACCACCTCTGCTCCATTATCCGGGCACCACCTCTCCTCGGTCCACCTGGCACCACCTCTCCTCCGTCATCCCAGGGCTTGACCCTGGGATCCACAGCCACGCACGCGGCTTCACCTTTTTCCCACGGGAAATGCTACTGCTCTTCACACAGTGCCAGCCGCATGGATCCCAGGGTCAAGCCCTGGGGATGACGGAGCGTGTGGCTGGCGTTCCCAGGGGTCAAGCTCTGGGATGGCGGAAGGTGAGGTCGGCGGTTTCGCCAGACGCATCCCCCGAGGAATTCTCTGGCGCGCCGCGGCGTCGGCTTGTGCTCGCACGCTCCGCCGTCTTCAGCCTGAGACCGAGCACCAGCGGCACGGCGAGCGCATAGACGGCGACGACCGATAGCCAGATGGCGCCCGGCCATTCCTCTCGGAAGAGGAAATAGAGGCTGGAAAAGCCGAGCGGCGCCACGATCGAGGCGAGGCTGACGGCCGAGGCGAGCACGCCCTGGAACTGGCCCTGGCTGTTCGCGTCGACCTGCCGGGTCGCGAGCGACTGCAGCGCCGGCACGCCGATGCCGCCGAGCGTGAAAACCGGCATGATCGCGAAGATCATCCAGCCCTGGCCGGCAAAGGCCATGACGGCGAGCGCGAGGGAGACGCCGGCAACACCCACGAGGATCGCCGCGCGTTCGCCGAGCAGTTTCACGGCTGGTCCGGGCAGCAAGGCCTGGGCAAACGTCTGGCAGATGCCGAAGGCGCCCAGCGAAAGGCCGATCGACAGCCCGTTCCAGTGAAAAGCATCGCTGCCCCACAGCGCCCAGCAGGTGCCGTAGGCCTCGCCGGTGGCGCTGAAGATGAAGAACAGGATGACGATGGGCAGCAGGCTTTTGACCTCCAGCACCGAGCGCAGCGGTTTCAGCGGGTTGAGCGCAGCGAGATCGATCGTCTCGCGGCTGCCCGGGCGCGATTCCGGCAGGATGAAGACGGCAAGCAGCAGGTTGGCGCCATTCAGTACGGCGGCCGCGATAAAGGGCAGCCGCAGCCAATGATCGCCGAGCACGCCGCCGAGCACCGGGCCGATGATGAAGCCGAGGCCGAACATGGCGTTGAACAGGCCGAAGCGGCGGGCGCGTTTCTCTTCCGGCGAGATGTCGGTGATATAGGCTGTCGCCACCGAGATATTGGCGCTGGTCAGCCCGGCGATCGCCCGGCCGATGAACAGTAGGGTCAGATTGGCCGCAAAGGCGAGGAAGAGGTAGTTGACGGCAGCACCGGCGAGCGAAATCAGCAGCACGGGGCGGCGGCCGAGCCGGTCGCTCAGCGCCCCGAGCACCGGCGCGAAGATGAACTGCATCAGCGCATAGAGCGCCGTCATCGCGCCGATAGTGGGCGCGACGTTTGCGGCATGGGTGATGTCCTTGAGCAGCGACGGCAGGATCGGGAAAATCAGCCCGATGCCGACGGCATCGAGAACAATGGCGGTGAAAATGACGATAAGAGATCTGGTCATGGGTGCGTTCCGGGTCGACGCAAGCAGGCAGCGCCGACAGAGTGCGCCGATAGCTCACGATGAGGCCTGATCTGGTCAGGCACTGGTTTCAGGGAGGTGCTGGCCGAACCATGGCTGATGCGCATGGCGGGCCTGTGCTCGACCGCCTGGACGACCCATTCGTCCACCTGTTTACTCCGCCACTGAGCGGATCAAGGGAGGCAGTCGCTTTTCGCGACGGAGAAGAGATACGCTGGAAGGTTGAGTAGGGCAAGCCTGTTTTTGTGTGGGGGATGGTTGCGGCTGTGACGCTTTGTGGCGCCGCGCTCGCGGTTCGCTCACCGCGCTCGGCGCGGCTTTTGGTCCCGGCACTACCTCTGCTCCGTCGACCCCGGCACCACCTCTCCACCGCCAACGCTGCATCACGTCTCCACCGCCAACCGGGCCTCCACCGTCACCCCGGCACTACCTCTCCTCTTCCATCCCGGGCACCATTTCTCCTCCGTCATCCCAGGGCTTGACCCTGGGATCCATGCGGCTGGCACTGGGCGAACAGCGAAGGCGCTCCGCTGCAGAGAAATAGAAGTCCGCGTGCTTGGCTATGGATCCCAGGGTCAAGCCCTGGGATGACGGAGGGTGTGGTTGGCTTTGTTGCCAGACGCACCGCCGATGCAGCTCGCGGCACCACCTCTGCCCCTCCATCCCCAGCACCACTTCTCCTCCGTCGTCCCAGTACCGCCGATCTCCAGGCAGGAAAGCGCGTCGCGTCCCGCCGCCCATCGCGCCATCATCAACGATACGGCCCCCAATGACGCGTTTCGCCTGTCGTTCGGCGCATATGAGCTTGTCCTCTCCGAGCACTCACTTCACCATGACGGCGACTTCAGCTCCGGGAACAGACAGGCAGGCCATGACAGATATCGCGCAGATGCAGGAACAGCGATTGAACGCCCTTCGACAGACCGCGTCGGGTGCGCCGAAGCTGCCGTCCAACCCGTTTTTCGGCG
Organism: Rhizobium mulingense; assembly: GCF_029194105.1. Classification (NCBI taxonomy): domain Bacteria; kingdom Pseudomonadati; phylum Pseudomonadota; class Alphaproteobacteria; order Hyphomicrobiales; family Rhizobiaceae; genus Rhizobium; species Rhizobium mulingense. The sequence goes on along the minus strand of NZ_JARFVE010000001.1, from coordinate 19,637 downwards.
TCGGGCCGATCACCGATGCGACGACCGACGAAGTCGATAGCCGCCTCAGGCGCATCGCCTTCGACGCCTGGATCGAGAAGACCTATCGCAAGTTCGACGACAAGGGCAACGATATCGACGGATTCACCACGGCCGAGATTTCCCGCAGCATGCATCGCGGCTATCCGGCCGATAAGATCCTCACCGACATGATGCGGGCGATCCATCGCTATTTCGGCTTCCCGAAGGAGAACCGCATGGCGGTCGGGCTCGGCGGCGGCCATAGCGGCTTCACCGTCTGCATCCAGCACCTGATGAATGCCAATGACGCCGCCCAGCGCATCTATGTCGATACGCCACGGCCGGAGAGCGATCCATCCAAGGCGGCCGGCTTCTTCCGCCAGTCCTGGGCTACGCAGCTGATCGAGATGCAGCGCTTCGCCGAAAAGGGTTGCGAGAGCCGCATCCATTTCGCCGCCTCCGAGGGCGTGATCCCGACGGCGGCCGAACTGTCCAACCTCGGCGTGTCGATCTTCGTCGGCGTCGGCCACGAGACGACAGGGGCGAACGCCTATACCAGCGCCGAGATCCGCGAGCTCCTCAACTGGCTCGACGGCGATCCGGCCAACCGCCATGCGGTGTTCGACGCCACTTCGATGCTCGGCGCCATGCCCTGGGAGCCTGAGCTCGTCAGCGCCGTCATGGCGAAATGCTGCCTGTTCATGCCCTTCCAGAAGGCGATCGGGGGCATCTCCGGTTATTTCGTCGCCTCCTTCACGCCGCATGCCCTTGCGCTGATCGAGAAGAACCAGCAGGATCCCGCCTGGGCGATCCCGCGCCAGCTGAAGATCGCCCCGCCGATCGATCCGCGGCAGCCGTTTTCGGCCAAGCGCTCGGTCGATGCCGGGCCGTTCTACGATGCCGGCGAAGACCGCATGCTCGGCGGCGTCATCAACACCTATAGCGCGCTCGCCTTTGCCGAGACCACCTTCGGCCTGCTGCAGTCGGAAGCCCGGGTCGGCTCCGTCGTCGAGCTCAACCGCCGCTCCGCCGCCAATCGCGCCGTGATCGACGAATGGGTCAAGGCGCATCCGCTGCTGTCGCTGACCGTCACCGATGCCGAGCGCCGTGGCGCGGCCGTGACGCTGCTGAAGGTCGAGGATACTGACATCACCGATGCCGGCATCCACGCCCGCATCATCGCCCGCTCCAAGCAGCTGCTCGGTTATGAGGGCATCACCCATCCGAACGGCGAATATGAGCCCGGCCTCGACGCGGCCCGCTACGTCAACGCCTTCCCGGGCACACCCGGCGACTACCGCGCCTGGGTCGGCGGCATCCGCGAGCCCGAGGATGTCATGGCCCTCCTGGAAAATCTGCAATATGCCTATCTGCGCGCCAAGATCGTCGTGCTCGAGGAGGAGCTCGCCAAACACGGCGTGACCTTCGAGGCGCCTGCCAAGGCCGATGGCGCCGTGCGCAAGGACGATCCGAACCGCGCCTATACGGTGCTGATCGCCGATCTCGTCGGCCTGCGCTTCGGCGCCGACGGCGAACCCGACTATAGCGAGGTCAAGGCCTATATCGAGGAGAAGGGCGGCAGCTTCCATCTCGGCCCGCTCAGCGATCGTTCGGCGCTCGAAAAGGGCCGCATCCACTTTTTCTATCAGCCGAACCTCAGCACCGAGGCGGAGATCCTGCCGCAGACCGACAAGGGCCAGTATGACGCGCTGATCGCGGCGGCGACCTTCATCCCGAAGGCCTCCGTCTTTTCGCTCGGCGGCGTGCGCATCGGCGCCGGCACCGGCAATATGGGCTCGGCCTCCTGGGGCGGCGGCAACGGCGAGGGCGGCAATGCGCCCCTGATGAACACGCCGGGCATCAACAGCCGGGCGACTGCCCAGATGGCTTTCAAGGCGATCCTGAAGGTCGTTCCCGACCTGCCGGTCGACCGGCTGCACCGGATGGTCGCCGGCGGCGATTTCGATACCGGCCGCCAGCTGAAGGATTTCCCGACGGCCAAGCTCGAGGGCCGCAAGCTCGCCGTCCTCGGCTACGGCAATATCGGCCGCGAAGTCGCCAAGCTCGCCAAGGCCTTCGGCATGAAGGTGGCGATCTATGCCCGCGAGCATCACAGGCGCTGGATCGAGGCGGAAGGTTTCGACTATGCCGCAAGCCCGGTCGAAGCGGCAAGCGGCGCCGACGTGCTCTCCGTCCATATCGGCCTCGGCCGCCTGGATGCGGCGACCGGCACCTATTCCAATGCCGGCACCGTTAATGCCAAGGTGCTCGGCGCCATGAAGGACGGCGCGGTGCTGGTCAATTACGACCGCGGCGAAGTCGTCGATGCCAATGCGCTCGATGCAGCGCTTGCCTCCGGCAAGATCGCGCACGCGGCAATCGACGCCGACCTCTTCAGGGATGCCGCGACCGGCACGCTCAGCGGCCCGATGCTGCCTTACCTGCCGCTCGAAGCGCGCCACAAGGGCAAGCTGGAGCTCTTGCCGCATGCCGCCGCCGACACCGACCACCCCTCGCGGGTGACCGGAGCCAAGCAGGCGGTCGACCAGATCTTCGACGTCATCCGCTTCAAGTCGGTCGTCAATCTCAAGGGCGACCTGCCGGAAGGCTACGTCTCCGGCGGCAGCCGCACGCCGGCCGGCATCGGCAAGGTGACGAAGCAGGTCGTCGCCGAGGCCGGAAGCAAGGCGGAACTGCTCGAGGAATTGCGCCAGGTCTCGGAAAAGATCGCCGCCATCACCGGCGCGCTATCGGCGGTTTCAGATCCGGATCACCGCGGCCGGATCGTCGAGCGTTATACCGGCCTGCTCGTCGAAAGCGCCGACCGGCAGCGGGCGCTGCTCGACCAGCTCGGCCTGTATGGGCCGGCGGAGGGGTGAGACCACTAACGGCTCGGCGAATGGCGATGCTTTCCTCGTCGCTGACGCCGTGCCGTGCGGCCCCCTCATCCGACCCTGGCGGCCACCTTCTCCCCGCTGGGGAGAAGAGGGGAACGCGCGGCCTCACCATCGACCCTCTTGGATGGCGTGCTTTTGAGCAGGCTGGTTCTGTTTGCCAGTGTCGGAGCGACTTGCTCCCTCTTCTCCCCAGCGGGGAGAAGGTGGCCCGCAGGGCCGGATGAGGGGGCCGCGCGGCACAACCGAACATCATCATTTCCGTGCCCGATCTCATTACCTGCATCGATCCGCAGCTGCCTCTCATGCGGATGCTTTGAGGCTGAACTTGAGCCCAAAACAAAACAGGCGGCACATCGGCCGCCTGTTTTCGTGTTTTGGGGTCGACCGTTACTTCTGTTCGGGCGCCAGGAACTCGGCGCAATAGGACGGGCCGTTGACGCCGGGAATATCGGCGACGGTGCGGATGTCGCGGATCGTATAATCGGAATTGGTGGTGATTTCGGCCTGGCAGCGCAGATAGGCGGTGCGGGCGGCGGCGATCTGCTTGCCGCGCTTGCCATCGGCGCCCTCGGCATATTTGGCCGGAATGCGCACGTTCTTGTAGCCGCCGCGCCAGGTATAGATGGTGCTCGAACCTTCCTCGCGGTCGCTGATCGGCGGCCCGTAGGCGGCAAAGAAGATGCCGGCCGATTTGCCGACCCAGCGGGCCTCGATCGGATTGCCGGCGGAAGGAATGGTCGTGCATCCGGCAAGCGCAATTGCAAGCCCGGCCGCGGTGATGGTGCGGAGTTTCATCGTGTCGTCCCTGATCTCTGGCGCATTGGCTGCGAAGCCGCCGTCGCGGCGGTTTCGCCTGTCCCGCCGAGCCCTTTAGCGCGGAACCCGGCAAAAGAAAATTGCCGCTTTCGCACTTCCGATTAATTTGCCCGGGGTGTGTCTTTTTGCAGCAACGGCCCATTCCGGCGCCTGTCATCAACCCGTCAAAAATTCCGTCGGGTTTTTGAATTTTGGCGCTTGTGCAACCAGATAGGCTGTTCTATAGAAGCGCCGCTGGTCACGGAGTGTAGCGCAGTCTGGTAGCGCACCACGTTCGGGACGTGGGGGTCGAGTGTTCGAATCACTCCACTCCGACCAGCTAGAAACCCCGCTTCGGCGGGGTTTTTCGTTTCCGATGCGAGCTTGGCTCAAGGAAACGCGGCCGGCAGGCTGTCGTCCAGAATGTAGAAGTGTTCGCCGATCTTGCTGACGCTGATGAAGTTGTCCGGACCAGGATCGAGAGTGACGCATTCCTTCTTTTTTTCCAAACAGAACGTCTGAAGGCGCTGTTGCCACGCTGCGGATTGCTCGCCTTTGGGCAAGGCAATTTCATCGCTCTCATCATAGACGAGCGTCGAGTATGTCTTATGCCTGAACGTATCGTCCCATACAAATGTCCGAAAGGGATGCCCTACGTCGCTTCGTTTGATTTCTGCCAGATAGGCTTGCCTAGTCAGCGCAAACCGAACGCTGTCGGGCGCTATGCCGGCAGCGGCGAGAAGATGAAGGCAGATGAGCAGCAGCAGGGGCGCTGTTACCAGAGACAGGGCACGCCGCCAGCGCCGCAGCACCAGATTGAAGCAGAGGGAGCCTGCGATGGCGATCAGCGTCACGAGAAAGACGATCAGATCGATCGTCCCCCAGTCCCATTGGGGAGCAAGCCAATAAACCCAATCCGCTCCCAGAAACGGCAACAGCCAGAGGGCATATGTCCAGGTAAATTGGTCGCTGCTTTTGATTTGCTCTGGCACGTTTGTTACCGGGTATTCTTGGCTTGAGGATTACATGGAGGCGGAGTATGGCATCCCGACGGCGCGCATGTTCACGTGATTACCATCAAAAGTTCGCTTAAACGCTGTAACCAACGGGATCTTCGCCGATTTCTGCCATTGCCTTTGGCGAGGGTGGACAGATCCTGCTGCTCTTCCCTCCCAGCTATAATTTTCCTGCCGAAAAGTTATAACCAAGACGTGCGTGAGAAAAAAACGCGGCGACCGGAACGAGTCCCAAAGTGATTCGTTGAGTCGCGTTCCGTGTGAGATACTGGGCCATGAGCAGGCGGCGAAGCTTCAAACCCGTGAAGATCACCATCAATGGCAAAACCCGGACGGTCTATAATGTCGTCCAGGCCGGCAATATGCTGCTGAGCGAGTGGCCGGAGCAGACGCCGGCGGCCAGGGCTGCCGAGTTGCTCGTGCTTGATGTCTTCAACGACGCTGCCGGGCCCGAGCAGGTGCGCCGCGCCTTCATAACGGCGGCCAAAGCGAGCGACATCAAGTTCAGTTCCTGAACGGTTTGGCCGATCACGCCGGCCGGAAGGCGGCCGGAAGATCAACGGGCACGTCAAGCGGCTGGAAATGCCGCAGATTTTCGGTGACGACGATGAGGTCGTAGGCCCGCGCTGTCGCGGCAATGATGAGATCGCCGAGGCCGGGATGACAGCCTTTGCTTTCCGCCTCATCTTCCAGAGCGCCGGCGATTCGCGCGATGACGGTATCCATCGGCAATATCCGATCCCCGAAAGTGTCGGTGACGACATCAAGCCATTCCGAAAGCCGTTGTGCCCGCGCAATCCCGTCGCGACGGTGAAGGCTGCGCATTCCCTTCTCGATCTCCGCCACGGAAAGAGCCGACAGGAAGAGAGCCTCGGCTTGCCCCTGCTCGTGGAACCATGTCCGCACCGGATCGGACGGCGCCACCTTGCCCGGCGCGAACTTCGAAATGATATTCGTGTCGAGAAGGTAAGCCGTCACAGATCGGCATCCCTCATTTTTGAGGGGTTTCGCTCCAGTTCGACGCCGCCTGGGAAGCTCAGCAGGAAATCCCCGAAATTCGGCCGTGGCTTGTTCAAAGCCTTCCTGGCAGCCTCGGCCGCTTCGACCGACACCAGCACGGCGGCGGGTTTGCCATGGCGGGTGATCGTCACGAATTCGCCGTTTGCGGCTTCGTCCACTAGGCTGGCGAAACCGGCCTTTGCCTCTGCCACGCTGATCGTCGACATAATTCCCTCCCGCTTAATGTGACCATTTATGGTCATAATAGGCCTGCCGTCGTTGGAATCAAGGGAAGTACCCATCCAGGCGGCCGAAACGATCGCTGCGACAAAGCCGAAGGCGATGCAGGTGAGGGCTTGGATCCGCCAGGAGGTGAAGGTGACCGGCGCCGTAGTGATCGGCCGCTCGGTGCAATGGCCGGGCGGGCAGGGGCAGCCGGAAAAGGCCTTGATGATGCAATCGGCGGACATGTTCGTTTTCCCTCAGGCGTAAAGCTGATCGCGATCGGTGATGCCCATGATCTCGCGGGCATAGCGGTAATGCGCTTCGACGCTGGCGGTGGCGCCGCGCAGCCAGGACGGCCCGCGGACCGAATGTTCGGGGCGGCTGAGATAGGCAAAGCCGAGGGCGCCCATGCGCTGGGCTTCGTTCGCCATATAGGCGGCGCAGTCTGCGAGCCCGCGGGCGGCATTCCAGCGGGCGTCCCTTAGGCTCTGCTCGGTCTCGATCTTGCGGATATGCTGCATCGCTTTGCCCTCTCTCATGCCGTATGAGAAAGGTATATATAATACCTGTACGCGTCAATTGATATGGGTATAAAAAATACCTCCAATGTTGACGAGGTACGAATCGTAGGCGTATGGCTGAGCGCAGTGATTGGGCGACCGGGTGCAACTCCCGAGCTGACGAAGCCCAGCGGCGCGGGAAGCGAAAGTCCTTAAGTGCGCTGTCAGAAAATCAGGACGAGGGCGAAGCGAATGGCCCCTCTGGCACGTGTCCCATCCCGGCTCCGGCCTTCAGGACATGGCCAATGCTCTCCCGGCTTCATGGGCTTTGCTCATGGGTAGGGGGAAGCTTTGGCCGGAACCCTCCCTCACCAGCCTTCAGGAACGGGAAAGAGATGGAAGAGGGAAGGAGTGAAAGAGATGAGGATACCACGGGCGCGCGGGCGGCATGTCCGCTCGGCTGCATCGCGATCCTTCAGATTTGCTCCCGGGCGCTCAACCTCCCGTTTCCCCAGGCAGCTTCGCAAGGCGTCGAACGGGTTTGGGCGCGATGCCGGCCGAGCCGGTTTCGATGCCCTCGATTTTCGAGGCGAAGCTCGGCTCGATGCGGCATCGCCCGCGCAGCGTCGAAAGCGATGATCGGCACGGCGGGCGTGGCGATATGGAAGCGAATTCCGCCGGCGCGTGACGACGGGCGGATCATCTTGATTCTATTTCGGAAGAGCCTGGCGTTCTGCTGGAGCGGTGAGTTCTATGTCTTGGAACAGATTCGAGTTTTCGAGAAATCCGGGACGTTCACATCTCGATCACCGAGCGGCGCACGCGGCCGATGATGGTGACGGCGCCCTGGAATTGTGGCGGCGGCACATCCTCGTAGGAGGCCGGCTGGAAGGGCGGATTGTCGTTCGGGCGGTAGCGTTTGTAGGTCGCAGCCCCCGTCTCGTCGGCGACGACATAAAGCGCGTTCGGCGCCAGGCGCTTGTCGCGGCGGTTGACGAAAATGATCGAGCCCGGCGGCGAGATCTTGTTCATTGAATTGCCCTCGACCTCGAGCGCGATCCAATCGCCGTCCGGCAGATCGAGCGCGGCGACGGTCGGGAATTCCGAAAAGTCGGTAATCGGCGCCTGGTCGGTCAGCTGGCCGGCGCTGACCCAGGAGATCTTCGGCACGTCGGCGACGGAGACCGGCCGCTCTTCCGGATCGAGCGCGTCGCCGGTTCCGAACTGCAGCCAGTTGAGATTGACCTTGAACGCCTTGGCATATTTCTTCGCGTCGGCAATGCCGAAGCCGTTCCGGCCGGACTCATGCGCCTTGTAGACATTGGCGTTCCAGCCGAAACGATCGACGATCGCCTTCGGCCCGGCAAAGCCAGCGTTCTTCCTGGCCATGACCAGACGCTTTGCGCGTTCTTCGCGCTCAAATTGTTCCTGATCTTTCAACATGATATAAATTATACCCTAAAAAAAGGTACATGTAATCCCCTAAATCGCTTGACGTGCGAGGTATTTTACGTACCCTTATGCCCATGACAGGCACTGATTACATCAACAACCGGCCCCGGCTTTCGGGTTTCGCCGATCACCCGGGCGCCCGCTACACCGGCTGCCCGAAATGCGGCAGAGCGCTATCGATCGCCGAGGTGATCGAGCGCCATTGCGAAAATTGCGGCCGGCAGACCAACCCGGAAGAGATGCGGCAGACGACGATCCTGCCCTCTTCCTTGCCGATCACCGGATCCGACAGCCTCACTCCTCCCTGACGGCTATCGGTCGCCGGCGTCGTCGCCCTCCCTCGGCGACGCCGGCATCTCCAGGACGCGACTCGTCGCGGCCATAGGGCGCCAGCCCTGAGACGGCGACCGGAGCCCTCGCTTCCGCAACAAAGCAGGCTCCTGATGTCAGCAACGAATTTGAAAATGAAACACGGCCAGGCCCGCTTTGCCGGGAACATCCGGCCCCGCGTCCGAGGCAAAGAGGATCAAGCGATGAACATCGCTCCAGCCTGTCAAGGCACCCACATGAACGCCCTCGAGCTCTTCCGCTCCGGCCGCGACTATATCGAAATCGCAGCCATTCTTGGGGTGTCGGTGCCGGCCGTGGAAACGGAGATCCATCGGCTGCGCAGTGCCGAGAAGGGCGATACCGCCCAAGACGATTATTCCGCCGGCAAGGTCCGGCGGTTTGCCGGCCGCGCCGTCAGGCCGGGCGCCCCGGTCGGCTTTGCCGGCGCGCGACGCCGGCTGCCGGTCTGAGTGGGCGAGCGGAAAGGGATGCGCATGGAAAAGGAAGCGATGAACAAGGACATCATGGAGATCCTCAGCCCCGTGCTGGGGCCGGAACTGGCGGCGGCGATCATCGAGCATCGCAGCCGCACGCTGAAGAAGCCGCTGACGGCTTACGCGGCGAAGATCCAGGTCAAGGAATATCTGAAGACCGGCAATCCGGTCGACGCCGCCGAGATGCAAATCCTGCGCGGCTGGCGGGCGATCAAATCCGACTGGTATTTCAATGAGAAGGCGAGGGAAGCGGGATCGAGTGATGCAAACACGGGCAGAAGGACATTGGTCGATGCCGCAAGAGATTTCCTCTCCGGTGACGATCATAGCGGGGATGCTTTCGGGCTTTCCGGCCTCCGCCGGCACTGATCCCGACATGCAGATCCGCGCCTATCTCGTCGCCATCGACGGCATTCCGGCCGAGGCAGTCTGGCGCGCCGCCAAGCTGTTCCTCTCCGGCAAGGTCAGGGACCATAACCGCGCCTTCGCCCCGAGTGCGGCGAGCTTTGCCGAAGTGGCCCGCCAGCAGCAGGCGGTGATCGCCAGGGAAAGCCGCCCGCCGATCGAGGTGCAGCCCGAACCGCCGCAGCCAAAGGTCGCGGCCTACAAGATGCAGCTGCTGAGACAGGCGGCGAACGGCAGCCTGAACGCCAGGCGAAAGCTCGCAGACATGTTTCCCGACAACCCGCTCATCGCAAGGGCCGCACGAGACGCACAGGAGACAATGGGATGAGAGACCTGTTCTGGACCGAAGACAAGATCGCCGAGGCGCAGAAATTCTGGCAGGCGGGCTTCTCGGCACGAGAGATCGCCGAGCTATTCGGCTCGAAGAAGAACACCGTCATCAACATGGCGCATCGCAACCGCGACCGGTTTCCCTCGCGCCAGGATGGGCGCAAGCCGCTGCCCGGCGTTGAAGCTCCCGCGCCGATCCGCCATCCCGACCGGGTGACGCGGGTGACGCTGTCGGGCGCCCATGTGACGATGCCGCGCGTGCCGACCATCGACGGGCCGGCGCCATGAGCGCCGTCACCCCGCGCGAGCGCGAAATCATCGGCTGGATGGCGGCAGGCAAGACCGCCGCCGAGATCGGCGCCATCCTCGGCATCTCGCCGATCACCGTCAACACCCACATCGCCAACGCCAAGGCGAAGCTCGGCGTCTTCAAGGAGACCGCCCTGGTCGCCGCAGCACTCCGAAACGGCATCATTCGATAGGATGGACATCAGATGGGCGGCAAGGCCACCAAGGTGAAGATACAGCGGGTAAACAAAGGCGCCGGCCGGCCGCGCAAGGCCAATGTCGAGCGTTTCCCCTGCGGCAAGATCAAGCCTTTCGAGACCGAGAAGGACAATGTCAGCGTCGCGGTCGCCGCCCGCCGGCGCATCCACGGCTTCAGCAGGACGGTTGATGACGAGACGGTCAGGAGCCCCTATGCCGGCTATACCCTCGGCCGCATGTTCCTCGATGGCGTCATCACCGACGAGCAGCGCCAGACCGGCGACGACTATGCCGAAGCCATGGCCCGCTACCACAAGACAACAGGCATCCCGGCCCCGAGCCCGAGGGCGCAATCGCTTTTTGCCGTCAAAGGCCATGAAGGCGAGGTGACCGAAAGCCTCGCCGAGCGCGCCCGCAAGGCCAGCAACCGCATGATGGCGCTGCAGGCGATCCTGCTTGCCTGCGAGGACGGCCCGCAGGTGCGTAGCACCGTCTATAATGTGGCCGTGATGGACTACGACCATCTGCGCCACATGCCGCCGCAGCAATTGCTGTGGCTGCGGCGCGGGCTGATCGCGCTGCGGAAATCGAAGGGCGGGTGAGGGCGGAGGTCATCAACGCGCCTCCGGTTTCCCGCTGGAGCCCACCCCACCCTCCGTCGTCCTCGGGCTTGACCCGAGGACCCATGCCGGCCTCCCTCGACTGCGGTCATGGATTCCAGGCTCAAGGCCTGGAATGACGGAGGGGTGGCGAGGGCGATCGGCAGGAGGCGCACGGAGGTCGGGAGGGCTACTCGCAAGAGGCGCAACGGAGGTCGGAGGGCTACCGGCAAGAGGCGCAACGGCGGTTGGGAGGTCCGTCGGTAAGAAGCGCAACGCCGTCGCTTATGCCTTCCCATCATTGGATTTGCCACGGAGCTCACCCCACCCTCCGTCGTCCTCGGGCTTGACCCGAGGACCCATGCCGGCCTCGCCGAGTGCTGCCATGGATTCCAGGCTCAAGGCCTTGAATGACCGAGGGTGGCGAGGGCGATCGGCAGGACGGGCAACGGAGGTCGGAAGGGCTACCGGCAAGAGGCGCAACGGAGGCTAGGAGGTCCATCGGCAGGAGGCGCAAACTCCTTCGCTATTCCCTCGCCATCGATGGATTTGCCACGGAGCTCACCCCACCCTCCGTCGTCCTCAGGCTTGACCCGAGGGCCCATCCGGCCTCGCCGAGTGCTGCCATGGATTCCAGGCTCAAGGCCTGGAATGACGGAGGGTGGCGAGGGCGATCGGCAAGAGGCGCACGGAGGTCGGGAGGGCTACCGGCAAGAGGCGCAACAGAGGCTGGGAGGTCCGTCGGCAAGAAGCGCAACGCCGTCGCCTCGCCATCGCTGGATTTGCCATGGAACTCACCCCACCCTCCGTCGTCCTCGGCCTTGACCCGAGGACCCATGCCGGCCTCGCCGAGTGCTGCCATGGATTCCAGTCAAGGCCTGGAATGACGGAGGGTGGCGAGGGCGATCGGCAAGAGGCGCAACGGAGGTCGGGAGGGCTACCGGCAAGAGGCGCAACGCAGGTTGGGAGGTCCATCGGCAGGAGGCGGCGCCTGCAAACCCGCGACAGGCCGGGAACCAACGACGCCTTCGATTGTTAGGGAGCGCACAGCTGAAACCGTCGGAGGCACCCCATGAACCCGAAAAGCACATTGAGCATTGCCGGCCATCCGATTCATCCGATGTTGATCCCGTTCCCGGTCGCCTTCTTCGCCGGAACGCTGGCCACCGATATCGTTCACAGCCAATCCGACAACCCGTTCTGGCCGGCCGCGTCGAACTGGATGCTTGCAGCCGGCCTCGTTATGGCGGCACTGGCAGCACTCGCCGGACTGACCGACTTTTTGGGCGACAGCCGCATCCGCGCCTTGCGGGATGCCTGGCTCCACATGATCGGCAATGTCGTCGTCGTTCTGATCGAAGCCGTCAGCCTCTGGCGCCGGCTCGTGCAAGGCCCCGATTTCATCGTGCCGACCGGGCTGGTGCTGTCTCTGCTCGCCGTTGCGCTGCTTTTGTTCAACGGCTGGAAAGGCTGGGAAATGGTCTACCGCCACCGGGTCGGCGTCAGCGAAGAGACTGACATCCGGTGAGGTGAGGCAGAGGGCGGCCGAGTGGCCGATGGGCAACTTCCGTGCTGCTTTCCCGCGCTCTCACGCAACATCTGCGCCTGACGCCGCGGCAGCAGCTGCTATGGCTACGGCGAGGTTGAAAGGTGCGGCGGAGATCGGGTTGGCCGGGTTTCGAGGGGCGGGCCGCACAGAGTATCGAAGTGCATGGCTGTGTTACTAGCACCTCCGCACGGCCCACAATACTTACGATCGGCTGAGCTTCTTGTTCCCGCGCCGACATAATATTCCGGCCAGCCTCGTCCGTCCCGTGCCGCGGCCGTGGCTCCAGCGTTCAAAGAAACGTCGTTTGATGTCTAGACAGAGGAGCGAGAGCCGCAGGGCGAAGCCGCATGGCGGCGGATGCAGCCGAGCGCGCCCTTCGATTGCAGTCGTACTTCCACTGTCGCCCTCAAGCTGCCATGCGCGTATTCGAATAGAGACCACAACGGCAGAGTTTCGTGCTATGATCGCGACGGCTTGAAGCTCGAGTTCGACACTGGGAGGTAAGGGCAACCGGCGTAAACGCGGCGCAACCGTTGGATCTCGACCTGTCGCGATTCTGCTCAGGCCGGATCGCCCTCCATTCGTCACCCAGGTTGATCTCTCGGCTGTCATAGCAAGGTGACAGGATGCCTCCCTTGGCCCTGCCTGCGCCGTCCAGGATCTCTGATGCCAAAATGCATTCCAAAAAATGATTGGTAGCAACGTCCATGCAGCGAGCACGGTACCACCTAAGAGATCTCCTATTTCAGGGGAAAAGCAGTGAAGGTCGATGAGCTCCTGTGCAGGCAGGAAACGATCGTCAGGAGGTCGCACGACAACGGAAAGTCCGTGGACGCGGACAATGAGCTGCTGGTGCGACTTTACGATCGCAAGCGCCGTATCATCGATCGCGTGATCAGGATTGAAGCCGCGCTGGACGCCAAGTCGTGACGTTAGAGAATCTTTTCAGGGGCGGGAGGTCGAGATGGAACTGCGGGAAATGAGCGATGACGCCTGCATCACGTTCTTGGCAAGCCACACGTTTGGCCACCTCGCAAGCATGGGCGAGCAATATCCCTATGTCGTTCCGGTCCACTACGCCTATGACTCGCGTAAAGTCTTCCTGTTCTCGATGCCCGGACAGAAGGTAGACCAGCTTCGAATAATCCCCTTTGCCTGTCTTCAGGTGGAAGAGATGGAGAAGGACAGAATGTGGAAAAGCGTTCTGGTTCAGGGCCGTTTCGACGAACTGCCGGACATTCCTGCGAGGCGCAACGAACGCCTCCATGCATGGTCCTTGCTAGAGAAGCGGCCATTCTGGTGGGAACCCGGATCCTTCGAACTCAGCGCCGGCGAAGACGGAGATAGCGGCAGCCCGATCTTTTTTAGCCTGTCCATCGACGTGATCTCTGGCCGCCAAGTCGAGCATCGCGCCTAGAATTGGAAGAGAGAAAGAGCAGCGAATGAAAAGGGGTGCTGCAGCGTGAGCCATACTCAGAGCCCACGCTGCTTTCGACTACCGTCGAAACTCTCGGCTGGTCAGGATAAGCCTATCGCTGCGTCTTCAGTTGGCTCGTGCAATTTTGAGAAGATCGCTGTCGCTTCCGGTTCCCTCGCCGTACATCATGAAGCGAAGCCTGGACAGAGATTTTGGGCCGTGATCGCGCTTGGCGACGGAGCCGTCGAAGTTTCCCTCGACGATTGACAGTCCCAATGGTTTTCGAAGGCGGGTTCGGACGTAGCCAAACATGGTTCGTCCTTTCACGTTGGGGCGGAAGCTGTGTCACTTCCAGTCGGAGCCGCCCGTGAAAGGTTGGCCACGATAGGGTGGTTATGCGCCGGTTCATCCCCAGGCGCAACCTTTCCTTCGTAATCACTTTAGGCGAAAGGGCCGGGTGATCGAGAGCCCACCGCCTGTTTTCGGGCGGGATCCTGCAACGCTTCAGTACAGTTCATAGCACGATGTCCGCTGACGGCGCGACTGCAACTTAGGCCTTTACGACCGCTTCGCGCCGTATATCGGTCGCTACCGCAGGCGGCTTTTACCGTGTTTCCGTCGTGGTGATCGAAAAGATCGACTGTGGGTCGCCACCGCGATGAACCCGCGGTGGCGACATGCCCGGAAAGCCGGCCGCCGTTGATCAGAGGATGAGATCCGAATCCGTCAAGCCCAGGTTTGTGCCAGTCAAGACGATCGTCATTTCGTCGGTATTCGCGTCCCCGTTGGTATCGAAGTGCATGGCTGTGTTATCAGCACCTCCGCACGGCCCACCAAACTTGCGATCGGCTGAGCTTCTTGTTCCCGTGCCGACGGAATATTGCCTTCCCCCCTTGGCGCAATGCGATCGCTGGAGGTCCCGACATGATCCCGCCCATCGATCCGCCGAAACTGCTCAGACCGCTCGAACTTCGGCGAGCCGCTTGACGGCATAGTCGTCCTGCCAGCAGACGGCGGCTTCCCATGCGGCTGACGCTTGCGCGGCGATGTCGTGCGTGCCGTCGTCGAGACCGGCGGCGTTGCCGGGCAGCACCAGGTCGAGGTCGGGAACGTCGACATGTGACTCGTCCCAGTCGATCAACGCGACCCCATCGGCGGTCACGCGGACGTTGCCGGGGCTGTTGGGGTTGCCGTGGACCACGCATGTCTGACGTCCGATGAGCCGCGCCCACGCTGCTCGACATCGAATAACGCCCTCGGGCGGCATCGCGGCAAGGTTGATCCTCGTTCCGGTCTCGGCGTGCAGGAGGTCGGTCGACGATCGCCAGCCTGGGCGCTGCGGCCAGCCCTGTGTCAGCCGATGCAGCTCGCGGAGCGTGTCGGCCACGCGACGCCAGTCGGACTGCGTCTCGGGCGGTCCGCCCTCCATGTATTTCATCACCACCAGACCGTCCACGAACAGCCGGCCGTCAGTCGTCGGGATCGGCACTGGAACGCGCATGCCTTCATTGTCGAGGTATTGGATCAGCTCGGTTTCCCACGCGAGATCGGCGTCGGTCCTGCGGCCGAGACGACCGACCGCGATCTGCCCGTAGACACGAACGCTCCACACGTCGTTGGCAACTCCACCCATCAGGCGTTCGATGCGAACCGCGTCTTTACCCCATTGTCCGAGTGCTTCCCATCCCATTGGCGATAGATCCCTGGCGGCGATGATTGAATCGCGGCAGAAATAGAGAAAGTTTAAGACGCCACGATGTCCGCTTCCGGTCAGCCGCAGGGGTTTCGATAACCGCAATCTGCCCCAAGCGGTCATTGCGGAAGGATTTACCGTTTAGTCTGGTTCAGGTGCCGGAGTAGTCGCTCACCCTATTCATCCCGGAAGGCGCGGTTGATCTGGTCGGTGAGCGGTTTGACCAGATAGGACAGCGCGGTACGCTCGCTGGTCTGGATGAAGGCCTCGGCCGGCATGCCCGGCAGCACCGTCAGGCCATCCAGCTTCTTCAGTTCTTCAGGCGGCACCGCTATACGCACGAGATAGTAGGAAAGCCCGCTGCGCTGGTCGGTGGTGAGGTCGGCGGCGATGAGGCTGACATGGCCATTCAGCTCCGGCGTGGTGCGCTGGTTGAAGGCCGACATGCGCAGCACCGCCCTCTGGCCGATCTGGAGTTGATCGATGTCCTTCGGCGCGATCCGCACCTCCAGCGCCAGGTCGTCATTTTCCGGCACGACCAGCATGATCGGATCGGCGGGCGTCAGGACGCCGCCGATCGTGTGCGCTTGGAGCGAATGGACGATGCCGGACTGCGGAGCGACGATGTCGGTGCGCTTCAGATCGTCCTCGGCGGCAATCTTGCGCTCGACGTACTCGCCGATCTGCGCCTGCGTATCGCGCAGCTCCCGTCCGACCTCGGCCTTCAGATCCTGGTCGACCTGGAGAATCTGGAGGTTCGTCTCGGTGATGCGGCCGGCAGCCTGCGCCTGAGCGGCGATCTGCTCGCCGCGGTCCCCGCCGAAGGTGGCGCGCTGGGTCTTGAGGCCGTTGAGCCGCTGGTCCGACACCGCACCCTGTATCCGCAGGGAGGTGAGGGAGGCGATTTCCTTGTCGAGCACCTCGATGCCCTCGCTATAGGCGATCTCCTGCGCCTTCACGCCCTCGATCTCGTGCTGGTACTGAAGAACGCGTTCGCGCAGTTGCGCTGTCTTGCTTCGCAGCGCCTCGCGGCGGATAGCGAAGAGCCGTTCCTCTCCGCGCAGGATCGCGGCGATTTCCGGGTCGTCGCGCCGGGTCAGCAGGCTGTCGGGGAACATGATCGCTAGCAGGTCGTCGCGTTCGGCCTCGAGCCGGGCGAAGCGCGCCTGGAATTCATCCAGCCGTCGCGTGACGATCGCCAGATTGGCGCGCGTCGCCGTGGCGTCGAGCCTCAGCACCACGTCGCCGGCTGTCACCTCCGATCCCTCGTGAACCAGGATTTCACCGACCACGCCGCCGGTCGGATGCTGAACCTTCTTCACATAGGAGTCGACCACGAAGCTCCCGGATGCCACCACGGCTCCGGCGAGGTCCGTCGTCGATGCCCACCCGCCAACGCCGACGACAAGGCCGCCACACACCACGAGGCTGCCGAGCAAGTGCCGGCGAATGGAAGCGGAAAGGCCGCCGTCCCTGTCAATCCCGGTCATGGATCACTCCATCGTCATTTTGTTTCAAGCGTTCCAAGCTGTCTGCGTGCCGTATTCGTCTGGAGCCTGTTTCCTGCCTCTGCGCGGCCCCTTGCCGGAGCAGGAGCCACCTGCAGAACTTTTGACAGCACCTCGTCTTTCGGACCGAAGGCGCGCTGGCGGCCACCCTCCATCATCAGCACCTTGTCGACGACGCTGATCGCGCTCGGCCGGTGCGCGACGACGATCGCGATGCCGCCGCGCTCGCGAACCGAGACGATGGCCCTGACCACGGCTGCCTCGCCCTCGGCGTCGAGGTTGGCGTTCGGCTCATCCATCACCACGAGGAAGGGATCGCCATAAAGCGCGCGGGCGATGCCGATACGCTGGCGTTGACCGGCCGACAGCGCCGAGCCGCCTTCGCCGATGCAAGTCTCATAGCCCTTCGCGAAGGAAAGGATCAATTCGTGCGCGCCCGCCGCTTTCGCCGCTGCCACGATCGCCTCCGGATCGGGATCATCCTCGAACCGGGCGATGTTCTCGGCGATCGTGCCGTCGAACAGTTCCACGCCCTGCGGCAGATAGCCGATATGGCGGCCAAGCGCCTGATTGTCCCAATGGTCGAGGCTGGCCCCGTCAAGGCGGACATTCCCGCCCGCCGGCGCCCATGCCCCGACCAGCACCCTTGCGAGGCTCGACTTGCCCGAGCCGGACGGCCCTATGATGCCGAGTGCGGTTCCGCGCTCCATGACAAAGCCGAGGCCGGCGACATTCGGCTTGCGTTCGCCCGGAGGAACGATGGTGAGATCTTCGGCGCGCAGCTCCCGCACCGGCTTCGGCAGCGGCAGCGCCGACCGTTGTTCCGGCATCTTCTTCAGCATGTCCTGCAGCCGGGCCCAGCTCTGCCGCGCCATGAGGAAGGGCTTCCAGTTGGTGATGGCGAGATCGACCGGGGCAAGTGCACGCCCCATCATGATCGAAGCGGCGGTCATCACGCCGGGCGTCGCGACTTGATTGATGACCAGCCATGCGCCGACGCCGAGGATCGCCGATTGCAGGATGGCGCGCAGCGCCTTGGCAAGGCCGCCAAGGCCGCCCGTGACATCGCCCGCCCGGCGGTTCGCCTTGAGATAATCGGAATTGGCTTTTTGCCAGCGCGCGCCAATCCGGCGCGAAAGACCCATCGCATGGACGACCTCGGCATTGCGGCGAGCGGCTTCCATCAGCCCGTTGCGGGCCATGTTGTGGGCCGTCACCTCCTTGATTGCATTCTGCGAAAGGATGTTCGTCAGCAGCGTCAGCGACACCAGCACGATCGCCCCGGCCAGCGCCGTGATGCCGAGCCAGAAATGAAAGATGAAGCAGACGCCGAGATAGAGCGGGATCCACGGAAGATCGAAGAGCGCCGTCGGGCCGGCGCCCGACAGGAAGCCTCGCACATTATCGAGATCGCGCAGCGGCTGCAGGCCGTCGCCGGGCATGCGGGCGATGAGCGGCAGGCGCGTCACCGCCGCATGCACCCGGTCCGAAAGTTGCCGGTCGAAGCGCTCGCCGATGCGCAGCAGGATGCGCGAGCGAAGGATGTCAAGCGCCGCCTGAAAACCGTAAAGCCAGAGCGCGAGAACACCGAGGCCGACCAGCGTCGGAACGCTTCCGCTCGCCAGAACCCGGTCGTAGATCTGCAGCATGAACAGCGGCGCGGTCAGCGCCAGCAAGTTGATGACGAAGCTCGCGGCAACGAGACCGCCGAAAACACCCAGGTTCAGGAAAGCAAACATGATACTTCTTCTTTCACAGTACCGCAGGCGGCTTTTACCTTGCTTCCGCCGCACTGATCGAAAAGATCGGCTGTGGGCCCGCCACCGCGATGAAACCGCCGCGGTGACGACGTGGCCCGAAAGCGGCCGCCGTTGTGATCAGAGGATGAAATCCGAACTCGTCAAGCCCAGGTTTGTGCCTGTCAAGACGATCGTGGTTTCGTCGGTATTCGCGTCTCCGTTGGTATCGAAGTGAAGGATCGTGTTGCCGCCGCTTTCCGTGTACCAGGCACTGTGGGTCGTGGCCGTCGTTCCACTCCAGGCGAAGGCTTGATCGCCTGGGGTGTTGGGGTTGAGCGTATATGCGTCGAGCGCGCTCACATCGATCTTGTCAAACCCATGGTGGAAGTCATGGATCGTGTCCGGGGCGCCTGACGTGCTGTCGCCCGCCAAGGTAAACACAAATGTGTCATTGCCGGAGCCACCCCAAAGGTCATCCTGCTCGCCGCTGCCATTGAGCGTGTCGTTGCCGGAGCCCCCGTACAACGTGTCCAGGCCTTGGCTTCCGATCAGTATGTCGTTGCCCGCCTGGCCGTAGAGCGCATCGGCGCCGTTATTTCCATTCAGCGTGTCGTTGCCTGCCTGGCCATAAAGCGTATCACCAGAGTTGCCGCCGCTGATTGTATTGTCGGCCGCATTTCCGACCTTAATATCGATACCGTTGGTTTCGCCCCAATTTGTCGTTGTGGCGGTCGCTGTGTCCGTATCGTGGTCATTGCTCGTATCGCTGTCGCTTTCGACCACGTCGATGATGCCGAGATGGAAATTATGCGAGGCATCCGGCGTGCCGCCGACCGTCGGATCATTCACGTTCACGGTCACGTCGTAGCTGGTCTTCGCTTCGAAGTCCGCGCCGCCGTTGAAGTACAGCGCCCCGTTCAGGATTGTGAATGACGCGACGTCACTTCCAGACAGCGACAACACGTTGTTTCCGGAATCGACATCTGTGACCGCGATATCGGCAACTTTGATCACGCCGCCATTTTCGGGCGTCGACGTGACCGTGTTCGACAACACAACCGCCGTCGGAGCATCGTTGACCGCCGCCAGCGCGAAGCTCTGGCTTGCCGGCACACTGCCGCCGTGGCCGTCGGTGACGGTGTAGCTGAGGCTGACCGGGCCGTTGTAGTTGGCGTCAGGCGTGAAGGTCCAGGTGCCGTTGTT